>JBOHWL010000289.1:0-10035 GCA_050736615.1 Binataceae bacterium (SeqCode) | reverse complement strand
CCATGTGTCGCCTGTTGACGTGACGCTGTCGGATAATGGTAATGAGCTGTCAACGAAAATCGTCTGGTTTGCGCCCGACGAGCGCACGATCGGTGCTTGGGCCAACGCCACTGACGCGACGGAAGCTGGCGCATATTGCTGCGTGATCGCTGGTGTTGAAGAAACTCGTAGACTGTATGCGATTCGAAGAGCGGAAACGTTAATCGGCGCAGATTACTACGTCGGGCCGACTGGAACGGGAGTAAATGACCTTGAAGACTGTCTCCGGCTCGAAGTATCGGGCGTGGATGCGGGTGATCGGCATAGCGTGAGACAGCGCTTGGGTCAAAAAATTAGACAGGCGAGAGAAGGTAAAAGCAGCTTACCGGCGATTGCGGGAGTATTCGCTTTTTCAGCCACGCTGTTGATGGTTCAAGATGTTCCAGAGGAATCGTGAATTGGGATAGCTACCATTCCGCAAGTGAGAAGCTTGCCGTTGAGGCCGAGTGTGCACGCCGGGGGGGTGATTATCGACGTGCGGAGGAGTTCTATAAAAAGGCATCGGCGGAAGAGGTGCGAGCTTTCGGTCAGCTCGCCGCCGACAAGCGGAGGACGCGAGGCATTACCGCCGTGAGCGCGGTTGCTCTTTCGTACAAGGGACGCGAATACGACATGGCTGAGCACCTCGCTTGTCAATATCTCGCTGAGATTCCCTTTCCAGCATTTGCACAATCTCAGCTCAGAGAGCTACTGCAGTTGATATGGACGGCCCGCGCAGCGGGGAGCGCGGGCGTAAGGTTTGCCCCCGGAGATGTCCTCGTTTCGGTTAAGGGCGGAGAAATCATTCATGGCGGCGCGCCGCTTGAGCTGATCATACACAAAATTGAGACTATAAAGGCCGTTCTTTCCCGAACGGTTGAGATGCTACTAGACCGCCCTTTTCGTCGGCGAGGAGCACCCGAATCCGACGTCCACTCCATGTTCACGCCGTGGCTTTTCCAAGCGCCTGCTGGGAGTTATCAGTTTGCGGTCAGGGTTGAAGAGCAGAAGCAGCGCGAACTTTGGGAGTCGTCCAACAAGCCAAAAATCGAGAACGTAACGACAATTTTTTTTAATGTCTTGCGAGCCAGTGCGAACGATCCAGAAGGCGCCTTGCCCGCCATCGTTCCTCGCAGCGAATACAGAGAAGCTTTTCTGAATCTCTCGCGCAACCTTGCGCCAACAGGCAAAGCCTTCGAGCGGCTTGAGGTACGTGATGCTAGCTCGCCCAGCGATCCGATCGCTTCGTTCGTCACCGCGACTCGCCAACTACTCAATGAGGCGATACGGAAGTCCAAGCCCTCCGGGGCCACAGACGAAAGAACCGTGAGGATGCGAGGAATCTTACGCGCCTTACATCTTGATCAGGATTGGATCGAAATCACGGCCACAGGTTCTCCTGGGCATGTTCGTATCAACAAGGCTAGTGAGGCTCTGGATGACATCATCGGTCCCATGGTCAATCACAAGGTCATAGTGATGGCCGTTAAACGTGGACAGAAATACGTCTACCGGGATATAGAGCTGGACGAGTGAGCGCACTCTGCGCCCAGCTAGAAAAGAAGCTCTGTAACGTTTGCGATATCTTGTTCGTGAACTAAAAGTAAACCAAGAAATTCGGTCATTGCGGCCAGACGAATGTCAGGCTCGAAATAGGATGATAGGCTTTTCGCATGCCGCGTCCGAAGTGTCCGCCGATAGCCGCCGACGTAATCATCGAAATTGGCGATCAGATTGTTTTGATCGAACGCAAGAATTTTCCACCCGGATGGGCGATTCCCGGCGGCTTTGTCGATTACGGCGAAACGGTTGAGTACGCCGCTGTGCGCGAGGCCTTCGAAGAGACTTCACTGGAAGTCGAACTCCGCACAATACTGGGCGTTTACTCGCGGCCCGACCGCGATCCGCGCGGCCAGACCGTGACGGTGGTGTATGTGGCGCGCGCCGACGGCGTTCCGCGTGGATGCGACGATGCGAAAAATGCAGCGCTATTTTCACCGCATCAACCGCCTCAGCCGCTGGCGTTTGATCACGCCGAAATCCTGGCCGATTACCGGCATCTGCTGGCAACCGGCGTTTATCCCGCGCCGTGGCGAAAGTAACGATTGCTCAGCGAGGATGCGGAATGAAAGCGGCTTCGGGATCGGCGGCGGCGGTGATTTCCAACTCGTTCGCCATGATGAGCAGGTCGTGCCTGTGGCCGTAACGGTCCTTGACGTGATTACGCAGAGTCGCTTCCGGATAAAAGCCGAGCAACTCGAACACCCGGACAGCGCCACGCTGGTCGGTCATCATTTGCGCGACGATTTTCTCCAGCCGCAGGCGCACCGCGAGAGCGAAGATGGTTTCGGCCAGCACGTGGCCGAGTCCCTAGCGGCGGGTGGCAGGGTCGGCAACGATGCGGATTTCGCCGACATGACGTGCCCATCCCCGCGCTTCGCGGCTCAGTACCGCGCTGCCGACGATACGGTCGGCGGCTTCGGCGACGATCACGGTTTCTGTTGCCGGGTCGAGCCGGTCGAGCCAGGCTTCGATCTCATGCTGATCGATCACGTCTTCTTTCAGAAAGGCGCGATCCTCTTCAGGCACGCGCTCGAAAAAGTTGCACATCTCCCCGCGGTCATCGTCAAGCAGAGGCCGAATCGCGACCGGCGTGCCGTCGCGAAGGCTGACGGTTTTCGGATACGCCGAACGCAGATAGTCTGAAAGCGTCTCTAGCGCCATCGCACGCACCTCCTGAAGCAAGCGGTCCCGACTCCGCCTCTCTCCCTACGCGGGCTAGGCGCCCTTAGTCAAGTGCGTGGGAAGCGATAAAACGGCGGAACATTTCGGCCGCGACGGTTGACGTGGTTACCCTGTGGGCGACAGGCTATGGTATTTGCCATAGACACAAGGCGCGCGCGGCCAGGCCCGCACGCCGCGACGATCACCGGCGTCACGACTGGATGAAGCGCCGGCGCGAACGCTCGAAGGAGGCATAACGATGGCAGACTATCGTCTAATTTCGGCCGATTCGCACTTTGTTGAACCGCCCGGCATGTGGGCCGAACGGCTCGATCGGAAATTCCGCGACCACGCCCCGCATACGGTGCGCGGCCTCAACGGCAGGGAGGGGGAGTTTTTCGTCTGCGAGAATATCAACCCGATGCCGGTGGCGGGATTTTTCGGCGCGGGCGTGCCTTCCAACGAGCTGCCCGAGCATAACAAGAAGGGCTTCGATCAGGCGCCAGCCAGCGTTTGGGATCCTGGCGCGCGAATTAAGGACCAGGACCTCGATGGGGTGCGGGCCGAGGTCATTTATACCTCGATGGGGATGCCGCTGTTCGGGCTCGACGACGCCGAGTTGCGCGCCGCCTGCTTCCACGCTTTCAACGATTGGGCGGTTGAATATTGCGGCTATGACCTCCGACGGCTGATTCCGCTGGGTTTGATCACGCTTGAGGATATTCCGGCCAGTGTGGCGGAACTGCATCGGATTGCCAAAAAAGGCATGAAGGGCGCGATGATTTGGGCGGAAGCACCCGATGAACGACCGTATAATCATCCGGATTACGAGCCGTTCTGGGCGGCCGCGCAGGAATTGAACATGCCGCTGTCGCTGCATATTCTCACCGCGCGCAGAGGCACCGGCGCCAATCCGACCGGCGGTAATTTTCTACTTCAATTAGCCAACCTGCACCATCAGATTGAACGCACCATTTCGGTGCTGGTGTTCGGCGGCGTACTGGAAAAATTCCCGCGGCTCCGCATCGTCTCGGCGGAAAATGACGTGGGCTGGATGCCCTATTTCATGTACCGGCTCGATACGGTACAAAATCGGCTCGGCGCGGTAGGCGGGCTCAACCTGCCGATGCGGGCGAGTGACTATATCAAGCGCCAGGTCTATGCCACCTTCATTGCCGATCCGGTATTCGTCGATTCGCTTCATCGCTATGGCCCCGACCATGTGATGTGGTCGTCGGATTATCCGCATACGGCGGCGACCTTCCCGCGCTCGCGGCAAATCGTGGAAAAGCGCTTCGGCGCGCTCGCGGACGAACAACGACGGAAAATAGTGCACGATACAGCCGTGCGGGTTTACGGGCTTGCCGAAGCGTGAAACGCGGCTGGAACGCAGCTTGCGGACTCGCCCGCTCGCTCCGCCTGGCGGCTTCGCTAGTGCGCGCGCGTTTACGGGCTCGACTGAATCCGCGCGCAAATTGCCATCTGCGGTTTAACCGCGACGGCGGTTGCGCTAAAAAAGGTCCGCTGGTGGACCGATGCGCTACGCTCGTAAGACGGGCGTATGCGCGCCGATAACCAACTACATCAGACGTTGAGGAGCTTGCATTAGAGATGAGACGAGTCAGCACGGCTTTGTTCCTGTCCATCCTGCTGGGATGCGGGTTGGTCGCCCAGGCCCAGGCGGCGCAAAATGCACAAACCTCGCGCGGTCCCAATACCGTGCTGGTGCTGATCGACATGCAACGCAGCTTCCTTACCCCGAACGGGCGGGATCCGGTCGCCAGGGACCAGATGGAGCCAACGATCAACGTTGTCAACCGGTTGATTAAGGCGATGCGGGTCAACGCTTTGCCCGTCGCTTATGTGCGCGACGATTTCAGCCAGTTTGCGTTTTTGGGCGGAGTCGAGCGCAATTGGGCGGCGATGCGCTACGAAGGGGGGGAAGCGCTGGTGTCAACCATGGATATGTGGGCTGGGCCGTATTTCACCAAGGCCATGGCGAACGCGTTCGTAAATAGGCAATTCAACGATTGGCTTGAGCAGGAGAATGTGGGGCATCTGGCCATTGCCGGCGTGATGCTGGGAAATTCCGTGTTGGCCAGCACCAGGGCGGCGCTGTCGCGCGGCTACAAGGTCACTGTGATCAGCGATGCGGTGGCGGCCAGGAGCGCCGACGCACGTGACGCGCAGTTGCGGAAGCTCAAGCGGCTCGGCGCCGGAATTGAAACCAGCGAGCAATTCGTCAGCGCACTTCAATGGAAGGGCCAAACAACGCCGCCCTTGACCTGGGAGCCGCCGCTGGGACAACCGCAACCGCCGCGGGAGGGTTTTGTGCCAAGACCGGTGGCCAAATTTGTAAGTCCCGGTAAGCCGAAATGAATCGACCGCGCGGCCATTCAAAAAATGGCGGTGCGTGGCTGTCGTTGTGCTAATAAAGGACGAACCACTAAGGAACCTCTACACAAGCCCCAGTTGTCATTCCGAACGGAGTCCGGCATTAACGTAGCCGCCGACGGAGCCAGCACACCAGGCGGAGCCGAGCGCATTAGCGAAGCCGACGGCTTCGCGAACAGGCAAGTCTTTATCTTGGCCGAAGGCTCGCTGACTCGCCCCCACGGAGTAGCGTCCGGGACAACGAGTCTGCGAGGTGCGTTGGACGAGGAATCAACGCGGAGCGATTGGGTTTTCCCATCAAGGATAATCGCTCCACGTAAGTTCGCAGTTCCCGCGGCCTAGCCGGCTGTTGATAAATCACAGCCTGCACCCCCTCTCTTTCTCCCCCGCAAAAGAGCGGGAGAGAAGATTGAGGAAAGCAGCCAGCTTTTGCGCAGTGTAATACGGGCACTGGGATGCGACTTGCGATAAGAACGCCTTTTTCAACACCCTGCTAGGCTATGGAATGGACAATGAGGCTTGTGCGCAGCTCTCTAGCGCAACTTTGTCAGCACGCGTTCGATCCGGTCGAAAGCGTGACTGAGATTGTCGGCGGAGGTGGCATAGGAGAGCCGGACGTGATTGGGTGCGCCGAAATCATTGCCGCCCACAGTTGCCACATGCGCTTCATTGAGCATCAGCTCGGCGAACGAATCACCGTCGCTGATGGTACGGCCATTGAGGCTCGCGCCTAGCAGCGCGCTGATATTGGGAAAGGCGTAGAAAGCGCCCTGCGGCACGTTAGGTAGTTTGATGCCGGGCAACTTGCGCACGCGCTCGACCACCAATTCGCGGCGTTTGCGAAACTCTTCGACCATCCGGCCCAGCTCGTTTTGCGGACCGGTCAGCGCTTCAACCGCGGCCGCCTGCGTGATCGAGTTGGGATTACCGCTGTTTTGACTCTGCAGGCGCGCGGCGGCGCCGATCACTTCCCGTGGACCGGCGGCGAAACCGATTCGCCATCCAGTCATCGCATACGATTTGGACAGCGAATTGAAAACGACCGACTGTGATTTCAAGCGCGGTTCGATGGCGAGAATGTGCGGCACCGGTCCGTCATAAACGATGTGCTCGTAAACGTCGTCTGATAGCACCCATAGCTCCGAGTCGAGCAGGATACTGGCCAATTCGGACAAATGGCCGGCGGAGTAGACGGCGCCGGTGGGATTGGAAGGCGACACCAGGATGATTCCGCGCGTGCGCGGGCCGATGGCCTCGCGCAGACGCTCCGGTGTCAGCACAAAGCCGTTGTCCTCCGGGCATTCCACGAATTTCGGCGTGGCGCCGCTCAACTTGACCATCGCCGCGAAACTGACCCAGGCAGGAGTCGGGATGATGACTTCGTCGCCCTCGTCGAAAAGCGCATTGATCACGTTGGCCTCGGCCTGCTTGGCGCCGGCCGTCGCGATTATTTCGGCAATCTCATAATCCAATCGATTATCGCGTTTGAGCTTTAGCTGGATGGCCTTTTTGAGTTCGGCGGTGCCGCTGACCGGAGTGTACTTGGTCTTACTCTCGGAGAGCGCGCGGCGCGCCGCCTCCTTGATACGTTCGGGCGTGTCAAAATCGGGTTCGCCCGCCGCCAACGGAATCACGTCAATTCCCGCCGCACGCATCTCGGTGGCGCGTGCGTCGGCCGCCAGCGTGGCGGAATGTTTGAGTGAGGCTATCCTGCGATTAAGCTTGATCATTATTATCGAAAGTCCGCTCTGAGATTTGGATTCTCAAATGTGTTGCGCGACCAACGCAGGCCCGATTCTAGCGGTCACGCGCCATTCAAGAAACCGTGCCCCCGCTTCGTCCCGCCTGGCGCTAGTCGAGTTTGAGTTTCTGGCGCAGCCGATTCATCACCGTTTCGGGGACTAGCTCGGGCAGTCGTTTGCCATAGCTGGCGACTTCTTTAATCAGCCGCGAAGCGGTGAAGAATAGCTTGGGATTGGCGAACAGAAAGATGGTTTCGATGTTGCCCTTCATCTGCTTGTTCATGTGCGCCATCTGGGCTTCATAATCGAAGTCGGTGACGGCGCGCAGGCTGCGGATGATGGCGTTCGCGCCGATCCGTTCAGCGTAGTCAACCGATAGCCCACTGAACTTATCGACTCGCGCCCGCGGTTCGAGATCGCGGATACTGTCGCGGATCATTTCAACCCTCTCGTCGGGTGTGAATAAGGCGGAATCCTTATGCGGATTGTAGGCAACCGCGACAATCACTTCATCGAAGATCGCGACACTGCGGCGGATGATATCGATATGGCCGTTATGAATCGGGTCGAAGCTGCCAGGGTAGATGGCGATGGATGGGGTATGATCCTTTGATTTGTTAACCATGCCGGCTCATTATGCTCACTTCGGCGTCTCCTGGCGCCGGTAAAGAGCGATACGGTGATCGCCCAAAGTTGCGATATTCACGGGTTCAAATCCCGCGGCCGTCAGTGTCGGAGCGCGATGAAACTGGCGCACCACCACCCAGCTCCGCGACGCGGCCAGGCCGGACTGATCCAGCAGAGTCAGGATGCCGGCGCTGAGGTCCATTTTGAACGGAGCGTCGACGAAAACCAGATCGAAACGTTCACCGTCGGCGCCCAATTGACGCAACGCGCGCCACACCTCGGCACTGATAATCCGGCCGCGGGCGGTAGGTCCGAGCAGGCGCAGATTGGCGGCAATCACCTGGGCCGCGGCGCGGGAGGAGTCAACGAAGGTGACGTGTGCGGCGCCGCGCGAGAGCGCCTCCAGGCCCAACGACCCGCTGCCCGCAAAGAGATCCAGCACGCGCATTCCTTCCAAGTCACAGCGCGCTGCCAAGCGTGAAAAAATCGATGAGCGGACGCGCGCCGTAGCCGGCCGCGTGGTAAGTCCGCGCGGCGCGGCAATGCGCCGGCCGTGAGCCTGTCCCGCAATCACTCGCATCTCGAATCCGCTGAACGCTCTATACACTAAGCGTAGCAAAATGCGTAACGGATTTCGGCTAGCGGACGGAGTGTGATCAAAGGCTGTCGGCGGGAGCGTTGGTGGCACAGACTGCCGTGCGTCCAGGCGGGAGGGATCACCGCGACATTTTTTTCGACCCGCGCGGTTTGTTAAGCTGCAACGATTGTTCGCGAGGTCGCGTCACGCACGCGCGGCTGGCGCGGGGTTCGCTGTGCGCGCGAATGCTTGTGTCGCACCTTAAAGCGGAGCAAAGGACTGGCGATAGCTTGGCTTTTAGTATAGCTGTCATTAGATTTCCGTACGTTTGAAGAATACGCACTGAAGGATCAGTAATATTGTTGGAAACGCTGGCCGGCTCTGGGATCAAGCCCTCGTGGCTGGCGTCAAACCAAGCCGTCGCGCGTTTTATTTTTACGCCCTGGTGGGTGGGGGTGGTCTGCTTGATGACGCGCCGCTGTGCCGATTCGCACGGCGGCTGGGGGAAAATCGAAGGGACAACGCCAACGCTCCACGTACCGCGGGGCGGTTGTTGCCGCACCCCGTAATCTGTCAATCTGCACGGAACAATCCCGGCTTGGAAAAAACTGGCACTGGCTCATCGTGGGAATTGAACTTCTGATCGGCGCGCTCAAAGCGGTTGCAATCATCATCTTGGTACTGAACCTGGCGGCTATTCTGCTGTGGTTCGAACGCAAAGGCAGCGCCCTGATTCAGGACCGTATCGGCGCCAATCGGGCCAGCGTGCTGGGGATCGGCCGCCGCTTAGGGCTGCCCAATTTCGGCGTGGTCAATACGCTTTTGGCGGACCCGATAAAGCTTTTCACGAAAGAAGACTTCGTCCCCGAAGGCGCGGACCACTTCATCCATGGCCTCGCGCCATTTTTGGCGCTGTTCCCGGTGCTGGTCACGTTCGCGGTGGTGCCGATGGCCGACGTGTTGAGGGTCGGAGGGCATGTCGTCAACGTGCAGGCGGCGCCGGTAAACTTGGCTGCCTTATACCTGCTGGCGGTCCTGGGCGTTGGCGTGTACGGAGTGGCGTTGGGCGGATGGGCGTCGAACAATCGTTGGGCGCTGCTCGGCGGAATTCGCGCAACCGCCCAGATGATTTCCTACGAAATCGCGATGGGGCTCGTCATCATCGCCGTCGTGATTACTTATGGCACCTTGGATTTGCAGCAAATGTGCCGCATTCAGGGCGGCGTTTGGTTCGGATGGCTGCCGCGCTGGGGGATTTTGGTGCAGCCAGTTTCGTTCCTGCTGCTGCTGACGGCCGGCATGGCCGAATCCAAGCGCGTGCCGTTCGACCTGCCCGAGGCGGAATCCGAGTTGATCGCGGGCTATTACACCGAATATTCGGGCAGCAAGCAGGCGGTCTTCATGATGACCGACTTCGCTGAAATCGTGCTGATTTCAGTACTAATCACGCTGTTCTTTTTCGGTGGATGGCAAGTGCCGTGGCTTTACCGCGACGGTTTTCATTTTCCCAATATGACCGGATGGTTCCTGGCGGTCCCGAATTGGGCGGTGGTGTTGCTGGAATTGGTCTCGTTCTGGGTCAAGGTGGTGTTCTTCTGCTCCCTGCAGATCCTGGTGAGATGGACGCTGCCACGATTCCGCTATGACCAGTTGATGCGGCTTGGCTGGAAGGGTCTAGTACCGATCGGGTTGATCAACCTGCTCGCCACCGCGTTCGTGGTGGTGGCGATCGGAGCGAAGTACTAATGCCAGTGTGGCTGTTCATATTTCTGGCGGTGTTGGCGATTATTTCCGCCTTCGGGGTGATTCTCCAGCGCAGTCCGGTGCACAGCCTGTTGTCATTGGCCTTTGCGCTGATCGTGATTGGCGTGCTGTTCATCGGCTTGAACGCCGAGACGGTCGGTTTTCTGCAGATCATCATCTATGTCGGCGCCATCATGGTGCTGTTCCTGT
>JBOHWL010000288.1:0-4472 GCA_050736615.1 Binataceae bacterium (SeqCode) | reverse complement strand
CCCCCGCTCTTCTTGCGGGGGAGAAGATTGAGGGGGTGCGGGCCGCGATTTATCAACGGCCTGCTGGTGCATCAACGAGCCGCTGGTTCCTTCCGATCAAGATCGCATCAAGGGAGGTGTACATGGCTGATACTGACTTGCTGCTCGAATTGGCACGCTTCATCGAGCGGATCAGCGCGGTCGCGCGCACCGGCCTCGCCTTCAAAACCAGCGGCTTCGACGCCGAGCGCTACGAAGAGATGCTGCGCGAAGCGGCGCGGATTCGGGCACATCTCGAAAACGCTGACGCGCGTATGGCGGACGACTTGAGAGCGCGTTGGCGCGCGCAGGTAGTCAGCGGCTATGACGGCTACGTCACCGCGGCGGTGGGATGTGGCGCGATCGTGTTCAATCCCCGCGACGAGATCCTTATGATCCAGCGGCCCAACGGCCGTTGGTGGTATCCCACCGGCTTTTGCGACGTTGGCATTTCACCGGCCGAAAATGTCGCGAAGGAAGTCCGCGAGGAAACTGGCCTGATCGTCACCCCCACGCGCCTGATGGCGATCACCGACAGCCTGAAGCTGGGCTCACCCGCCCGCCATATCTATTCGTTATTGTTCTATTGTCGTCTCGACGGCGGCGAATTCAAGCTCCATCCGCTGGAGACGTTGCAGGCTGGATTTTATCCGCTCGACCGCATTCCGGAGCCACCCCACCTTGGCACCCGCGCCTGGATTTCGCTGGCGCGGGAGTTCCATTTTGAGGGTAGAATCGAAGCCTACTTCGACCCTTCCTGATACCACCTCGAAGGAATCAAAAAGCGGTGGCGCGCCGGGCTACCCATGCCGCCAGGATGAAGGTGAAAAGCGCGAAGACCACGGCGACCCCGAAGGACAAGGCGAATCCCGGCATATGCCCCAACACGCCCGGCTGCCCCATGTACAATGCCTGGCGCAGCGCCGACATGCCGTAGGTCAGCGGATTTACACGCATCAGCCAGCGCAGCGCCAGCGGGGTTCCGCTCACTGGCCAAAACGCGCCTGATAAGAGCCAAATCGGAATCAGGATCAAGTTCATAATCGCATGAAAACCCTGCGTTGATTCGATCTTCCACGCGATTACCAGTCCGATACAGGTCAAAGCGAAGGCGATTATCGCCATCATGATCGCCGATACGATGATCGCGCTGACAGTCAGGCCAATTCCGGCAAATGGCGCCAGTACGAGGAAAATGCAGGCGGGCACCCAGGCCAGCGTGGTGCCGCCTAGCGCCTGTCCCATCACAATCGTGGGGCGCGAAATTGGCGCCACCAGCACACTCTGCAAAAATCCTTCGCGCCGATCCTCCACCGTTGAGATGGTCGCGAAAATCGCGGTGAAGAGCAGCACCAGCACAATGAAGCCGGGATACAGATACTCGAAATAATTCATCCCGGGCGGCATTCCGGCCGGCCGGAACGACGCTTTCAATCCGGCACCCAAGAGCAACCAGAACACCAGCGGCTGCAGGAACGAACCGATCACGCGGCTGCGCTGCCGGCGGAAACGCGTGATCTCGCGCAGCCACAAGGTTCCCGCCTGAACGGCCGCTCGCGCCGCGATAACCCGGCGAGGGCCGCTCTCCAGCGTCGGCTCGCCAGCTTCAACCCGCACGCCCGCCGCCGTCATTGCTCGTCCTCGTCGCGGCTGGTGTAAAAACGATGGCCGGTCAGATGGACGAAGACGTCCTCGAGGGTTGGTTTGCCAAACGTCACCGTTTCAATCTCGCCGCCAAAGGCTTCCACCACGTCGCGCACGAACTCATGGCCGCGCGACCGCTCGATTCGCAGCGTACCATCGACCAGTGCGCAACGCTGGCGCATCTGTTGTTGGATGTTCTGGCGCAACGACTCGGGCGCAGGGCCGCTGATCACGACGACGTCGCCGCCGACCTGTGATTTGAGTTCACCCGGCGCGCCGATCGCCACCAGGCGTCCCTGATGCAGCACGCCGATGCGGTCGCAGCGCTCGGCTTCCTCCATGTGATGCGTGGTCAGCACGATGGTCACGCCGGCGCTTTTTTGCAAATGAGACAAATAGTGCAAAAACTCACGCCGTGCCGCCGGATCGAGTCCGGTGCTGGGCTCGTCCAGGATCAACAATTCCGGCTCATGCAACAGCGCCTTGGCCAATTCCACGCGCCGCTGCAGGCCGCCTGAAAGGGTTTCGACCAAATCGCCGGCGCGATTGGTCAGACCAAGTTGCTCGAGCATCTTGTCGCTGCGGCTCTTCAACAATTGCCCGGTAACGCCATGTAATCTGCCCTGATGCGCGAGATTCTCGGCGACCGTCAACTTGCCGTCGACGCTCGGATGCTGAAAGACCACGCCCAGACGCCGGCGCAGTTCCATCGTTTCACCGCGCAGGTTAAACCCCA
Source organism: Binataceae bacterium (SeqCode) (assembly GCA_050736615.1). Taxonomy (GTDB): domain Bacteria; phylum Desulfobacterota; class Binatia; order Binatales; family Binataceae; genus JBOHWJ01. Next base: position 2,074 of record JBOHWL010000288.1, on the reverse strand, counting down.
GAATGCTCGCCTCGCCGGACTGCAGTGGCACCAGGGTCGAAAGTAACTTGAACAGCGTGGTCTTGCCGCCGCCGTTGGGTCCCAGCAAGCCGAAGATTTCACCACGCCCGATGATCAACCCGACGTCGCGTAGTGCCTGACGATCGCCGTAGCTATGATTGACACCGCTAATCTCGACGGCGGGAGTCGAAGGCCGCGACGGGGCTTCAGCTTGACTTGAGATAGGAACAACCGATGATGCGGGCATTGCCTTCCGGGTACAATCTGGGAATACCCGAAGATTATTCCCTTCTACGCCCGGCGTATCAAACGCAACCCGCGCAAGCCGAGGCAAATCGCGGTTTATCCACGCGGTTTGGAACAATCACTCCGTCTTTTTGAAGTTCAGAGATGCTGAGTTCATGCAATAGCGCAGACCGGTCGGCCGTGGTCCATCTTTGAACACATGCCCCAGATGAGCGCCGCATCGATTGCATGTAACTTCGGTCCTAAGCATCCCAAAGCTGCTGTCGCGCGCCTCCTCGACGTGATTTTCGTCGAGCGGCGCGTAGAAGCTTGGCCATCCGCAGTCTGAATCGAATTTCGTCTCGGATTCGAACAATTCATTTCCGCAACAGACGCATAAGTAAACGCCCTGATCATGGAAATCCCAGTATTTCCCGGTAAAAGGGCGTTCAGTACCTTTGTGACGCGTCACGTCGAACTGTTCGGGCGTAAGCAGCCGCCGCCATTCTTCATCGCTCCTGACGATCTTCTCACTCATCGCGTTTTATTCCTTTTGTCGGTTTGGTGACCTCCCAGGCGGCCGCATCGATTCGTGCGAAAAGTTTCGCTCCGGGCGGTTCCAACGATCTTACCACATCCGAAGTGCCGATCGGTGGGACGGCATCGCGGCGGAATCGATACGGATACGTATAGGAGAAAGAAACTCAGGCCAACCGCGTTGAACAACCGTTCGCCACGAAGGACTCATACCAAACGAAAATAATTATTCAGGTCTATTGATAAATTAGATTATCTTATAATAGTTAACACTTCGTGAATCTGGTAATCATCGCTCCTTATAGTCACTATACGGCGGTCGTTACTTAACTCTAAGTAGTGTGAGATAACGCGTATTGATTTAATTAAGCTGCCCGCTTGCGCCTATGCTACGAAGAGACGATCAGAGGGCGAATATTATTCGAATGGCGCCTTTCAATTGTCTCAGCGGGCACAAACTCATTATTTTCGGCGGCTTACGCTTGTCATATGCCATGGCTTATGAGATCAATTTCCCAACTCCCGTTGGAAGCTTACTGCCTGATGAACCTGTAGCTATGGCAACGGGTCGTCGGGGCCGGAAGGAAGGTGGATAGTGCGAAAGAGACGACTGTTGGGTCTGTGGCTCATGGGAATAGCTGCAATCTCGTTGGCTTCGGGATGCAGTTCCATGAGCGAACGAGGCAAGTGCATTCTGACCAGTGCCGTGGCCGGTGGCGTGGTCGGCGGCGGCATCGGCACCGGAGTGGCGCTTTCGAAAAAGAATCAGAGCACCTATCTGGCATGGGTGGTTCCGACCGGAATTGCCGGCGGCGCCCTCGTGGGCGGAGTTGCCGGCCTCTTGATGTGCCCGAGTCCGCCGCCACCGCCTCCGCCGCCACCACCTCCACCGCCGCCTCCTCCTCCACCGCCGCCTCCGCCGCCAACGGCGCAGAAGATTATTCTGCGCGGAGTGCACTTCGCCTTTGACAAGGCGATCATCCGCGAGGTGGACAAGCCGGTGCTCGATGAAGCCGCGCAGACCTTGAAGGAGAATCCGAACGTGAGGGTCTATGTGAACGGCTATTGCGACGCCATCGGCACGATGCGTTACAATCTCAAGCTGTCACAGCGGCGCGCCAACGCAGTTTCGCGATATCTGGAGGGTCAGGGCGTTTCGTCCGACCGCCTGATACCGCAGGGCTTTGGCAAGACGCACTTCGTGGCGACTAACCGCACCGCTGCGGGACGCGCGCAAAACCGTCGCGTCGAGTTGGTACCGACCAACCAGTAGAGCGGTAGTGTTAACCAGACCGGCCGCGCCTCCTCACGG
>JBOHWL010000287.1:0-6831 GCA_050736615.1 Binataceae bacterium (SeqCode) | reverse complement strand
TTCCCGATGTTGCCCTGGCCTTGCATGAGCGCAGCACGGAAGAGCAAATCAGTTTGCTCTCCGCCGATGCGATCGACCTCGCCTTCATTCGTTTACCAATTGAAAATGCGCCTGATTCGTTGACGTTCAGATCGATTCTGCGCGAACCGCTCGTGCTCGCAATGCCGCAGGGACACCGCTTTGGCCGTCAGCGCACTGTGGCACTAAAGGCGCTCGCCGACGAGCCATTCATTCTGATGCCGCGTCATGCCGCGCCAGGTCTGCATGATCAAATTCACGCGGTGTGCAGGAGGGCGGGATTTACACCCACCGTGACGCAGGAAGCGGTCCAAATGCAGACGATCATCAGTCTGGTCTCAGCCGGTCTCGGCATTGCCATCGTCCCTGCCTCGATTCGCAGATTGCAGCGCGAACAGGTTCTTTACCGCCCGCTGACGAACGTCAGCGCAACAACGGAAATGGCCGTGGCCTATGATCGACGTAACAATTCCGCCGTACTCGACTCGTTTCTCGCGGTGGTCGAGCGGGTTCAAATCACGAGCGCGACGCCTGCCGATGACGTACGCGCAAAGGCTGAAGCAGTCAGAGTGCGGACTTCCCTTAACGCCGCACTTCGTACAGCACCGAAAAGGCGTCCTTGACCGGCAGCCGGCGAAATTGCTTGAACCCCGCCTCCAGGCACAGTTCGCGCGCTTTTGGCTCGCCCATCAAGGCGCCAATGCCCGCGCCGCCATGGGCCAGCGAAACCGTCATGCAATATAATGTGCTGGCCGAATACATCATGCGCCCCATCGGATTGATGTTGTCCTCCAGATTGGGCGAGACGTTCACTTCCACCATCAGATAGGTGCCGTCGGGCTTGATCGCATTGCGGATCGAACGCAGCAAGGCTAACGGATCAACCGAGTCGTGGACCACGTCGAAGGTTGAAATAAAGTCGAACTGTTCAGCCGGAAGCCGGGTGCAGTCCACCACCTCGAAGGTCGCGCGGTCGCCCACACCGGCCGCCTGCGCGTTGGCGCGCGCACGGTCCACCGAACCTTGATGGGCGTCGTAGCCAAAGACGCGCGCGTTGGTAAAGGCCTTGGCAATCGTGATAACGCCGCGGCCGCTGCCACATCCGACATCGAGCGCGCTGCCGCCGCGGTTCAGACCTTCGATTACTTGGGGCATCGCCGGCAGCCATTTTTTCAGCAACTGATGCTGATACATCGGAGCGGAGCCGCGCTCAATCGCCTCGAACACCTCGGGCGGATATTCACTTTGCGGCAGACCCTTGCCGCTGCGAAACGCGTCAAGCAGCCTGGGCGCCAAAGAAATTTCCGGCACCGTCATCTGCATGAAGCCGCCCATGAAAAACGGCGAGTTCTCGTCGGCCAGGATCATCGCGTGCTCAGGCGGCATCGTGTATCGCCTGGAAGCCGGGTCATAGGTGAGATATTTGGCGGCCGTCATCGCGCCCAGCCATTCGCGCAGATAACGTTGATTGAGTCCGGTGCGGGTGGCGAGGTCATCGCAGGTGATGGGACCGGCCTCCGCCAGCGCCCTGAAAATACCGAGGCGATCGCCAATATAGGTAAGCGCGCTTTGCATTGCGGCGCCAAGGTCGTTGAGCATCAGGCCGGCGAATTCCTTCACCTTGCCCCAATCAAGCGGTTGCTCGCGCTTTTCTTCTTGAGCCATGACATCTCGCCTCCGGCTGCGCCGATTGTAATCGGATTGGCCTCGAGGCGAAAAGAGCACGCTGGGCTGAAATCGCAAAACGCCAGCGAAAACCCGATACGCGGATGCAAAGAAGGTCGTTACTTGGCGGGCTTGCTCGAGGCGAACAGCTCTTGCTGGACGGGAGCGCCCGGAGGATCCAATTCAGCCGCCGCGAAGAGGCCCGCGCGAACGACAAAGGGTCGAAATTTCTCGTACAAATCCGCCAGCTTGGCCTGATAATACTCGACATTCTCGTCGGGATGGCGCGCGTCGTATTCAGCCGCCATCCGCGCCGCGCGCGCGACTTTGACGCTGGCGCCGCGTCCACTCACGTACCAGGACACCTGATCGCCGCTGAGATACCGCCGCCGCGATCGCAGGGCAAGTTCATAAGCGGCGGCAACGTTGCGCCGCCCTCCACCGATTTTATCGCGATAGCGCTCGGGCGAGTCTTGCAGTGTTTCGGTTTTCATGAGCTCCGCAATGCCGATCGCGTGACCTGCCAGCCGGTCCTGGTAATCCTGGTATAGCCGCGGAATCTGGTCACGGCGATCGCTCAGCATGAGGACGAAAAGGTCCTCCATGAAACGCCGCTGGAAACGTTCGAGCCCGCGCGATTTAAGGCCGGAGCCACGGATCGTCAGCTCGCCGCGTTCGTCCATCAGCACGTAATTTTTCATCTTGTAGCTGAACATCGCAGGATAGCGTCCATCGATTTCCAGCCGAATTCCGCCCGGCATCGCGCGCGAAATCTCCTCAATCAAGCGATTGGCGGCGGAGTCGTCGTCCAAGGCGAACGGGGCGACGAAATAGATGCCGTCGGTATCAACCTCGATCACTTGCGCGCCGTGCCCTTCCAGTTCTTCGACAGCGCGCCGAATCAGGTCACGGCCGCGGCGCGTCACGGTGTTGGCTTGCGAGAAATCGTTGAAATGGCCCAGCGAAAACCCCAGGTAACCGTAGAATGAATTGATCAAGATCTTGAACGTCTGCTGCAGCGCTTCGAGATTGCGGCGCTCGTTACCCGAAAGCTCGCGTACCGCATTTTTGGCCTGTACGCGGAAGCTGCGTAAATCCGCGAGCATCCGCAAAAATACCCCGAGCCGATCGTTGACGGGAGCATGCCCACCCTCGAGCATCAGCGAGGGATACAGCGAGGTGACGTCGCAATGGAGCACGTTGCGCGCAACACCGCATCGCCGCACCTCCGTATAGCCGCCGGCCACTTCGCTCGGCGCGTTGGGTTCGGGAATCGAGTGGCGCGCGGCGAGATAGGCGCGCATCAGGAGCGCGTCAATCTTGGTCGCATTCCCCCGCAGGATCACGTTCTGATACGAGTACGGAAAAATCTGCGCCTGCACGAAATAGCTCGGTGAAAGCACCTCGGCTAGCGCGCCCGCCTCACGCGTGTCATCGAGGGCGTAAGCCATCAACTCCTCGGGATTATGATCGAAATGATGGCTCACGCGGGCGGCGTCCAGATACACGCGGCCGTCGCGGGCGACGTCGAAATGCTGAGCTAGTTCCTTGAGGCCGAAGCCCTCGAGTTCGCGGCTGGCGATATCGTAATGCTGGGCGAGAATCCAGGTATCGACGATCCCGCGGCCGTACAGATCATAGCGGCGGTACGCGATCGTGCGCTCGGCTATCCGCAGGCGCGAGGGCCGGGCGCGCAACTCACTGCCGTCGCGGCCCAGCGCGAGCCTCAGCTTGTGCCGGCGGGCGCGGGTTTCCAGGTACTCCAAGTCAAAGCGAAACAGATTGTGGCCTTCGATTACGTCGGGATCGCGTTCCCTGACGATCCGCACTAATTCGCGGATCATCGTGGGCTCATCCATCGTGGCGCCGGATAGCACGCACTCGAAGCCGCTCGAATCAGTGAGCGCGATTGCAACCACACGGTCGCCTTCGCGCGCGGCACTGGGAAATTCGAAGCCTTCACTGATGTAAGTTTCGATATCCAAACTCAGGCGTGACAGTTCGCTGAACTGCATGCCGCCGAAAAACGTGGTGCCGGTCAGCATCAGATGCTGCTCGACCGGATCCGCGAGGATCAGATAGGGCGCGCCGGGCGCGGCCGGCGCTTCACCTGTGACGTTGCGCAAGTGTCGCCGTGCCGTTTCCAGCGCGTCAATTGAGTCGAACAGGAGCAGGTGACGGAAACGGAAGTCACCCTCCAACACGAGTGTCCGATAACGCGCGCGTAATCCCTCGAGCATCGCGCGCTCGGCCACCAGCGCGAACAGTTGCAACGGCCGGCGTTCACGGCTGAGCACGCCGTCGCGGCGTTTGAATACTTCAACCTCATTGCCGGAGGCGATTTCCACCGCGACCACGCCGGCGTCCGCCGCGTTGCCGAAAAGCAGGCGGTTGCCGTAAAATTGCGCGCGGATTTCCTCGTAGCGGTTCATCCCTCCTATTGCGCACCTCGCGGACTCGTTTGCTCGCTGCGCGCCAGAGCGCTTCGCTAGCGTCAAACTACCCCAAGCACCATCAAGCCCCCCAGGAAAATCGCGTAGCCGAGACCACCAATGAGCATGGTCGGCGTACCCAGTTCGCCGTCGCGCACATTGATGAAGAGCAGCGCCGCCGAGCTGAGCCCGATGGCGCCAGCTAGCAGGTCGGGTGGGCTTAGACGCCACGGTGTGAAAGCGAGCCCCAGCGCGACCGGGATGCACGACTGAAACACCATCGCGCCGGTAATATTGGCAAGCGCCAGATGGTCCTTTCGCTGGCGAATCCATACCACCGAGTTGTATTTCTCGGGTAACTCAGTGGCGAGCGGACTCAGAATCAGCGATAGCACGCCGGGATTTAAGTTGGCATGATGGGAAAAAATGACAATCTGATTCACAAACTCGATCGCGCCAGCCACAATCGCACCAGCTCCCAGCGCCACTTGCAATAGTATCAGCAGCATACGTGGAGTAAGTGGAGCTCTGCGGAATAACGATGCTAGATACAGTCCGTGTCCCGGCTGCGCATTTTCCGCACGCTTCAATCGCAACATGAGCATCGCATAGGCGGCATAAACGGCCAGCAGCACGAGAGCGATCGCGTGGCGCGCAAGCGGATTAACACTGCCGAGGCCAAGCAGAATCATGCTGAGGAAGATCGGCACGAAAAAAGCCAGGTCACGCCTGGCGTCGGTGCGCGCGACTTGGAGAGCGATTTGTTTTCGCCGTTTGCGAAACAAGATCGCCGCCGAACCCATGACAAACAACGCTAGCGTCGATAGCATCAAGGGCGCGCCGATGATCGCGCCGATGCCGACCGCCTGATGCGCCTGGCTGTGCTTATGGTCCAGCAGCAAAGCCACGGCCGGGATCAAAGTTTCCGGTAACGCGGTACCGACCGCCGCCAGCAGGCTGCCGACCGCCGCCTCGGCGATCTGCAGGCGCTGACCGACCCATTCGACGCCGTTCGTGAAGAGTTCCGAACCGACCAGGATGACGGCGAAGCTAAGGAGAAGAATTCCCGCGTGAGTCAGCAATTACGGCTCCGACACCGCTGGCTCCCCTCCGAGGGTTCAACCGGATGCGGTGCGAAACGACCAGAATAGAGTTTAAGTCCGGAGTTCGCCAGTTTTGCGTTTCAACTACGAGTCTTTGTGGCGCCTAGCGACAAACGTGTTCCGTTTGAGTATAATTGCGATAGCGTCCCATGAGAGTGCTCGTGGGCGATGAAACGTCCCGGTAGCAAAATCGTTATTATAATTAGAACAGGGTCAGGCGGACTCGCCGGTAGCTCGTGGGAGCTTGGAATTATCCCGCGCTCCTGCTTATGATATGCAGCTTTGGTGTCTTCTACCGCGCTGGTGACCTTTGGACCTGCCAACGATGGCGCAGCCCGCGGCTTGCGCCGGAACGGTTTTTGAGCCGTCCGGCAGATATTCGCTTGTGGCTCGGTGTGAGCCCGGCCAGGACGGAAGCGTAAGAGCATGAAGAAGTACGAAGGCAAAGACCTGCAGGGTTTGGTCGATCTCGGGCGCGAACAAGGTTATCTGACTTTTGAGCAAGTCAACGATTTCCTGCCGCAGGACGTCGCCTCGCCTGCGGACTTGCGCGCCGCGCTGGAGAGTTTCGAGGATCTCGATATTAAGGTGCTGGACGACGCACCCAGCGAAAATGCCGATTCCGACCTCGAAAGCGAAGCCAAGGAGGAACCGGAGGAGGCGGCTGAACCCGCCGCCGCTGACTCGCTCACTGAGTCGTCCGACCCGGTCCGGCTTTACTTAAAGGAGATGGGCAATTTCCAATTGCTCTCGCGCGAGCAGGAAGTGGAAATCGCCAAACGTATCGAGGCCGGCGAAAATGAAGTCGAGGACGAGGTGCTGCGCTCGCCGGTCACGCTCGAGTTCGTGATTGAAGTGGCTGATCGGGTGGAAGCCGGCGAGGCCGACCTGCGCGACGTGTTCGAAGATAACGAGGAAGCCTCGGAAGCAGACGAGGAACGCGGAGCGGAGGCCAACGAAAAGCAACGCAAAAAACTCCTGCTGGCGGCCAAAAAACTCAAATCGGCGCGGGCCAAAATCGAAGAACTCGAACAGAAGCTGCGCGGCCCCAAACCAGTCAGCAAACCAACAAGGGCCAAGTACGAAAAAGTCCTGGCGCGATGCCGTGACACCGTTAAAAAAGAGCTGCATCGGCTGGAACTTTCGCATCATCTGCAGGACGCGGTAATCGACGATATGCGCAGCCTGCTGCGCGGCGCACGCGACGCGCATAGATTGGTCACTCATTACGAACAGGCCACCGGACGCACCAAGTCGCACCTGCTCAAGGAAGCCGCCGACGCTGAAGACCGCCGCCATGTCCTGAAGGTTAACGGCACGCGCGAAAATCTGCTCGACATCGCCGCCCGTATCAAAGAAGCACAAAAAGCGGTGCGGGAAATTGAGCGGCGGGTCAAAGCCCCAGTCGAGGATTTCGCCAACTCGATTGAAACCATCGCCTCGGGCCAGGACAAGAGCCGGCGCGCGAAAAAGGAATTGACCGAAGCCAATCTCCGCCTGGTGGTGAGTCTGGCCAAGCGCTACACCAATCGTGGCCTGGGTTTCCTCGATCTCATCCAGGAAGGCAACATTGGCCTGATGCGCGCGGTGGATAAATTCGAATACCAGCGCGG
>JBOHWL010000286.1:0-20787 GCA_050736615.1 Binataceae bacterium (SeqCode) | reverse complement strand
AGGGCGCGACAATCAGGAAGTACACGACCGCCATGAAGATGATGAAGTAAATAATCGCGGAGATGAATGCGCCGAGATTGAGGTACGTACCGTTACCGCCACCGCTGATCAGCTGCCAGCCTAACCCGGGACTCTTATTGCCGCCCTGGGCCGAGGCTATCAGCGGGTTGATGATATTGTCGGTGAAGGCCTTCACGAGATTGCTGAACGCCAATGCCACAACCAGCCCGACGGCGACGACAATGACATCGCCGCGCATGAGGAAGTTCTTGAAGCCCTGTAGCATTTCATCCTCCAATCGCTCAACGAATAGGGTTGACTAGCATGACGGCCCTTCCCTGCACCAACCATCAGAGCGCGCTGCCGGCGCCTTCCTCGATCCGCTTCGCGGTGTCGCTTGGTCTGCTCGGGCTCGCGTACGCTCAGCGGCCGCAGCTCCCCTCGGCATTGATCACTGGTTTGCCGTTCTTGAGCGCTTCAGCATACCTCAAGTATGACACACGAAGAACCCAAAGCCATCATAATGTTGTATTTGCAAGATACCGAGAACCAATTGCCGACCATTAAGATCGAAGACCCGCCAATAATATAATTCCGGCGTCGGAGATAACGTGACGTTCTCTCGATACGGTTCGATTGTTGTCGGAAGAACAATCACGTACCACGGGTCGCCGGGGCCGGACCGTCAATTCTTGGTTACGGTGCTATTGCGCGAGCCGAGCCGCACCGAATTTTAAACGCGGTGCGCGGGTTTGCCGCGCTACTAATTTCGCTGCTCAGGCTGCTGACGGAACTTCTTATTGTCGGCCTCGCGTCATAAGGGTTGGCGGCGGCCACTATGGATTGTCGCCGTCGTCCTTGCGCTTATGGTCGGAGTTTCCCGCGTTTATCTGGGCGTACATTGGACTACCGATGTTATCGGTGGGTGGATTATCGGCGCGGTATGGTTAGCGGTCGTGATTGCGGCAATGAGGCCCCGCCCCACCCTCTCCGGATAGCAACCGCGCTGCCAGACGAGCGCGGTTCGATCAGCCATTCGGTCAGGCTCAGCGCTGCGTCTATGAAGTATGCAATCCGAAATCCGCTAGCGCTGCTTCGTCCTTAGCTTTCCTTCGCCGCGCAAAACGAGAAGCGGTCATTACTTTTCGTGTTTCGGCGATCTGCCTGGGCAGGCTATTTCCAGCTTATCGCTCTTAAGCCGGAAGGCATCCGTTCGAGCGCCAGTTGCCGCTCACTCTCGGCCTTCGCCAACGAGATCAGCCGGTATCGCTCGGCGACCACCCAGGCCAGGGCAAACAAAAGGCCGACCGCGCCCGCGCAATCACCGATCGCCGCTTCGGCCATATTCTCGACCAACAGCGGCACCACGAGCAGAAATATCGCCGGTTTAAGATTCCAGGGATCAGTTTTCTGGCGAATCACATAAACCCACGGCCGCAACATGATATAGAGCCAGAAGAGCGTCGCTGGAACACCAACCCCAACCAGATGGCTCAGGTAGCCATTGTGGAGCGAGCTGTGAGGCCCCATATCCCACGGCCCGTACCATATTGGAAAATCCCGAAAATTGAAGATCGCGCCGGCGACCTCGTAGCCATATCCGAGAATGGGCTGGTCTTTTACTTGTTGGATCGCGAAGAGCCAAATGGCCGTGCGCCCGGTCAGGGTGCTGACATTGCCGCGCGCGACATAACCGCTGATATCCGCCCCAATTACCGCCAAAGCGGCCAATGCCATGACGGCCGCGCCCGCCAGCACCAGGATGCTGCGCAGGCGGTATTTCCATATGGAATACAGTACACAGCCGACCACCAAGGCTATAAACGGCGTGCGCGAATCGGCCAGAACGTCGGCCCCGAGCGCCGTCACGATAACCGCAGCCAATACCCACTTCTGCACACGGGTCGCCTTGCGCCAGTAAATCAGCGCGCTGCTGACCGTCACCAGCATCAATGAACCCACCACGTTCGGCTGGCCGAAGATGCTTTCGAAGCGGTTGATCCCGACAAGCGCGCCAGAAGTTTTCATAGCCTTCAGCGTCTGGGCATCGAGGTCGCTGAATGGATTGGCATAGGTCATGCCGTGCGGCAGCAGCACCAGCGACGCCGCGACAATGCCAATCAGAATCGAGCATCCGAGCACGAAATGGCCGAATAGACGCGTCGCATCGTCGCCGTTACGCACTTCCAGCGCGCATGCGGTGATGGCGATCAAACCAAGTACGGCAGTGAGCAATCGCGCCAGTGAGTATATCGGATCGAGTGAGTAGATAACGGTTATCAGGCACCATGCGAAATAGATCACATAAAGGAAATATCCGCCCTGATACAGCATCTTGGATCGATATAGCTTCGGAATAACAGGCAGACAGAAAATAAACAGGATGAAATAATGAAGCAGCGAACGGTATTTGTCGTTCGCCTCGCTGCCCAGAATCGACGCCGCTATGATGAATTCCAGAAGAATAAGCGGCAGGATTAGCCAATCGGTGTGCCGGGTCGTATAACTTACCGCCCAGGTCAGAAAAATCGCACTCCCCGCGCCGCCGATCGCCAGCACTGGCAGCGTTGGATGGCCATTGAGCAGGAGTATTGCCGGGATGCACACCACCACCGCGACGGCGAAAATGAACGGGCGCCCCAGCCGATAACGTTCATCCGCGGACGATGAAAAAACCACTGGCCTCGAGGTCGTTAATATGGTGGTGTTGCGCGCCATTGCTCCGGAAATAAAGGTCGGCGGCTCACGCCGAAGGAGGGTTGACCGCTCCGACCGGTGTTTTTGTAGCAACCTCCCGCATGTCCGATCTCAGCCACCGTTTCGCGGCCATTGCCAACGGCATCCAGCGGTATGCGCCCATCAATTTAAGATGAAACTCAAGCAGAGAATCGCTTGGATCGACCCGCACGCGACCGGTTTCAAATTCCCCCGGACGCGCGAAGCACGGCCTACCGGTGAACGCCCGCGCATAGCCTGTCTCGCGGCACAGCTCGAGCAGGTGTGAATTATATACCGTGAAAGGAAAGGCAAAGAGGTCAACCTCGCGTTCCAGCAGATGCCGCAGTGTGGCGCGGGATTCGCTCAGTTGCCGTTTCGCCTCGTCTTCGTCCACGCTCGTAAGCATGCAGTGAGTCAAAGTATGCGAGCCAATCGTGACGAGAGTGCTCGGAATGCTCTTGAGCTCTTGCGCCGACATGAGCCGCTCATTGGGATCGTCATCGAGTTTTGAGCCCATGAAATTGGTAATCATGAAGACGGTGGCCGGAATATTGCGCCGTTCGAGTTCTGGCAGTGCGTTCTCAACGAAGCTGACCCAGCCGTCATCGAACGTCACCGCGACCGAGTGCGACCCCGGCGCCAGTGGCGCGTTGAAATCGGCGCGAACCGGCGCGGACCACCGCAACAAATGATCCATCTGCCGCGCAAAACGTCCACGGTCAGGCAATTTCACCTGATGATAATAGATGACGGTCGCGGTGCCCGGCACCGGCATTCGCACCATGGAGCGTAAGCCGCGCCACGCCTCGGATATGCCGAAGAATGCCACGCTGATAACGCAATTTATCGCGCGCGCCAAGGGCCGCCGTGCGGGCGCAACCGCAACCGCCGTCCGCTCATGGCCCTGGTTACGCAAAGCCGAGAATCAGCCTTCAACCGCGGCCGCCGCAGTGATGACGGCGCCAGGCCCACAGGTCACGGTTATAAAATCGCACGCGAGTCCTTGCGCTTGGCGCAAAATGACGCCGGCTTGTGGTCCGTCCGGCCCCGCGCCGCACGCGCGGAAGCCCAATGATTCCAGTACCGCGCGCGCCGGCGTATTGCGTGCGGTCGGTTGAAAATTGACCCACACCGCGGAGGCCTGCGCGCGATTGTGATGCTTGATCAAATGTGCGAACAAGGCCTGCTCGATGAATTTGCCCTGCACCCGGCACGACAACATAAGATCGATGATCCGCAGCGCCTCACCGCTCTGCTCGGCCAGGCAAAATCCAACGGTGCCGTATGAGCCGTACTTGTCCGCGCATCTGATCACGTATTTGTCGAGTCGCGGGTTCGCGATCACCTGCTCCAGCTCATGGCGCGAGTATTTGCGCCCGGAAAAGTTAAGCTGGTTGGTCCGCTGCACCAACTCCGCGACGCGCTCACTGTCGCTGTCGCCGTATGACGCGATTTCCAGCTTGATGGCGCATGAACGCAGGAAACGCAGGTAGTCGTCGCCGAAGCCCGCTTCATCAATTTCGCGGGAAATTTGATCGCGGTAATAATGGCGTCGCCGCCGCGATTCTTTCGTAACACTCCCCTGGAAACGCTCATCTTCCTTCAACCCGTCAAGTTGATCAGTGTGGATGCACGCCACCTCTGGCAGCGCGCGCGCCACTTCTTCGAGTTCGAAATCGTTATCGTCGACAAAGGCAAAAGTGTCGAGGCCGATATTAAGCCGTCGCGCGAGCGTTTTGATTTTCTGGCTCTTTGGCAGCCAATCGATTTGCGGATAAAGGAAAAAATCAGCGATACCGAATTCGGTCAACCGCGCGAAGGCGGTGTCGAAATCGTTCTTGCTGGCAATGCTAAGTAAGGTGCCGCGCTCGTCGAAATACTTCAGCAATTCGGCCAATCCCGGCCGTATAACCACCTCGTCGCCTTCGGCTAGCGTCCCTTTCCACACGGTATTGTCGAGGTCGAAGACCACGCATTTGATCTTCGTCTTTTTCGCCTCGGTGGCGGAACGCTTGAACCTCACAAGGTCTGCCGAGAGAAACACGAGGCGCGCATTGTTATCCGCCTCCGGCACCATCGTGATCTTGAATGGCAGCCCTCGGTCCAGAATCTGGCGAAAGTTGTCGGCTTCGAATTCGTGCCGCGAATAGCCCGGGGGCAATGGCAGCGTCTTTATAACCGGAGCAATGAGTGGTGCTGGATGCCCGTTTTGCGCGACGTCATCGGTGGATACGCTAAAAATGATCTGCAGACGAACCTCTTCAACTCCGGGATTGTAGACCTCTAGCAGGAACGCGTCGGGCTGCACACCGTCGGTTCCGCGCCGATGCATCCGGCGGCCCAGCTTTCCGCTCGCAATATAGGTAAGCTGTTCCCAATTGCGCCGGTCGGTAAAGCGCTGGACCATTTTGCCGATCGCGTTGGCGAGCGGCGCGCCGCGCTCAAGCGCTCGTTCCCAGCGCAAGACTGATCGCAATGGCAGAATCGCGGTGTTGCCAAAGGCCTCAATCTTTGCCCACTTTTTAAACGAGATTTCAACGCCGTAGCCGCGTAACGATTTGAAAGTGGGGTTCTTGTACGCGCCGAAGGCAAAGCGGCGACAGCGTGAATCGGAGCGCGGCTGGTACAAATCACAGGTCGCATAGCACGCGGGCGCCGCGCATTCCACGCAATGTTCACCCCACAGCAGTAATGCCATTCCGGCCACGTTCGACTCGAAGTCGTAGGTACGGACTGGAGCGGCGGCCGCGGTTTGATGCAGTCGCGGATCGTATTTATCGAGCTCAAACATTGATTCGAATGACCGCCGCCGGTGGACGAATGCGCGCGCGGCAAACTGACCCTAAGTTCACCATGTTTCATTAGGCGGAAATCTTCCGCCAGGCACTGATGTGGTTCGCGCACACAAAAACGCCCAAGTTCCTCCGCTCTACCAGGTTCAAGCGGTCAAGACGTTCCAAGTGAGCAAACTTCATACCATGGCGCAGAAAATGTCATTCAGAGAGTTTTAAGCGCATCCTACGCGCGAATTTCGGCGCTTTGACGCGAAGCTGAATTGCGCATCGCCGCATGCGGCGTTGCACCTCATCTTTAGCCCGGCTGAAAGTTTTACAATTTCCACAGCCAGCGGTAAGCCATGCAGCGTCGCTGAGGCCTTGCCCGGTTTTCGCTGGATATCGGTCAATTGGGTTCAGGCGACGTGGCCGAACGGCTGATTCGGGCGATTTCCCGCCTCGAAATAGCTTGGCAAGGCTGCAAGCCAGCGAAGTTGGGTAATGGCGCGCCCTGAGGGATTTGAACCCCCGACCCACAGATCCGTAGTCTGTTGCTCTAATCCGCTGAGCTAAGGGCGCGCTGGCGAAATCGAAGAAGCGGTGTTCCAACCTAATCGCACTCGATCTTGCCGCTAGCCAACGACGGCATCGGTTGCGGAATGTGAGTTAAATCGACGACAGCCGTCGCCTCAGACCCGGCGGCCGGTCCGAGCTTTTCCAATACACACCGCTCACAGCCTGAAGACGGTAACACGCGGACGGAACGGTCTCAAGGCGCTGTTTGCGTGCCACCCGTACCGCAATAAATGCTTCTCTTCGCGCACACTCTTGCCACACGCCAGTGCATGCATCATCACAAAGAACCTCGCCGCATGGCATGGACGAGGCTCACACGCTTGTCCGTCGGTTGCCTCGCGACAGGCCTGCGGCTTCATTAAAGTCACCGTCGGCCTCGCTCCGTTTTCTAGAAACACCGATTCTCAAGCGTTGGTTCGGCGACAGCTTTGGCACCTTCATAAAACCGAAGCACGCGGATTCGCCCGCAATTCTTCTGTCGGCGCTGCGCCGGCGCTGGAGCATCAATTCCACACTCAAGGCGCGCGCAGCGAACTCGCGCCGATCGCGTTTAGGCTGTGCACGCCGCGCATCGGCTGATTTGCCAGCCACGCCGGACGGCGCCGGTCGTCGCAGGGCCGGCTTCCACAAGTACCAATTAACTATAGTAAGTACGCCGAGTATGGCGGCCGCCATTGAATCTGAAAGAGTCGCAATCATTTGACTGCCCTCCTTCAGCATGGAACCCCATCGGCATCGAAAATGTGACAAGCGCTTGACGATTTTCGAATCGCTCCGCTGTGACCGTCCGCGCTTTTATTTCACCGCCAATGCGGTCAAAAGCCAACGAGATGTGCCGGACCTGATACTACTTCAGTGACCATAAGACCGGACGCTTACCGACGGGGTCGGCCTTGGTATGCACGAACCGTCCGGGATTTGTATACAGATGAGCGGTGACGCCACTTTCCGTGGTTTGCCAATTGAACTGCTGATCGAGCGCGGCGATCAGATCGCGCACACTGAGCCTGGGGTGGCGCTTGAGCGTCGCCGCAATCATATCAACGCGCTTGAGGCGCGGGGTCGTATCAGCTTTTTCCGCATTTCTTTGTATATGCGACGGTTTCGCTTTACCAGCTTTATGACCAGCGCTGGGCGGCCGCTGTCGTAAGTGTCGTTTTATATTCGGAGCGGACTTTCGCGCTCTAAAAGCCGCAGGTTGGCTATCAATCTCACCGTCGACACCCGCGGTCCGCAACAACTCCGAAATTGCGGAATGTTCCGAATCGAACAACTCGAGGGCCCGCCTTAGTCCCTCCAGACGTTTATTCAAAAGCTCAATTTGTTGATTGTGCGACTCGATTTCTCCTTCCACCGCACCTATCTCGTCGCGCAGCCGCTTCTGATAATTGTTTGCTGGATTCATCTGTAATCTCTTTCAATGCTTACTGCGCTGGGGCCCGGTTATTTACTGTTGTGCGGAACAATTGTCACGATCTCAAATCAAACATACTATGCGCCACGCGCCTCTGGAAGCGTAACTTCCAGACCGAACCCGCCAATCCGATGCCACACCGGATACTTCCTCTCTATCGCGGATGCGGTTTAGTGAAGCGCCCGGCGTCAGCCGACAGATTGTACCAGCGTCGCAGGCGTGTGAAAGCGCCGCCATTGCGTACACTGTCCCAGATTTGCCACGCGCTTTCGCCTGGGTCGGCCCGATTTTTCATGGAGAAGCGCAACGGTCCGCGCGGCGAGGGCACTTTTATGAAACCGAAGAGTACTGCGGCGCCAATCGACGGCGAACGCGCCCACAACGGCGAAGGTCATCGGGGGCTTGGTCACCTCGTCGCGGACTCCGCGGGCAAGGCGGGCTTTACGGCGGATCGTAACTTGTTTCGCGACCCCGGCCGGTGTGAATTCGAGATGCAATATATCTTCGAGGGTACGTGGATCTATTTGGCCCATGAGAGCCAGCTAACTATTGAAACACCAGCCGTGATCAGGACAGGTCAGCACTTTGCGATTCCCAGCGCGCGCCCGGCCTAACGTCGCGCCGCGATGCGGGCAAGAATTGATGAAGCCACCGACCTCGCCGTCCTGCTGTTTGAGCGGAATGGACTCAAAATCGACAGGAGGCTCTTAAAGCAGAAATGTCAGATTGTCGATAAATTCGTCGCTGTTCACCAGCATCACTTTTTTAAAACTCATCCGCAGTCCATCTGGGTGACGGCGAAGTTTGTGAATCGTCCTGCCCATAAACACGTCCTGCTTGCCGCGCCTGACTTCCCCCAGGACGAATTTTGAACGGATCTCCAGGTCATCGGGCGAGAGTTCCCCCACTTCGATGTTCGAGACGACGCGGCACAGGCGTGATTTCGGATCCTGCGCGTGCGCATTGCCGCTCTTAAGCCTCGCGATCCGCGCCCGCAGCCGCGCGCGATCATCATAGATGAAGGAAATATGGTTCTCCGGCTGGAGATCATCCTCCTCGCACGGGACCCAATAGGTCAGCTCCTCGGTCCACAAGGCGAGCCAATCGTCGTAGGCGTTTTCGTCCATCAAGCGCGCCTCGCGATAAAGGAAGCGCTCGACCTCGCGAAGATCGACGATCACTTTATTGCCTCACGGGCGTTCGCTCGTAGGTGCGGGTATGTCCGCGACCGCCCGCGACCGAAGCTCGTTCCCGCGCCGACATGACCTGCTTATAGTGGTTCCAGATGCCGCGCAGCGTGACTTCATCCGTCATCTGACCAACGAGAGTGCCGTCAGAGTCGCGATGCTCGCGATGGAGCCCGCGCGAGAGCAGGAACCACGGCTCCAATTCCACCCGAATCCCTTCCT
Source organism: Binataceae bacterium (SeqCode) (assembly GCA_050736615.1). GTDB lineage: Bacteria > Desulfobacterota > Binatia > Binatales > Binataceae > JBOHWJ01. The sequence goes on along the minus strand of JBOHWL010000286.1, from coordinate 11,896 downwards.
GGATACGCGCGAACATTTCAAGGTCGTCCGGCTGGCCCATGCCCGCGGCACCAAAGAATGACTCGTGTCCGCGCAGACGCGCGGTATTCAACTCGGCTGACGCACCTTTTAGCGTGGTTGGGTAAAGGCATACCTGGGTGTGATCAACCGTAACTGGATGAACCACACGAATATGTACGCCGATCAGGATCAGGTTGGGAAAAATCAAAACGGGCGTTCCGCCGGCGTTGAGGATCTCGTCCGCGCGCTGGATGCCGTAGCGCTGCTCCAATGCTGTGCGATAGGAATCGCCACCCGGCGTGGTCGGCAGGATCGCCCGCATTCTCTCCTTGTGTTCACGATTATAGCGCCGGTAATCGAGCATCACATGCCCATTACCTAAATCGCGGCTTTCGCCGGCTGAGTTTCCGTTGAACACGTCGGGCCGCACGCCGATCTGCCGCTGCAGCATGTCCAGAAAGGTTTCATGGCTGAAATTGGGATGGTAGCCGTCCATCGCGTTTTCGAGCTGCAGCTTCCAGTTCGCGGGAAAATCAAATTTATTGCCGCCAGAGCGCACTTCGAGCGCACCGTCGGGCGCGAGCTCGACGAACAGATCGATTTGCTCCCGCGCACGGCCTAGATGATCATTCAGAGTCTCGCCGGCCGGGCTGAGACTCGCAAACACGAAGCCGCGATAGATCCCCATACGCGGCACGCGCAGCAGCCCGAACTCCTCCTTGCACAGCGTGCCGTTGTACGCTTCCTGGTACGGAATACCCGCCAGCTCGCCATTGTTGCGATAGGTCCAACCGTGATAGGCGCAGCGAAAGGCATGCGCATTGCCACGTTCCTGCTGACATACCGTGGCGCCGCGATGGCGGCAGCGATTGAGCAGCAAGCGCACCTCGCCCTGATCATCGCGGACCATGATGACAGGCTGGCGGCCAATCCGTTTGAGGCGAAAATCGCCGTCGTTGGGTATTTCGCCGACATGTCCGACATAAACCCAGCCGCGATGGAAAATTTTTTCCAACTCGTCTTCGAAGATGTTCTGATCGGTATAAAGCGAAGTGTGAATACGGCCGCGCTTGATCAGCGCACTGTAGCCAAGTTTCTGCCGTGTCATGGCGGAAATCTCCTCCCTGCGGCATTATGACTTTGGCGGCGCACTTAGCTTTCAGCTCGCCATCCAACGTCGTGGCGGCATCATCATTCCGGATTCGGCGCGCGGACTCGCTTGCTTCCTTCGCTAATTAAGTTCGGCTGCGCTTCGCCTCGCGTAGTCGCTCCGGCTGCGGCTTCGCCAATGTAGCCACCATTATAGTCATCAACATAGTTCAGCCTGATTTTATTTCGCAACCTTGCGGCGGTGGGTTCTCATCGGCCGCTCCTGGCGCCGCGCGGCATCGCTTTCAAGGCCTTCAACGCCGAAATTGTGATTAGCTCCCCGCCGTCGGCATCCAAACGCTGACGGTGGTGCCCTCGCGCAGGCGGCTCTCGATTTTGAGACTCCCATGATGAAGCTGCACGATGTGTTTCACAATCGCGAGGCCAAGGCCGGTGCCACCCAGTTCGCGCGAACGGGCCCGATCGACACGATAGAAGCGCTCCGTCAGGCGTGGAATATCCGCGGCGGGAATACCTTCACCACTGTCCGCAACAATGAATTCAATGCCCGGCGTTTCCGCACGCGCCGGATTCGGCGCCGCGCGTGTTTCGACGCGGATGTGGCCGCCGCGAGGCGTATACTTAAGCGCGTTGTCGAGCAGGTTGATCATCACTTGATGCATGCGGTCGTGATCCCCCCGGATCGGCGCAAGCTCGTTGGAATTTTTCACTTCGAGCGTGATTTCGCGTCGCCGGGCTTGCTCACGCATCAGCTCGGCGGCTTCCTCGATGACGCGATGAGGCGTGAGCGTCTCGAATTTGAGTGGAGTCAGGCCGCGCTCGAGATCGGACAGCGAGACCAGGTCGTCGATGAGGCGTGCCAGACGGCGCGACTGGCGTTCGACGATGCCGAGGAAGCGGCGGCCAGTCTCAGGATCATCGACACCTTGCATGAGCGTCTCGGCGTAGCCGCGGATAGCGCTCAACGGGGTGCGCAATTCGTGGGTGAGATTGGCGACAAAATCCGCGCGCACCGTCTCGTAGCTCTTTAGCTGCGTAATGTCGTGAAAAACCATTACCCAGGCGGCGGCAGTGCCGGGGGCCTGGCGCACTGGTGAGGCGTTGACCTGGAGATAGCGTGGCGCCGGGTTCTGGATCACAAACTCCCCATTGAAAACCGTCGCGTCGCCCGGCCGGGTTGCCTGACTGACGAATTCCTGCAGGCGCGGGTCGCGGCACAACTCAACGAAGTCGCGTCCGCTGTAGTCGGCCTCCGGCGCGAGTTCGAACATGCGCCGGGCGGCGCCGTTAAGTAGCACTACCTCGCCGCGCCGGCCGGTGACCACCACGGCTTCCGTCATACTGCGCAGGATCGCCTCGAATTCGTCGCGCTGCTCGTCGAGCGCGATGAGTTCCTTGATAATCGCGTCGGCCGCCGCGGCCAAGTGAAGCTGCGCGCGCGCGGAGGCGCCGCGGTTCTCTTGCAAAAAAGAGGGCCGCTGGCGCCGGTCAAGCGCGCCCGCCAGTGCGTCGAGACGTTCCGTGAGGCGGTTGGCTTCGCGTTGCAGCGGAAGGGCGAACAGCGCGCCAAAGATCAGCCCCAGCGCTATCACCAGGATCACCCACGCGGCGGATACCGCCGCTCCCGCCGCTAGCGCAATCAGGGCCGCCGCCGCCGGCAGCAGACTGGCTATGATGATTGCGGCAAGGCGCGGCGTGAACGGTCTAATCAAGGGCCTCTGGGTTGAAACGGTAACCCACACTGCGAACGGTAAGAATCAGTTCGGGGTTGGCGTCGTCGCGCTCGATTTGCTGGCGCAGCCGGCGCACGTGAACGTCAACCGTGCGCGGCTCAACATACGTATCGCGACCCCACACCAGATCGAGCAACTGTTCGCGGCTATATACGCGCATCGGATGCTGTGCGAAAAAGCGGAGCAACTCAAACTCGCGCAGCGCCAGTTCCCGTTTCACGCCGTCGACAAATACTTCGTACGTGCCGAAATCAATCCGCAGGCGGCCGCGCTGATACAGACCCGGCGCGCCCGCGTCGGGCGGACTGGCGCGGCGTAGCAAAGCCTTTACCCGTGCGGCCACTTCACGCGGGCTAAACGGCTTGGAAACGTAATCGTCGGCCCCCATTTCAAGCCCCAGCACACGATCGGCTTCGTCACCGCGCGCCGTCAGCATCAGGATTGGCAGCGTGGCGGTCGCGGGAGTGGAGCGTATCCGGCGGCATAGCTCAAGGCCGGACATCCGCGGCAGCATCAGGTCGAGCAGGAGCAGGTCGGGCGCGCGGCGTTCAATACGCTCGAGTGCTTCGGCGCCATCACCGGCTTCTTCAATCGCGAAACCCTCCTGCGCGAGGTTGTAGCGCAACAGTTCGCGAATGTCGGCTTCGTCCTCGACGATCAGAATCTTCTGGCGAAGACGCCGGCTGGTGTCGGCGGCCTGATTCACGTACTGCTGCTCGGCTTTTTGTCCATATGGCGGATGGTGCGGCCTTTGACCATGTAGACTACCATTTCGGCGATATTGGTCGCGTGGTCGGCGATTCGCTCGAGATATTTGGAAACGAACAGGATGCGTGTCGCGCGCGCGATGGTTTGCGGATCTTCGGCCATGTAGCTGAGCAGCTCGCGGTAAATCTGATAATTGAGTCCGTCCACTTCATCATCGCGGTCGATGACTTCTTCCGCCAGGGTGGTGTCATCCCGCATGAACGCATCAAGGCTGTCCTTGACCATCGATTGCGCGATCGCCGCCATGCGCGGAATATCGATATACGGCTTGAGCTGTGGCTCCTCGTTGAGTTCCAGCGCGCGCTCGCAGATGTTGACAGCATTGTCGCCAATGCGCTCGAGATCGGTCGTAATCTTTAGGCCGGTGGTGATAAAGCGCAAGTCGCTGGCGGCGGGCTGATGGAGCGCGAGGAGGCGGATGCAACGCTCGTCGCTCTCGATATCCATCCGGTTGACCTCGGCATCGCGCGCGATAATCGTACGGGCCTGCTCAGTGTTGCGAGTGACCAGCGAGTCGACTGCCTCGGCGATTTGGCTTTCCACCAGGCCGCCCATTTTGAGCAAGGCCGCGCGCAAGCCGCGCAAATCCTCTTCATACTGCCGGTTGGTGTGCTGCGGCTGGGAGTTGTCCATAGCTGCCTCCCCCGAACGTTTAACCAAAGCGTCCGGTGATGTAATCCTCGGTCTCGCGCCGCGCCGGATTGGTGAAGATTTGCCTAGTCTCGCCGAATTCGATCAGTTCTCCGGCGTACATGAAGGCGGTGGAATCCGAAGTGCGCGCCGCCTGCTGCATGTTATGCGTCACGATTACGATGGTGTAATTCTCTTTGAGTTCGAGCAACAACTCCTCGATCCGCGCGGTCGAGATTGGATCAAGCGCCGAGCATGGCTCATCCATCAACAGGACCTCAGGCTCGACCGCGAGCGCCCGCGCCACGCACAACCGCTGCTGCTGGCCGCCGGAAAGACTCGCGCCTGGCCGCCGCAGGCGATCCTTGACTTCCTCCCATAGCGCCGCCTGGCGGAGGCTGCGCTCGACTACGCTATCGTGCTCGGCGCGTGACAAGGAGACGCCGTTGAGCTTCAGGCCGGCCGCGACGTTGTCTTCAACCGACATGGTCGGAAAGGGCGTCGGCTTCTGAAACACCATCCCGATCCGCCGGCGCACGCGCACCGGGTCAACGTCGGCGGCATAGATATCTTCGCCGTCGAGCAGCACTTCACCCTCGGCGCGCGCGCCAGGAACCACTTCATGCATGCGATTGAGGCATCGCACCAGGGTCGATTTGCCGCATCCCGAAGGACCGATGATCGCGGTGACGCGATTGGCCGCGAACGCGACGCTGATATTCTTGAGCGCGCGCAGTTTTCCGAAATAGGCGTTGAGACGGCGCGTGATGAGCTTGTCCGGCATTGCCTACCTGGCCACCCTCGCGGTACCCCTTGTGACCCATCTTACGCCCAGTTCCAATACCAATACGATGGCCGTCAAGACTAGCGCGCCGGCCCAGGCCTGACGCTGCCAGTCATGGAATGGCGAGATCGCATAGTTGTAAACCTGCACGGTCAGCGACGAAACTGGCTGAGTCAGGGAGTTCGACCAGAACTGGTTGCCGAACGCGGTAAAGAGCAAGGGGGCGGTCTCCCCGGCGATACGCGCCACGGCCAGAATTATGCCGGTTGCGATCCCGCTCATCGCGGTCCGCGCCACGACCGCCAACGTGGTTCGCCAGCGCGGCACGCCCAGGGCGAGTGCCGCCTCGCGCAATTCGTGCGGCACCAGCATCACCATCTCTTCGGTGGTGCGCGTGACCAGCGGGATCATGATAATCGCGAGCGCGATGGCGCCGGCCAGCACCGAGAACGTATGCATCGGGCGCACCACCACGGCGTAAACAAAAATACCGATCACGATCGACGGTATCCCCATCATCACGTCGGCGGCGAAGCGCACCACGGACGAGAGTTGCCCGCCACGATTTTCCGCCAAATAGAATCCAGCACCGACGCCGATCGGAATACCGATAGCGGCGGCCACCGCGATCAACTCCAGCGTCCCCACGATCGCGTTGGCCATGCCACCGCCCGTTTGTCCTACCGGCGCGGGCAAAGCCGTGAGAAACGCCCAATTGACGCTGCTCGCGCCCTTGGCCAGCAGATATCCCAACACCAGGAAGAGCGGCAACAGCGCAATCAAGGTTGCCAGCACGGTCAGGCCCGACATGAAGTCGCTCTTGAGCTTGCGCCAGCGATACCGCGCCGGGCTTTCGGACAGTGCCACCCTATTCCCCTTCGCCAAATCGCCCTTGGGTCACGCCGAGCACCAAGGCGCGCGCCAGCACGTTCAGGATTAAGCCAAAGGCCAGCAGCACCAGACCGAGCTCGATGAGCGAGGCCACATTGAGCTCGCTCATCGCTTCCATGAATTCATTGGCAATCACGCTCGCCAAGGTGGCCGAAGGCATGAACAGCGAGGCGGAAATCACGCCGCGGTTGCCAATCACCATCGCCACCGCGATGGTTTCGCCAAGCGCGCGCCCGAGGCCCAGGATGATCGCGCCGATAATCCCCGAGGTGCCGTACGGCAGCACCGCCATCCGCACCATCTCCCAGCGGGTTGCTCCCAACGCGAAAGCGGCTTCGCGTTGACTGCGCGGCACCACACGAAAAACGTCAGTGCTCACCGAGGCGATATAAGGCAGAATCATGATCGCCAGCACCACGCCGGCGGTCAGCATGCTGACCGAAACGTGCGGCCCCTGGAACAGCGGCAAGAACCCCAGGTACCTGCCCAATACCGGGTCAAGATAATCGCGCAGCCAGGGCCCCAGGACGAAAATCCCCCACAACCCGTAGACCACGCTCGGGATTGCCGCCAGCAGCTCGACCAGAAAGCCAAGCTTGTGCGACAGCCAATCCGGCGCCAGCTCGCTCAGGCACAACGCCACCCCAAGGCTGAGCGGCACCGCGATCAGCAAGGCCAGCGCGGATGAAACAGCGGTGCCGTATATGAATGGCAGAGCGCCGTATTGATCAGTCGCCGGGTTCCAGTCGGTGCTGATCAGGAAACGCCATCCGAAGGCGCGGATCGAAGGCTCTGAACGGGTGATTAATTCGATCGTGATCGCGAACAGCAGCGCCAGAATGATCAACGCCAGCGCCAAGGTGGCGAGATTGAAAAGACGGTCGCCGATAGCGCGCACGTGAAAGCCGCGCCGGTAGCCCGCGTATCGCGCCACCGGCACTTCTTCACGCACCGTATCAGCCACTTCCGCCAAACTTGAATCGCGCTTCAACCGCCTCGCGGACGTCGGAGTTCCGCGCGTTCCAGCCAAACATACGGGCGAATTGTTACGTGAGCGTTACAACGGCGGAAATGCGCGATGAAAAAAGACGCGGGTCGAAACTTGGTGTATGCACAGCAGACGAGGTAAATCAAAGGATTCTCCGGTTTATCCGGAGTAATATTTACTGAGGCTCAGTTAGGCTGCTCTATTGGCTGCCTTTGCTGTGACGATTTGATGCTGGACATGATGCTGGACAGTCAGTTTTCTCGTAATATTTATTACCCTTCTCTGGCCGACCGCCGGAGCATCAGCCACGCCGCAGCCGTCATTATTCGGCTTGTGAGCTTGTATTGGCTCGCTGCCGCCCTCGGCGCCGTTTTTGAAGCTCAATGTAAAGTTGCAGCGCGTCCAACATCGATTCGTCCACCTCGCCACAAGCAATAATGCGAACGGCGTGCGAAGGTTCAATCTCATGTGCAAATATGATCCGCTCCTCGTTCATGAGAATTGTTTCCTGGGCGGGCGACTTCGGGCTTAACTGACTTCCGCTATCTGCCGATATCTCCTTCGGCGCGCAGCAGCCACCCTCGGCATTCGCCAATTTGTCAGAACCCCTTAGTTTCGCAAATGCAATTGTATCTTTGTAATCAGCGATAAGATTCGCGACAGACCCTTCGTTGTAATTTTTTTCCTGGATTAGAAAAAATTTCATTGTAGAGTCGGCCGCAAATGAACCCCCCCATTGACCCCACATCTCTAGGTAGATCTTTGGTGCCAATGCAGCCTGCTTGATTAAATTATCTCGCTCGGGAGATGGCTCGCGCTCGTCTCGGATAATACGAAGCGCTAAGTCGGTCAATTGCACCTTTCGGAAATCTCCGCTTCCGAATTCGCTCATTAGTCCGAACTGCTTCAGCGCCGCGATGGTCACTCCACCACTCCCGCTTTTCGGCTTGAATCCCCATAGTTCAAGCGCGGCCGATGCCGGAGCAGGGCGATCTCGCTGTGGTGCATAGAATTGCCTTGCCCGATCCAGGGCCTGGCTCAGCGGAATAGAAGGATAGGCGGGGCTGCGATGGCGCACAGGCTTGTTGGCGGTAGCGTCTTCCATATCTCCGAAAACCTCCGTTCTTACGGTCGAACGTTCAATCCGTATCAGCCGGTGGGAAGATAAGCTTGACAGCATCAGAGATATAATGCAAGATAGCGAACTGGAGAATTTAATGAGAAGGGCGGTAGCCTCCGCGACCATGCTCGCCGTCGTGCGAGGCGAGAACAAAAAGGCCCACCGTTCCAGCTTGGCGGCAGAACGGCAGGCCGTGGTGAGCTCAGCGAATTGGCGGACGTCTCAAAGACGGACGTCGAGCTATATGATGCGCCAACGGCGCACAATCAAACGCTCGCCATGATTATCCGACTACGAATCGAACAGATCAACCGCGCGGGGACGTTAGGCTGCCCTGATGACCTCGGCGCCGCCCATATAGGGCCGCAGCACCGGCGGCACCACCACACTGCCGTCCGCCTGCTGATAGTTCTCCAGCACCGCGATCAATGTGCGTGGCAGGCCGAGACCGGATCCATTCAACGCGTGGACGAACTCGGTTTTGCCGCCCTTTTGCGGGCGATATCGGATATTGGCGCGACGCATCTGGAAATCGGTGCAGTTCGAGCACGAACTGACCTCGAGCCATTCGCCACATCCCGGCGCCCACATCTCCAGGTCATACGTCGCGGCGCTGGCGAAACTGAGTTCGGCAGTACAGAGTTGTACGACGCGAAACGGGATTTCCAGGCGGCGGCAAATCTCGCTGGCATCTTCAACCAGCTTTTCCAATTCCTCATCGGAGGTTTCCGGCCGCACCAGCTTGACCATTTCCACTTTATCGAACTGATGGCCGCGCTTGATGCCGCGCACATCACGCCCGGCCGACATTTTTTCGCGCCGAAAGCATGGCGTGTAGGCCGCCAGATAAATCGGCAAGCGCTCCAGCTCGATGATTTCGTCGCGGTACATGCTGGTCAGCGGCACTTCCGCGGTCGGAATGAACCAGTAATCCTCCTCGGCGTCGCGGTACATCGTGTCGGCATTCTTAGGCAGATGGCCGGTGCTGGTGGCCGTCGCCGTGGTCACCATCAGAGGCGGCGCAATCTCCAGATAGCCCTGCTCGCGCGTTTTCACATCGAGCATCCATGAGACCAGCGCGCGCTCAAGGCGGGCGCCCAAACCGCGCAGCACATAGAAGCGCGTGCCCGCAAGCTTGACACCGCGATCGAAATCGATGATGCCGAGCCGTTCGCCCAGCTCCCAATGCGGCAGCGGTTTGAAAGCGAAGCCGCGCTGTTCCCTCTCGCCACGCACGACCCGATTGTCCGGCTCCCCGGCACCGACTGGCACGTATGGACGTGGCAAATTCCGCAATCCGAGCATCAACTCATTCAGGCGCAGTTCGAGCTCGCTGAGACTGCCTTCGCCCGCCGCAATTTTGTCGCCGAGCTCACGCATCGCGGACCGCCGCCCCTCGCGATCCTCGGGCGCCATCCTGCCCAATTCCTTCGACTCGCGCGTGCGCCGCGCCCGCATTTCGTCAAGTTCATGCTGCAAGCGCCGGCGCTCGGCGTCCCGCTCCAGCACGCGCTCAATTTCATCACCATGCACACCCGCCTTCGCCAATTCGGCCTTGACGAATTCGGGCCGTTCTCGAATCAACCGGATATCGAGCATTCAGAACGCATCCTTCAAAAGTTCGAGCGAGCGGTGGCGTCCGACTCCGATGATGGCGATCACGTCGAAACGCAGCGAGCGCCCGCCCACGCGATTACGGTTGGCGAAGGCCGCCGCGGCGCGCCGAATCCGCGCTTGCTTGCGTAAATCGACCGCCTCCTGGGGTAAGCCTGCGACCGTCCCGCTACGGGTTTTCACCTCGACGAAAACGAGGGTTCCATTATCCATCGCGACCAGATCGATTTCCCCACCGGCTGCGCGAAAATTGCGGGCGACGATGCGATAGCCGCGACGCCTGAGGTAACGCGCGGCGACCCGCTCTCCGCGCGGGCCGAGTCTTTCCCCCTTGTGCCATGGCAGCTCTTCATACCATCGATCCGCCCAATCCAACAGGCCAACCAAAGCGGTTCGTAGCGGCCCGCCATATCCAAGGACGATTGATCCACTCGCGGACACGCTTGCTCGTTTCTTTTGCTCAGGCGCCCGGTGTTCTCAGGTGAACATTGCGCCGGACTGCCCGCATTGTACATGCAACCCATCCGTTGCCGCGACCCCGGCTGGCGTGCCGCACACAAAGAAAAGGCGCCGGAGTTTCCTCCGGCGCCCTATGCGGCAATTCGCTATTACTTAAGCACCAACACCGTGACGCAGCAGACGTCCTGGAGTCGCACCCGTGCAGTGATCGCCCTCGAAGGTCACCTGGCCGTTCACGATCGTCCACTTGTAGCCTTCGGAGCGCTGGACGCGGCGCCATTCGTCGCCCGGCAGATCGTGCGTGATTTCGATCGGCAACACCTTGAGCTTGTTGAGATCGTACACCACGATATCGGCCGGCGCGCCTTCGCGCAGGAAGCCGCGATCCTTGAAGCCGGCACAGAAAGCCGGCAACGCGCTCAGCCGCCAATGGATATCCTCGAGCGATTGCCACTGATATTCGCGGCAATACTTGACGATACCTTCGGTGGGATACCGTCCGGCGGTCAGGAACTTCGTATGCGCGCCGCCGTCGCTAACGCCGAACGCGATATACGGATAGGTAATCAGTTCCTTCATCAACTCCATGTTCTGGTTGATCGCGGGTGCGAAAAACTCGGTCTTCAGGTCTTCGTCAACCGCTAGATCAAGCATCACGTCAACCGGATGTTTGCTGGTCTGCGCCGCCGCCTTGCGCAAGGTCAGACCCTCGAATCGCTTGTTCTCCGGCTTGACACAATCCGTGATGATGATTTCGTCGAAGTAGCTGGTGATCAGGCTCTCGCGCGGCATTTGGTTTTTGAGCGCCTCGCGGCGGCGTGGGTCACCGAGCTTTTCCTTGCGTTCCGCCAGCGTGCCGGTGGTCGCTTCGCGCCAGGCATCGGAATCATCGAACAGGTTCCAGTCCTCGTAAGTGAAGCTCAAGCCGGCATCGGTCGTGACACCCTGGCCGTATACCGGCAACCCGCGCTGACGGCAGCGTTCAAGCCATTTCATCGTGTTGCGATGGCGATGCGGATAGCGGTCCTGAGTCGCCACGGCTTCGAACATGATCGGACGGCCGCTGATCTCCGCCAGCTTCTCGAAATGCTGTGCATCCCGGCGCGGATCCCAGCTCGCCAGCGTAAGCTCCTGGAAGCCTTCGCCACGCTCGCCCAGCACGCGGGCCATCTCGATGCAGGTCTCGTCGTGCATGATGTCGGTGTTCATCGGCGAGCCGTCGAAATCGCGCTGCACCGCCGACGGACCGTCCGGCACCAGGCGTTGCGCCGACCATCCGCAGGCGCCAGCATCCATCGCTTCGTTGAGCAGCCGGCGCATCTGGGCATGTTCATGATCGGTCGGCATGCGTCCGCTCTTGGACTCATCGATACCCATGACGTAGCCGAGCAGCGGATTCATCGGCACATAGGGCAACAGGTTAATGCCCTTGGGCTGCTTTTCGAGCTTGTCCATGAACTGGGGATAGGTCTCCCAGTCAAACGGCATCGCGGCCTGCATCGCGCGCAACGGAATCGCCTCAGTGCGCACCATCGTGAGCATCGCGCGCTCGACATTCTCCGGCTTGACCGGCGCGAAGCCGAAACCGCAGTTGCCGAGCACCACCGACGTGATCCCATGCCAGCCCGAGATGGTCAGGTACGGATCCCAAAAAATTTGAGCGTCATAATGTGTATGAAGATCGATGAATCCAGGCGCGACAATCAGGCCATCCGCATTGATGGTCTTGGCGCCCTCATGCGCCTGGATGCGGCCAATCTTGGCGATCCGGCCGTTTTTCACCCCGATATCCCCGCGAA
>JBOHWL010000285.1:0-33435 GCA_050736615.1 Binataceae bacterium (SeqCode) | reverse complement strand
TGGAATTGCCGCGGGACTTGAATTAAACCTGGCCGCGCCCGACTTCGATGATTTCGAGGATGTCGAGCGGATAGTCAGACGGCTTTACCTTCCGGATGAGGACGGCCGGATGAATCCGGCCCGGGCGGCATACGGAAGTTTGCGCGGCTCGGTCACGCTCGACGGCCGCACACGTGAACTGGACGCATGCGCGCGCGTCGGCGTGTCGTTCAGCGGCCTGGGTCCACACAGGTTCGAGACGCGCCGGATGCTATGGGCGTTTCTGGGTCATCCGCGTAGCGGCGAGGCGCTGGCGCTTGAAGCGCGTATGACCTCACCAGACGGATGTGAACATCAGCGCGGCGCATGGCTGTTACGCGACGGCGCATGGCACGCATGCGGTCTCGGGCAAATTATTCTGGAAACGCCCAGCCCGGAGCAACCGCCCACGAATATCGAAGCGCTGATTGAGCTTAATCCCGGGTTACAAAAGGCGCTCAGAGGCCGTTGCGAAACCTTTATGACACTGTCACGCCCCGGTCCCGGTGACGCGCGCGTTCATACCTCGCTCGGCTTTGCGCGTTTTCAGATTGGCGAATTGATTGGCGCCGGCATGTTCGAGTATTCGCGGCCCGCCATTCCGATTGCGGGTGCCGACAGAATTGTCAAAAAGGATGATGAACCCGAATAGCGGCGTTAAATCACCGGGTTCGGTATAACTCAACTCAACGGACTTTGGGCGGCTGGCACCATGTCGAGCGCGCGTGCGATTTCATTTAGCTGTTTGGCCAGCGGACTGTCCGCATAATCGCGGACAAATAACGTACCGTCGTCACACGCCTCGGCCAAGCGAGTGTCGAACGGCAGCCGTCCGAGAATCGGCAGCCCGGACTCGCGCGCAAAGTTCGCCATATCCCCATGCGGCATCAATGGCCGCACGGAGTGGCATCCGCCGCAACTGAAGCCGGCCATATTTTCAACAATCCCCAGGACGGAGGAATGAATCTCAGCGGCGAGTTTAAGTGCATTCCTGAGCGCGCGCACGGCGAGTTCCGACGGCTGGCTAACCAGGAGGATGCCGGAAAGTGCCACCAAGCCCGCGAGCTGATGCAGACGGTCGAGGCCGGGCGCAAGATCGATCAGCAACAGATCGAGAGTGCCGAACCTGGTATGTCCGAGGAGGCGCCTGAGAGCGTCGGTGTAGCCTAACTCGACCGGTTTGTTGCCATTTGCGGCCGGCACGACCGGCTCCTCTTCAACGAAACTTATCGGCGGAGCGTCACCTTCCACAATCATGCCACTGGCGGCAATGCGCAAGCCCAACGGGCCAGACCAAGGCTCCAAGCCCTCGCCGCCGAGCAGGGTTTTTGGCGGCCGCTTCATACCCAACATCGCCAACACGCTCGGGCAGTTGAGGTCGGCATCGAGGATGCCAACTTTACGACCGCCGAGCGCGAGGGCCGCCCCGACATTGACCGTGATCGCGCTTTTTCCCACGCCGCCTTTGGCGCCGGCAACGGCGATGACGGTTTTTACGGTCGCCAGATTCTGTTTTACACGCGCAAGTTCTTCCGCCATGCGCGGGTCGGCGAACGCGTCATTCTCGACTTCGTTGAAAATCCTCATCTGGTAATGTGTGGCAGCCGCAGACGCCAAATAATCTCCCTTCGCAGACCGCAATCTCGATTTGATTATGCTAATCAGGCTGCCTTGTTGCGGCGCCCGCGTAAAGCGGATCGGCCTCGCGACATTATATGTTAGTGCCGTCCGGCCTTTTCACGTGCAATCGCGCGGTTTCATGCGCAAGCTCAATACTGTACTAAACAGCCGATCGTGGATTTTTCGAGGATTGGCAAACACCACACGCCAGCAAGGCCCCCTCCGAAGGTTCGCGCGCAATTGCCTGTCGCAGGCCTAAATATCGGAGGTTCCTAATTTAGCTTGCCGCCGCATATCAAACGTTCTCCTCGTCCGCGTCGGTTGAACCTATCTTGCGATAGCTATTGCGTTCATCATCGAAGCGGCGCTGCGACTTTGCTTCGCGCTCTTGATCCTGCTGGCAATCACGGCAAAGACGCGTAAACGGCATCGCTTCGAGCCGATCTTCCGCGATTTCCAGTCCGCACGATTCACACACGCCGTAACTGCCTTCCTCCATACGTCCGAGGGCATCGTCGATCTGCCTGACCTTGACACGTTCGCGGTCGGACAGGATGAAGTTGATCTCGCGATCACGTTCTTCAGAGGCGAGGTCGTAGGTATCCATGCCCTCGTCCTTATTGCCCTCGCGCTCGGCTTTTAGCTCCGAATCGATTTCCGTATGTAATCTCGCTTTCATTTCGAGCAGATGCTCGCGCAGGTCGGCCAGAAATTTTTTACGATTTGCCACCGTGGTTTTTCTCGCCATCGTTCGCAATCCTTTCCTTAAGCAATCGCACCGATCACGTCCGCATGAAGATCGTAGCTGAGGGCCTTACTCACACGCGCGCGAACGAATTCACCCGGATGTGCTTCGCCTCTGAGCGACACCATGCCGTCAATTTCGGGTGCCTGAGCGGCACTGCGCCCGCGTGAGCGCATGGCGCCGCCATGCAAAGGGCCTTCGACCATCACCTCCAGATCATTGCCTATAAGCGCACGATTTTTGCGCAGCGAAATGTCCGCCTGAGCTTCCATCAAGGCGGCGCGGCGGGAGCGTTTGACCCGCGCGGGAAGCTGTCCGGGCAAGTCGTAAGCGGCTGTGTTCTCCTCGCGCGAATAAGTGAACACGCCGACGCGATCGAACTGCTGCTCGTGCACGAAGTCGCATAGATTGGCAAAAGCGTGCTCACTTTCGCTCGGAAAGCCGACGATGAACGAGGTCCGAATCGCGACTCCCGGTATTCTCCGGCGAATACGGTCGAGCAGCTTGCGTAAAGCGTTGCCGGAACGTTCGCGGCGCATCGCGCGCAACACATCGTCGTCGGCGTGCTGCAACGGAATGTCGATATACTTGACCACTTGCGGCAAGCCTGCGATTGTTTCAAGCAGTTCATCGGTGACAAAGTTCGGATAACAATAGAGCGGCCGAATCCAGCGAATCCCTTGGACCGCGGCCAGCATCCCGAGCAGCTTTGCCAAGGTGACGGGTGGATTGAGGTCACGACCATAGGCGGTTAGGTCTTGCGCGATAAGGTTGAGCTCGCGCACACCGTCACGCGCCAGTGCGCGCGCCTCAGTGAGAATATCCGCAGGCCTGCGGCTCTCATGGCGTCCGCGAATTTTGGGAATAATGCAGAAGGCGCATTTATGATTGCAGCCTTCCGACAGCTTCAGATAGGCGCTGAAGAAATCTCCGGTCCTGAGCCGTGGCGCCAGGCCCGAGGCGAGGAAATGCGCCCCACCCGGATAAGGAATCGGCCGCAATTCCGGCGTTTCGGTGCGCCGCAACAGTTCCGGCAATTCGAGAAAGTTGCCGGTGCCGACGAATACGTCCACTTCGGGTAATTCTTCGCGCAGTTCAGCCCCATAACGCTGCGCCATGCATCCGGCCACCACGAGGCGGCGACCCGCGCCGAGCTTTTTCAGTTCGGCCGCCGCCAGTATCGCGTCGAGCGATTCCTTTTTGGCGGCTTCGATAAAGGCGCAGGTATTAACCACCATCACCTGCGCGTCCTCTGGAGCCTCGACAAGCTCGAATCCGGCGCGCACGAGCGCCCCCAGCATCAGTTCGCTATCAGCCAGATTCTTTGGGCAGCCTAGAGTTAAAAAATGCACCTTTTCCATAATTCGCCATCAACTGGGGGCATATATGTCTACTCGTGGCGAGCCACATAAGCAACCACGGTGCCAAGATTGATCCGCCGCCCCGGCGCGGTCTCGGAAAGCTCGTTTTTATAGCCGCTGCGGAGAGCGGAAGCAATATCTCGCTAGTGCGAATCAGGCACACCAACGATATCCGCACCCTGCGGAACCTGAAATTCAAATAGGGAGGAGCTCAGGGGTATGTTGGTGTGGATGTTGGTGAAATGCAGCTCCGTCGTATTGCCGAGAGCGTCCTTCACGGTAAGATTTTCAATGTTGAGAGTACTCGGATTGATCCCCAGTTTGATTTGATCGCCACTGATTTTGGGCCGCAGAATGATTCGACGCAGGCCCTCGCTCGAAGCTGCCTCGGTGGCGTTGAAATCGCGTTCAAGATTACCGACCCCGAGCATAAAGGCCGCCACTGCCGACGTTTTGAACGCTTGTTTGAGTGGACTTTCGACCACTTGGTCGAGTCCCGGGTCGTAATCGTAGATGGTCTGGCCGTTGCTGACGATCGTTTCTGGCTGGTTGCCGGTAAACCGCCATCTGATGCGGCCAGGCTTTTTGTAGTCAACGGTTCCGTCGCGTTTCTGGCTGATACCGCCGACGCGGAGAATTTCTTCGGTAAAATTTGCGGTAAATGAGCCGGTATCCTGATAATGCCGCTGCAGGCGATGTAGCAAAGTGTGCAAAGACGGGGATTGCCGCCCGGCCAGGTTCACTGGCGCCAACGAGGCACTACTAGCAATTTCAGGAAAACTGACGAGCGCGACCAGCATGAGCACGATCACCGCGTAACTTGCCGCGCGAGCCGTGCCGTGGCGCGGCGCGATTGCGCCCCTGTCGTGATCAATCACCATTAAGGATAGACGAGTTTCGGGGTGTGGGGCTTCACTTGAGCGTGAAGCTTTAGCCTACGCGCCGCGCATCCGCACCTCGCGCGGACGCGCGCCTTCGGCGGGTAACACAATTCCCTCGCGCTCCATCATTTCAACCATCCGCGCCGCGCGATTATAGCCGATGCGGAGACGACGCTGGATCATCGAGATTGACGCCTGGCCACTGTCCAGGACGATACGCAGGGCGTCGTCGTAAAGCTCATCCCGATCGCGGTCCGGGCCGGCGTTGTCACCGTTAGCCGCAGTGGTTTCAAGGATCTCCATCTGGTAATCGGGCGCGCCCTGCTTGCGCAGGAAATCGCAAACGCGGCGAATTTCCGCTTCGGAAACAAACGGCCCGTGCAAACGCCGCAACTTCGCCGTGCCCGGCGGCATAAACAGCATATCTCCGGCACCCAGCAGACGCTCCGCTCCGATCGAATCCAGAATCGTGCGCGAGTCGACGCGCGAGGTTACTTGCAAAGAAATGCGCGCTGGCAGGTTGGCCTTGATTAGCCCGGTGAGGACATCGACAGACGGCCGTTGCGTGGCAAGAATCAAATGGATGCCGGAAGCACGCGCCTTCTGCGCCAGGCGTGTAATGTCCCGCTCGACGGTTTTGCCTTCACTCAGCAGCAGATCCGCGAGTTCGTCGATAATAATCACGATCTTTGGAAGTTTGCGATGCTTCACCGGCGCGATGGACGGCGCCGCCTCACCGTCTTCATCATCTCCGGCGACACGGTTATCGGCTTTGAGCTCAATCAGGCCGTTGGCGTTGAGCGCGCGGTTGTAACCGTCAATATTACGCACGCCCAAATCGCGCATCATGCGATAACGCGACTCCATTTCCTGCGTCGCCCACAGTAGTGCCGCCGCCGCCTTTTCGGGATCGATCACCACCGGCACCAGCAAATGCGGAATGCCCTCGTAAACGGACAATTCGAGCATTTTTGGATCGATTAGAATGAAGCGGACATCATCGGCCGTCGCATTGAAAAGAATCGACGCGATCATTGTATGAATCGACACGGATTTGCCGGTGCCCGTCGCGCCCGCAATCAGCAGATGCGGCATCGCGGCCAAGTCCGCCGCCATCGGCTGTCCGGTAATATCTTTGCCCAACGCGATCGTGAGCTGGCTTTGCGCGGCGCCGAAGGCTTCCGCTTCGAGGATTTCACGCAGGTAGATCTTCTCGCGTTTGCGATTCGGCACCTCGATTCCAACCACGGCCTCGCCTGGCACCGGCGCCAGAATACGGACGGTCGCCGCGCGCAGCGCCATCGAGAGATCGTCGGCCAAATTCACAATCTGGCTGACCTTGATCCCGGAGCCGGGTTCGAGCTTGTACATCGTCACCACCGGTCCGGGCTGGACTTCGACCACATGCCCTTGCACGCCAAAATCCGCCAGCTTCTGTTCCAGCAGTCGCGCGCTGCGCCCCAGCGCGGCCTCATCGACTTGCGCATGTTCGAACGGCGGTATGTCCAGGATCGAAGCGGGCGGCAGCCTGTAGGCGCCTTTAACCCGCGGCTGCGCCTCGATTGGTTGCTTAAGCGAAGCCGGCTTCGGCGGTTCATTGCGCTTGACCAGAGGCGCTTGGTGCGCGACGACATTTTTTATGGCAATCGGCGTTTCAACTGGCGCATCGCTGGCAGGTTCCGCTTCCGCAAGTTCGAGCGCGATTGCGTTCACACTTTCCTGGTTCTCGGAGTGGCTGCGCGGGCGCCATGTGATCGCGCCCGCGAAGGTTGCGATCAGGTCGGTCGGGGCTCGCCGCAGCGTCAAGGCGAGTCCGCCGACGAGCGCGAGCAGCACCACCAGGTATCCACCGCCGAGGTTGACATCTTTGAGCAACACACGCGCGATCGCGGCACCTGCGATTCCACCGGCCGCGACGTCCCCGCGGACAAAGCTGGCGGCGGTGCTCAGAGCGAGAATGACGATAAGGCCGCCCGCTATCTCGCGCACGAGCTGGCGCGCCTTGACCACGGCCCATATCCGCTGTCCGAGCAGCCCCATCGACGCCACGGCCACGTAGGCCTGATAACCGAACCACGACGTGAGCCTACTGGCGATGAAGGCACCGAGTTTGCCGCCGAGGTTTCTATGATAGCCGAGGTCGAAGCTCAACAGACTCAATAGTGTGAAGACCGCCAGCGCAATCAGCATCAGGGCGCCCAGCTCGCGCGCAATTCGGCCGTCGCGTCCCGAGATGGGCGCCTCGATGGCCGACACCAGCGCGATCGGCGGCGCTTTGGCCCGGCGTGCGATGGCGGCTTAGACCTCCATCACGTACGGCACGATCAGCGGGCGTTTGCCCGTGGCGGAACCGAAATAGCGGCGCAGGGCTCGCACCATTTCGACTTTGAGCCGCGCCTCGTCGCCACGCACTAAGCCGTTCAGCTCGCGGACCCGATCGGCGACCTCGGCTCTCGCGTTGGCGATATGCTCGGAAATACCATCGCCGGCCACCACGCCGCGCGACAGCACTTCGGGGCCCGCCACGATCTTTCCAGTGCGGGATGAAATCACGACGATCGCGATCACGGTGCCGTCCCGCGCGAGCGCGCGCCGCTCGCGAATCAGCTCCGGGTCGCCGGATTCGCCACCTTCCGCCGGCACACGTCCCGTGATCACCGGCCGCCCGCGCCGAATTTCCCCGCCGGTCATGACCAAGGTGCCGCCGTCTTCGAGCAGGATGCGGGTGCGCGCCGGGATGCCCAATTCGGCCGCGAGCGCGATATGCAGACGCAGATGACGGTACTCACCGTGGATTGGCACGAAGTATTTGGGCCGCACCAGCCGAATCATTTCGGCCAGTTCGTCGCGGCAGGCGTGGCCGGACACGTGTACCGGCGCGATTGCGTCGTAAACAACTTCGGCGCCGCGCTTGTACAGTTGATTGACGATGTTGTTGATGGTGCGTTCGTTGCCGGGAATGAAACGCGACGACAAGACCACCACGTCATTGGGCGCGATATGCACATTGGGATGATTGTCGGCCGCGAGCTTCGATAGCGCCGACATTGGCTCACCCTGACTGCCGCTGGTGAGAAAGCACAGCCGTTTTGATTCGAGGAAGTCCGCCTCGGCACGGTCAATATAGGTGCCCGACGGAAAAACCAATTGCCCCACTTCCATCCCAAGCCGCACGCTTTCCGCCATGCGACGCCCGAGCGGCACCACGTAACGGCCGCTTTCGCGGGCGACATCGGTCAATTGCTTGATACGATGGAGATGCGAGGAGAAGGAAGAGAGGAAGAATTTGCCCTTGGTGCGGCCGATTAATTCTCTCAGCACCGGTTTGAGCGAAGTCTCGGACCCGGACCATCCCGCGCGTTCCACATTGGTGGAATCCGAAAGCAACAGGTCGACGCCTTCAACACCCAATTGGGCGAATCGCGCACTGTCGAACAACTGGCCGTCCACCGGCGCCGGATCGATCTTGAAATCCCCGCTATGAACAATGAGCCCAGCCGGCGTGCGAATTGCCAGCGCGATTGAATCGGGGGTTGAATGGGTCACGCGGATGGGCTCGAGTTCAAACGGTCCCAGTGAAAAGCGGCGGCCAGGCTCGATCGCCTTCATCTCGGCCGCACCCAACGAGCCATCTTCGGAGAGCGCGCGGCGGGCGAACGCCAGGGTCACCTCACTGCCGTACACGGCGGCTGGAAAGCGCCGCAGTAAAAAGGGCAGGGCGCCGATATGATCCTCATGCGCGTGGGTCAGGACCACGCCTTCGATTTTGAGACGACTCTCTTCCAGATAACGGAATTCAGGAATAAGCAAACCCGCGCCAAAGGTTCGTTCCTCCGGGAACATCACGCCGGCATCGATGATGATGGCGCTTTGCCCGCATTCGAGCACCATCAGGTTGAGCCCGATTTCACCGAGCCCACCCAACGGAACGATCCTTACCGGCGTGGAAGTGGAAGCAACCATCACAATCTCCGCCCGCCCCAAGCCGCTACGCGCGGCTTCTGGGGAAATTATATAGGCGCCGTTTATGAGGAAAAAGTGGGTGTCGCGCCGCGCCCGCTTTCATCCGGTCGCCGAATCATTGCTAATTTCCAGCGGGCGAGGCCGGTTTCGCGCTGAGCCTTTGGCGCGTCGCTTCGCGGCTTCGTATCGGCTGATTTTTGTGAACAGCCTCGTTGTCGCGGACTTCGGCTTCGGTCAACGACGCGCTGCCGCTCGTATGGGCGGCGGCCCTTAAGCGTCGTGGCCTATGCGCTTGAGCCAGCCCGACCACCGCGTGACGCATATGCTCGGCGAGCTTGCGATAAGCGCCGGCGCCCTCCGAATCGGCCGCCAGCCCGCACAATTCCGCATGCGTGATCACCTGTCCGATACGTAATTCGACCGGCGCGCGATGAGGAATCAGGCCGCCTTTGCCGAGCACGGCATAGGTGCCGGCGATGTGAATCGGCAATACGTCACAACCGCCATGCAAAGCGAGGTAGCCGACGCCGCTGCGAAACTCATGCACGGCGCCATCGGGTGAACGCGTACCTTCGGGAAACATCAGCACACTGCGGCCGGCGGCGAGTTCGTCTAACGCATCCTCGAGCGATTCGAGCTGTGCGCGCTCGCGGTCGAATGGAATCAGCCTGGTGAAGTTAGTTGCGATGAAGCGCCGGATGCCGTTGTTAAAAAAATAATCCTTGGCGGCCAGCACCACCAACTCGCGCCCCATCGGACCGAGCGCGTGCGCGACCAAGCCGAAGTCAACGTGGCTTGCGTGGTTGGCCACCACCAGCACGTTGCGGTTGGCGGGGATATTGCCACGCCCCATGATACGCGGCTTGAGCCAGGCGTCGAACGCGGTGCTCATCGAGCGGCGAAAGGTGAGTTCGCCGATGTGCCGGAGTGGCGACGGCAACCGCGGTGTGAACGGCCGTGCCAGGCGCGCGTACGAGGGCAGATGTGGCCGGTTCTGCCCCTGACCGACGATCCGTTGCAGATCGTCGACCGTGCGCACCTCGGACAATTCCTCCGCGCTCAATTCGCGTCCGGTCTTGACCGCGATATGCTCACCCAATTCCGCCAACGCCAGCGAATCGAGTCCGAGGTCTTCGATCAGCCGCGTCGCCGGTGTGATACTGATCGAGCCGCTGGTCACCTGGGCCAACGCCTGCGCCAGCCATGGTTCGATTTCCGCGCTAACGGTGGCCAGTTCGCTGACGCTGCTCTCAACCATCCGCCGGATGATCGCGGTGACTTCGGCGCGTTTAATCTTGCGCGTCCGGGTGCGCGGCAACTCACCGTCAGTGAAACGCAGGATGCGAATGCGCTTGTGCGGGTTCAGGCCAGTGCCAACTTTATCGAAGTGCGCACGCAGCTTGTCTTCGACTGTGCGACGGCTCTCGCCGCGAGCGTAGGCTGGAACCACCAGCGCGGCGACTTGTTCGCTCTGAGCGACGTTCAAGCCGACCACCGCGATTTCCTTGATGTAGGGCGAATGGCCGTAGGCCTCTTCGAGCTCGTCGATATAAATATTATTACCGCCCGAATCGACGATTACGTCCTTGGCGCGCCCGACGATATACAGCCGTCCGTCAGCATCGAAACGGCCCAGGTCGCCGGTATGCAACCAGCCGTCCTTGAGCATCTCGTCGGTCGCCGCCTGATTGCGGTAATAACCCGCCATCACGTTGGGCCCGCGCGCGATGATTTCGCCCACGCCACCCTCTTCGGTGCCGGACAACTGGACTTCGACGCCGGCCAGTGGCTTTCCAACCGAACCGGCGGCGAGTGGCTCCTCGGGACGCGCGACACTCAGCACGGGTGCGGATTCAGTCAGTCCGTAGCCTTCGAGCAGATGGATGCCGATATCGTTGAAAAAACCCGCGACTCTTTGCGGCAGCGCGGCGCCGCCGCTCACAGCCAGGCGCAGACGGCCACCCAGCGCGCCATGCGCGGGACGAAAAATCAACGTCCCTAAATTCAGATGCAAGTCGCGGTCGAGCCGCCGATTGAGGTCGCGCAGCCGCTCGAAGCCGGCCTGGAAAAACGGTCCGCGCGCCTCGACCTCGTCCATAATCCGGCGATGCACCGCTTCCCATAGCGCGGGCACGCCAATCAGCGCGGTCGGGCGGACATCGGCGAGCGTACGGGCCAGGCTGGCGGCGTCAACCCCGAGCGGATAAACGATATTCGCGCCGCTCGCGAGCGGCAGCAGCATTCCGCAGGTGAATTCAAACGTATGATGCAACGGCAGCAGTGAGAGGACGATATCGTTGCTGTCAAGCGCGAAGACCCGTCCCAGCATCATTACTTCAGCGCAGAAATTCCCGTGCGTGAGCATCACGCCTTTGGGCGCCCCGGTGGTGCCGGAGGTGAAGACGATTGACGCCACGGTCTTGCGGTCGATCGTAATGGGCGTCGCCGCTTTCGAACGCAAGACGAACGGCCGCTGCAACTCGCCGAGTTCGAGCTCGAGAATATTCCCGGCCGCCTCCTTCACACCCCTGCCCAAGCGATGCCCGCAGGCGGTGGAAAGCAAGGCCGCTTTCGGTTCCGCGATGCGGCATATGGAGGCGAGTTCGTCAGTCGAAACCAGGTTATCCAACGGCACTGCGATGGCGCCAGCATACAAAATTGCGAAATAAGCCTGAACCCAATCCGGCGAATTCTCACCGATAAGCAGTACCCGATCGCCCGGTTTGACGCCACGCGTGCGCAACAGCAGGCTCGCGCGATGCGCGGTATCACGCAACTCGCGGTAACCAATTGAAATGCGCTGACCCGAAGCTTTGCGCACACTCAATGCCGGCTTGGCGCCATGGCGTTCGGCCGCGCGGTCGAGCATTTCGACTAGCGTCTTATGACGGCCGAGCCGCCGCGGACGGCTGCGCGTGTGCAATTCAAGCGACCCGAAAATATGCCGCCTCAAGCCGGGCAGATGGACGTTTATCCAGTAGTCGTTCCAGTCAATCGACTCAGGATGGAACGGATGCCGCGCGGCATCCGAGGCGGCCAGCGCCCCGTATAGCGTGCGGATATTGGCGCCATGAAACGTATAAACCAGTTCCTGGATATACGGACGGTAAACCTCGACCATCGAGCGCGCGAGCTCGGTATTTTCGCATAATTTGGCGATACGCTGCTCGAAACGGCGCGCGCCTTGCGAGGTCTCGCCCATCAGCGTGCGCGAAAGCACCGCGGTCTGTTTGAGCAAGTTCGGGAGCGTGTGGCTCACCAGTTCATAGGTGTCCTGCGACACCACCACGGCTTCCAGATGCGGACCGAGCTTGCCCAGCGGACCACCGTCGCCCTTGCGGTTTTCCCGCCGGTTACTGAGTGCCGTCAATTCCACCAACCGGCGCATCGGCAGCGGATTAACGTCCGAAGTGCAAAGCTGATAGATAGGCGCGTGACGCTTCAGCAACACCGCCGCCAGGATCGGGATAAGCGCATGCGCCGCCAGATCGACCGGAATGACGTCCAGCACTAAATCGGGCTTGGCGGGATAAAAGCGATAACCGCGACCCGCCAGATACGTCAACGGCGCGCTGGTGTTGACGCCCTGGTTCCATCCCGGAACGGGGTCTTTGAGCGCGCTTTCGATTACCGAGGGGCGTGCCACGCTGATATTAAGTGAATCGCGCGCGGCCAGCACGAGTTGCTCGCCGAGGCTCTTGGTATAGCTGTAGGTATTGGGCCATCCCCAACTGAGGGCGCGTTCGCGTCCGATCGCCTTGAGCCGTTCCTCAAGCCATTGTTTGCGGCGCGCTTCCGAGACCGCTTCACGGTCGTCGGTTTCGTGCTCCTCATCCTCGGCGCGCAACTCCGCCTGTCGCGCCTGGTCATGCGATTCCGCTTCGATGCGATGGACCGCGGCGAGCGCGTCACGGATTTCGCGCTGAAGATTAAAGCCACGCCGTCCGCTCGGCGACCAATCACTGGGAATGTCGTCTTCAAAACGATGGCCTTCCGCGACGCCGGCGGCGTAGCAGGTCGAGACATGAACCAAAGCGGCGCCGCGTTGCCGGCAGAACTCGATCACATTGGCGACGCCGACCGTGTTGACGGAAAGCGCCTTTTCCAACGACGCTTCAAAATTCACGAGCCCGGCGCAATGAATCACGGCGTCAAGCGTGCCATGGCCGAGCATTTCAGCATCGTCCGTGATCAAGCCGGGCTCGGTGATGTCGCCCGCCACTACCGCGATCTTTTTCTCAACATAACGATCGAAGCCCAGGCCCAAATGGTCGCGCAGTGGACCGAACGCGGCGGAGTCGAGAATTTCGCGCCGAAAGCGATTGAGGCTGGAGCGCCGATCGCCGCGGATCAAAAGGAAGATGCGTTCGATTTCCGGATGCCATCGCAGCAGCAGATACAACAGCACTTTGCCCAGAAAGCCGGTGCCGCCGGTAATCAGGATGCGGCGCTGGCGCAGCACTTGTTCCAGCGGCGGCATGGGCTCAACCGTCAAACGGTTGGGTGAAGCATCGGGCGCGCCGGCTTTGCGGTTCCGTCCGTGATTGTTATTCGACATCGGCGATGACCAGCGGGGGCAAATGGAGATAGGTGATGGTCGCGGAACGGCCGAGTTCGGCGGTCGCCATTGCGATGGCTTCATCCAGCGTGTCGGCCGCGTCCCAGCCCAACCGCGCCGCGACTTGCGGCTCTTCGCATCCGGCGGCGATCACGCGCCCGACATGCTGGCGCGCGGGTTCACCCCAATACCACATGTAGAGGGGATGTACGCCGTGATAGGCGTGCCCGTAGCGGTACATATGGATGTAAGTCGGATTGCGCGCGAATTCGGCCTCGAATGCTTTCTCCAATTCGATTGCGTCGGTAGTTTCCGCAAGGCAGCGATGAAAAAACTCGATGTAGCTCGGGTGGTGTTCGGGATGAAACTCGTCGCGCAGCGGATGGCAGATAATCAGCGTACCGCCCGGCCGCACCAGCGGCTTGTTGCGGTACATATTGAACAGGTAGCCCATCCCGGTGCACTGCACCAAAACCGGATTCATGATCGAGTTGACGTTGTACGGACAGATGTACGGTACGCCAACTATCAGGATGTCCGATTGGCCCTTGACCGGCACCGCGTATTGCTGAAACATGCGCGCCAGCGCGTGGCGATGGACCGTCTCGGTCTCACCCGCCCATACGCCGGTCATACCGTAGGGTGCGGCGTATTGCTTCATCACCTGCCGGCGCAAGTCGTTGGACATGTTGCCCAGCGTCCAGCGAAAACCCTTGAGCCGCATGCGGTCCCAATCGGTGAAGCGGTCCTCGTTTTTGTGCAGAAAATCCAGCATCCCGCCGTACATCTGATTGTTGACGGCGGTCTCGATCGCGAAGACGTTGACCTGCTGATTGACGATTTGGCCCATCCGGTTCGCCGAACTGTGCAAGGCCGAATGGTTCGGGTCCATGTACGAATGACTCTGGCGCAGCGTGGCTGGATTGTGGTGATGGCGCAAGCTCTGATACGGCGCAAGCCCCACCGCGACCGACTTATGCCCGCCGTCCATCGGCACCAGATTGAGGTTGAGGTAAATCAGCAGGTCCGAATCGGCCGCCCGTTTCGACAGCCACACCTCCTCACCGTGACCGGTCTTGCCCAGCATGATGAGATCCGCGGGGTTCTCGGCGTCGAAGTTGTACAGGCGATCCGGCCAGAATTGCTTAAACGCTTTCTCGCCCACCATCCGGCGGATTTCGCTTTCGGTCATGCGCCGATGGAGCGATGTCGCGATGACGATATGCACATCGTCGACGCCGTAATCGGCGAGCGTTTGCAAGACCTGGTTGAGCAGACGCTCGCGAATATCCGGCCGCCGCATCGGCGGCAGCGGCAAGCTGATGTCGTCGAGCGCGATGGTCACCCGCATGTTGGGATTGAGCTGGGCGAACAGCGGATCGGCGTTGAGCGGATGCAGCAAAGCGTAACGAATCGCCGTATCCGGATCGGGCAATGGTTCGAGCGGCGGCGGCGGATAGACCACGCGGGTGCCAGCCGGCAGCTTTTCGTACATGAACTCGTCGCCATACGCGATCAAGCGCGGCGGCGAGCGGCGGCTCAGCGTGACGACGAGATCGCGGCGCGATCCCACCTCGTGCTTCAATTCCGCCGGCTTCAGCTCTTTGAGTTTAGCTTCCGGCCGCGCCATCGATCGTTCTCTCCGTCCAGGTTTCAACCAGTTGTTCGTTGCGCGCGCCCTCGCGGCGCTTCAGCGCTTTTTCAAAACGCACGATTGGCCATTGGCGGCTATGCGCGGTGACCAGCAGCTTGCGGTCAGGATTGACCGCCACCGGATGACCCAGTGCCGCCAGGAAGGGCAAATCGTAATGTGAATCCGCGTAGCCCCACGAGGCCTCGAGCGCCACGCCGTTGGCTTCCGCGTAGGCGGCGCACCAAGCCGCCTTGGCGTCACCCGCCATCACCGGATCAAGCAAGCGTCCAGTGGCCAGGCCGCGCCTGAATGCCAGCCGGTTGGCGGCGAAATCACGAATTCCGAGCCGCTCCGCCAACGGCGCGATAATGAAATCCGGCGAACCCGTCACCAGCACCGGTTCAGTCCCCGCCGCGCGATTGGCCTCGATCATTTCCACCGCATGGGGATACAGGTGGTTCATTAGCACGCGCTCGCAATATTCCTCGCCCAGCGTCCACAAGCGATCTTTTGAAATGCCCTTGAAGATCTCGAAGAGCGCGATGTTGAGCAAATGGCGATCGCGGCTTTCAGCCCGCGCCAGCATTGGCAGCCGCGCGGCGAAGCCCAGCAGGTAACTGATGCGCCCGCTCCATTCGCCCAGATTGGCGAGGATGAAGAGCGTGGCATGCACCAGGTTCAAATCCGCCAGCGTGCCGTCGAAATCATAGAAGGCGGCGCGCCTGAGCGCGTGGTTGTGGCGCGCCTTGGTCCGTCGCAATAATCCTGGATATACTGACATGTCAGTCTAGTTTGGGCACTAAAAACGCACCGCCCGCGCCGTTTTCCGCCGCGCTCCAGCCAGTCGCTTCCAGCAATTCCGGGCGCGCCACGCCGCGCAGGCCGAAAGCCAGAATTTCCTCGGCCACCGCGTTAATATCGCGCCGGCGGTTGCGCGACGGATGACCTACCACTTCCTTGATGCCTCCAAGAATACAATAAGCCGCCACCCGTGTATCACATTGCCGCACCAGCTTCATTTCGATCCCGAGATCGAGCGAGCGTTGAATTTGATCGGCGATTTTTTCGTAAAAGCCCCGAATACGCGCGTCAAGTTCACGATCGAATCCGACCGAATGATTCAACAGAATATCGGTCAACTCCCGTTCCGCCAGCACGAAGTTCAGCACGCGGCGCAGATTATTGCGCAATTGCTGCACCGGGTCGGGTTCGTCCGCGCCGACCTGGATACGCTGAATCCGGTGGCGCAATTCGCTCACTACCTGCTCGAGCAGTTCCTCGAATAGCCCCCTCTTGTTCTGGAAATAGAGATAGAACGTGCCGCGTGCGATGCGCGCGCGTGCGATAATATCCGCGATATTGGTGCGGTGATAGCCCTTGCGGGCGAATATGTGTTTCGCATGGCGCAAGACCTGCTCACGCCGAGCCTGACGTTCCATCGCGTCTCTCTCTAGGGAAAGTATAGGCGCCTTAATCGACTGTCAAATCCGGTGACAATTGCCTGTCAACAGCCGGAAGAACGTCGCATTTGCCGATCCACCGAGAGTTCGAAATCAACCCTTCGGCGGCGTCGGCTTGGTGGTGGGCGCCGGCGACGGCTGCGGGCAGGGTGTGCACGCGGCGACGGGCGTATTAACCGCGATCAGCACCGCTTGGCTGGTGAAGCCGCCCGCGGTCGCCGTAAGGCACGAGCATCCCTGTGCAACTCCCAAAACGACCCCATTCGGTTGATAAGCGACGTCGCTATTGGTCGGGAACCACATCGCGCCAGCGGTCAGGTCGCGGTAGCGCTGATGGGTTTTGTTGACGATGCTGAAAGTGCCTTGGGCATTTAATCCGACGGTGCCGCCAATCGCGACCGTGGCGCTGGCCACCGGTACACATAAGGTGGGCGTCGGCGTCGGTGTTTTTTTGCCGGCAAAGGCCATCCCATCGTCGGGACTCGGAGCTTCACTATTCTGAGCGGCGCTGGTGGCGCTCGCCTTGGGTCTCTTGGTCGGACTTGGCGATGGCGTCGGAGTGGCCGGCATCGGCGTGCCTGCGCAAATCGCCACCGATTCCAGCGAAGAGGGTTTTTGCGTTACCGTGGACGACGTTCCGCCACCGCCGCAACTCAACAGCATCACCGCCGCCAAAAACGAAAGCACCGGCACAAAAACCAGACATCTACGCCACCACAACATCGAGCATTGAGCTATGACGACCACACCCGGCGCTGTCAAGACGCAAGACCGCCGCGATTATTGGAATGAATCACCCAGCGCGCCGAAATGTTCCTCGCGGCTGGACAATTTCGCAGGCTTTCAGGTAAAAAACAGGCGGGCAGTTGAAGGAGGGGGGAGACTCCCCAACGCCCGCCTTTTCAAGCCGTCTGCCTGGCGACAGACGACCTTCCGGCTGCAGGGAGGAGCACGCAACCGGAGCGCGGGTTTTTGTCGCGCTCAATACTATTCGACGCAGACGGTAAACATTTATTCAGTTCCGGATCACGAGTGAGAAAATGCCCCTCATCCAAACCTTTCCGGTGGGGAAAGCCGGTTAGCCGTGGTGTACGCAATCGCGGCCGGTGCCACGCCCATGCTAAAATTGGCCAATAAGACACGCGGGCTCTGCACAAAGGATGACGCGGTGATTCTGAACGCAGCCAGCGGAGCCGCTCTGTGCGGCGAAGCGAGCAGGCGAGTCTGCGAGCTGCGTATAAAAGCGAAGAATCCCGGCGGAGCGAGCAAACGAGTCTTCTGCGAGGTGCGATCAAAATAACTGAGGAACCCCGGATTAAGCCGAAGGAAACATCATCAAATCTCCGGGATTCTTCGCTGCACTCAGAATGACAGAATAATCGTTTGCGTAGACTACAGGCCAGGTTTTGCGGCTCGGGCCGAATTGAACCCGGAGGAATGAATGGATTTCAACTATAGCGACGAGGCGGCAGCGTTCCGCCGTGAATTTCGCGCCTGGCTGGCGGCCAATGTGCCCGCCGGTCAGCGCGATGAACTCCCGGGCGAGTTCACGCGCAGCGAGGACGCGGATTTCAATTTTCACCGCCAATGGCATCGCAAGATGCACGCGGCCGGATGGGTCGGCGTGAGTTGGCCCAAAGAATATGGCGGTCGCGGTGCCACGCTCGAGCAGCAGGTGGTTTACAACGAGGAAATGATGCGTGCCAACGCGCCCGGTCTGGTTAATGCGCTCGGCATTATGCTGGTCGGTCCTACTCTGATTCATTGGGGCAACGAGGAGCAGAAAAAGCGCTACGTGCCGAAGATTCTTTCAGCCGAGGAATTATGGTGCCAAGGCTACTCAGAGCCTAACGCCGGCTCGGACGTGGCCTCTTTGCAAACCCGAGCCGTTGAACAAGGCGATTACTTTGTCGTCAACGGCCAGAAGGTTTGGACCTCGGGCGCGCATCACGCTGACTGGTGCATCCTGCTCACCCGCACCGACCCTGAGGCACCGAAGCATAAGGGTATCAGCTATCTGCTGGTCGATATGCACAGCCCCGGCATCACTGTGCGCCCGCTCGTGCAGATCACCGGCGATCGTGGCTTCAACGAGGTCTTTTTCGAAGACGTCAAGGTGCCGAGGGAAAATCTGGTTGGTCAGAAGAACCAAGGTTGGCAAGTCGCGGTGACCACTCTGATGTTCGAGCGCACCGGTATCAGTGCTGGCCGCGATATGATGAGCATGGTCGAAGATCTCGCGAGTCTGGCAAAAAATACCCGGCGTGACGGTTCCACCGCGTGGAAAGATACGGAAGTACGTCAGCGTATTGCGGGCTTCGCCTGTGACGCGATGGCATTGCGCTATAGCAATTTGCGGCAATTGACGCGGCGGCTCAAGGGATTGCCGCCGGGGCCGGAGGGCTCGATCGGCAAGCTCACCACCAGCGAACTTAACCTGCGGATCGCGAAGTTCGCGATGGAGTTGCTCGGGCCATACAGCCAGATGGAATACCAGGCCCCCTATGCGCCTGATCGCGGCAAATGGTCCTACAAGATGCTGGCGTCACGCGCGCTCACGATCGCCGGCGGCACCAGCGAAATCCAGCACAACATCATCGGTGAACGGGTGCTCGGATTACCCAAGGGTTAGGTGGGTTCATCCTGGCGACGATGTTCCAAGCAAGAGGGCGGCTATCAAGGCCGCCTTTTTGTCTCACGACGATGGCGCCGAGCCGGTGCGGCTTGTCTTCTCGTTTTGAAATTTCGGCTGAACTTGTGCGAAAATCCGCTCATACCATGTGAATGTTTTCTTCAAGCCCGACATAGATAAAGGCGGCCGCCGCGCTGGCGGCGAGGAAAAACAAATGGATTTCAAATTCGCCGAAGAAGATGAAGCATTCCGCCACGAATTCCAAGCCTGGCTGGGCCAGAATTTGCCGCAAGATCATCACAAATACCCGTTTTCCGTCGAATTTATGGCCGGAGAGGAGGGCGAGGAATGGCGGCGGCGGCTCTCTTGGCATAAGCGGATGCATGCCGGCGGTTGGGTCGGTATCGGATGGCCCAAAGAGTATGGGGGCCGCGGTGCTTCCCTCAGCCAGCAGTTCATCCAGAGGGAGGAGCTGGCCGCGATTGGCGCTCCGGAGCTGGTCAACGGCCAGGGTATTCGACTGGTCGGTCCGACCCTGATGCACTGGGGAACGGAGGAACAGCGCCGGCGCTATCTGCCGCCGATGCTCGCCGCCGAAGAAATCTGGTGCCAGGGCTATTCGGAACCCAACTCCGGTTCCGATCTTGCCTCCTTGCAGACACGCGCGATTGACGACGGTGATTACTTCGTGATCAACGGTCAGAAGGTATGGACCTCGGATGCGCATCACGCCGACATGTGCTTTCTGCTGGTGCGCACCGATCCCGAGGCGCCCAAGCACAAGGGCATCACGTACCTGCTGGTGGACATGCACAGCGCGGGAATTACCGTGCGTCCGCTGGTGCAGATGACCGGCGATCGCGGCTTCAACGAGATGTTCTTCGAAGATGTGCGCGTGCCCAAGAAAAACATCGTCGGTGAGAGAAATCAGGGATGGTTGGTGGCGCTGACCTCCTTGATGTACGAGCGGCGCGCACGCGACATGACTGAGGTTGTAAGCGAGTTGGCGCGGCTGGCCCGGACGCTCAGGCGCGATGGCGGTTCCGCTTGGGATGACTCAAATGTGCGCCAGAAGATCAGCGAGTTCATGTGCGAGGCGCAAGCAATCAGATACACCGGATTGCGCCAGTTCACGCGCGAGCTCAAGGGTTTGTCGCCCGGCCCGGAGAGTTCGATTCAGAAAGTCGCCTACAGCGAACTCAACGTCCGCATGCAGAAGTTCGCCATGGAATTACTCGGTCCGTACAGCCAATTTACCTATCAGGCGCCGTTCGCCATGGATGAGGGCAAATGGTCATATCGCATGCTCGCCGCGCGCGGCATGACGATCGGCGCGGGAACCAGCGAAATCCAGCGCAACGTGATTGGCGAGCGTGTGTTGGGATTGCCCAAAGGCTTTTGAACCAAAACCAGCGGCGGGATGCGCGCGGCGAAAAAGCTGTCGAGCGGTTTAAATCAAACGGGCCGCGTCTCCGGAGAGACGCGGCCCGTTTTGCAAAAGCAAAATCCCTACGCGGTATGAGCAATCACGTACGAACCGATCTTATCGATCGCCTGCTGGCCTTCCGGCAGGATCTTCGCGAACACGTGCCACACGTGTACCATGTCATCCCACACTTCGAGGTCAACTTTAACTCCAGCGGCTTTGGCACGTTCGGCCACCCGGGTTGAATCGTCGAGCAGCACTTCGGCGTCGCCGACCTGCATCAGCAACGGCGGCAATCCGTGAAAGTCCGCATGGAGTGGCGAGAGCAGCGGGTTTTTCGGATCCGCGCCGCCCGCGTACATCTTCGCCATGCGGGACAAACCGGGTTGGTCCACCGACGGGTCACGCTCGGCGCGCGTCTTCACTGAATCGCCGCTGCCGTCGAGGTCATTCCAGGGTGAGATCAGAATCCCGGCGGCCGGCTGAGGCGTACCACCGTCACGAATCGCCAGCAGTGCG
The DNA here is from genome assembly GCA_050736615.1 of Binataceae bacterium (SeqCode). Taxonomy (GTDB): domain Bacteria; phylum Desulfobacterota; class Binatia; order Binatales; family Binataceae; genus JBOHWJ01. The sequence goes on along the minus strand of JBOHWL010000285.1, from coordinate 12,619 downwards.
GCGAGTGCCAGGCCGCCGCCGGCGGAATCACCCGCGATCACGATCTTGCCCGGCTTGTAGCCCTGCGCCAGCAGCCATTTATAGCCCGCGACGGAATCGTCGAGCGCCCCGGGAAACGGATGCTCCGGTGCCAGCCGATAGGTGAGCGCGAGACCGCGTGCATTGGCGGCGCGGGCGATCCGCGCGATCATCGCGCGATGAGTGTTGATCGAACCCATCACGTAACCGCCGCCGTGCAGATACAGGACGACGCGATCGTTGGCGGCGTTGGGCGGAACGATCCATTCCGCCGGCACGCCGCCCGCTTCGACCTGCTCGCATTTGACGTCGCCGGCGACGCGTTCGCTCACTTTCTCCATCGCGCCGCGCATGCGTCCGACCTCGGCCGTGGGATCGCGCGGGATTGAACGCAGGATGCCGACGACCTTGTTAAGTTGTTCCGTGATCATCGAAATCCCCTATGCCTGCGCCTGAGGGCCGCGCAACAGGCGTCCGGGCAGCGCCCCGGTATGCTCGTTATTGCGCAGCACGACTTCGCCATTGACAATGGTTGCCGCCAGCCCGGTTGCCTTTTGCTTCAGCCGACGCGCGCCGGCGGGCAGATCGTGATCCACTTCCGGCATCATCGGTGCGATCCGATCGGGGTCGAAGATGATGACGTCGGCGGCCCATCCTTCGCGCAACAGGCCACGTCCACTCAGTCCCCAATGCGAGGCCGGAACGAAGGTCAACATCCGGATGGCCTCTTCGAGCGTGAATACCTGCTTGTCACGCACCCAGTAGCTCAGCAAATGACTTTGCAGGGACGAATCCATGATCTGCGACACGTGCGCGCCGGAATCCGAGAAGGTCACCACGGAGCGCGGATGGCGCATCATTTCGAGCACGTGATCCTGGTTCTCGTTGGCCAGCGGCTGCAGGAAGAATTGCTTGAGATGCTTAGCCAGGGCCAAATCGATAATCACGTCAACCGGATCGCGGTTCTGTTCCGCCGCAAGCTCCGCCACCGAACGATGGGGCGGATTGGGCTGCTCCATCACGAACATCCACTTGTAGTTTGCGTGTCGCGCCTCCGCTCCGACTCCGCGCGAACCGTGACGCGGTTCGGCATTGGCCGCCTCGACCAGCTTACGGCGTGTTTCGGGACTGCGCAGCGCGGCTTCCTGCTCCGCCAATGGCAGTTTGCGGATGTCGCGCCAGACCGGCAGCTTGTCAAAGGGCATCGTAGTCTCGAACGACAGCACGACGTTGAGTGAACGGCTGTGAACCTGGATGAACATGCGGCCGCCGGCCGCGGCGGTTTCGTCGGCGAGCTTGAAAAACGGCCGCCAATAATCCGGTGCCCGGCGCGCACTGAACATCCCGTAGGTCACGGGGACGCCGGTATCGACCGCCAGCGCCTTGAGCCGGTCGAGATAATCCTGAATCCGTTCGGGCGCCAAACCGGTATCCTCACCGGCAATCTCGAAGACGCCGTGCTTTTCTTCTCCCATTACGCCGACCAACTCGCGCACTTCATTCCAATTCGCCAGCCGGCTCGCAACCGGATGTCCGTCGGGCGTCTGATGGTTGCGCGTGCGTGAAGTGGTGAACCCGATGGCGCCGGCGCGGATGGCGGCGCGCACCTCCTGCTTCATCGCATCGAGGTCCTCGCCGTTGGCTTCTTTCTCGAACGCCCGCTCACCCATCACGTAGGTGCGCAGCGCTGAATGGCCGATATAGGCGGCGTAGTTGATGCCTTTGGGCGTGCGCTCAACCGCGTCGAGATATTGCGGATATGTCTCCCATGACCATTTGATGCCGGCCTCCATCGCCTCGGGCGCGATATCTTCGGCGCGCTCGAGATTGCGCATGACCAGCAGCTTGTCTTTTTCAGCGCACGGGGCCAAGGAGAAGCCGCAGTTGCCCATCACCACCGAGGTGATGCCGTGCCAGCACGAGCAGGTGCCGAGGGGATCCCAGAAGACCTGCGCGTCCATATGCGTATGGGCGTCGATGATGCCCGGTGAGACCACCTGGCCGTCGGCGTCGATGGTTTCGCGCGCGCCGTCGCGAATCTTGCCAATTGTCGCTATTTTGCCTTGCGCGATACCGATGTCCGCGCGAAATCGCGGCATCCCTGAACCGTCGATCACGGTCCCATTGCGAATCACGATGTCGTATTGCATGACTCCTCCTTGGTGGCGGGGAAGCGAGGAGTGCGGCTGACGATTGCGTGATGTCGCCTCCCTGCCGTTCCGCCAGCGAGAGTACAACTCACCCGTTCATTCTTTTATTTCACGAAATGAAAGCCAGCCACAAGAGGCGGGCCCCGTCAGGAAACGGCTCCGCGAGTAAAAGCGAACACAATTAATGAAGCGAAGGGCAATGAGCAGGTGAGTTCTTATGCTGGCCGAAGCGCCGCCACCACGGAACCGTGTTCGACGCGGGTTATGGATAAGCAGCGGAGCGAGTCCCGCGAGTGAACCTTCGCATAAGCCACCGGTGTCATTCCGAACGCAGCCTGCGTAGTGAGGAATCCCGGATAGACCGAAGCAAAAAAACTGATCCCGGGATTCCTCGCACGGCTCGGAATGACAAACACGCTTGCACAGAACGTCCGTGAGTGAAGAGCGCAAAAGAGTCTGCGACGTGCGGTACGATTATGTTAAATTTGTCTCCATGTACGGCCATCCCGGGTTCGATCTTTACCAGGCGATCTATACCACGCGCGCGATGCGGCGGCTCAAGCCTGACCCAGTGCCGCGCGAGATCATTTTGAAGATCATCGAAGCGGCCACGATGAGTCCCTCCAACAGCAATCGCCAGCCCTGGATATTTTTAGTGGTCACTGAAATTGAGGCCCGCCGCTTCGTCGCCGAACGCTACAAGAAGGCCTGGGAGACGCATTATCTGACGCCGGCGAAACGGCGCGTGCTGGAAACTGAATCGAACACGCCGGAAGGCCGAAGTCTAAAGTCGGCCAACTATCTGGCGAATCATCTGGCTGAGGCGCCGGTGCTGATCTTCGCCTGCGTCAAGCGTTACAACGATGCCGCACGCGCGGGGCGTCCGATGTATGGCTCGATTTTTCCGGCGGTGCAGAATCTATGTCTGGCGGCGCGCGGCCATGGGCTCGGCACGTCGATCACCGGACTCCATCACATGTTCGCGGATGAAATCGACGAGTTCCTCGGAGTGCCTGACAATTACGCCAATGAAATCCTGGTCCCGATGGGATATCCGAAAGGGCGTTGGGACCGCCCGGTACGCAAATCCGCCGCCGAGGTCGCCTTTTTCGAGCACTGGGGTCCGACCGTGAACCCTCGATAACTCACCCTTCGATTATTGCCAGGGGGCGGTGGCGCGAGACCAGGTCGCCGACTTTGACCATCAGTTGCTTCACGCGCCCCGCGCCGTTGGCCTTGATTAGAATCTCCACCTTCATCGATTCGATCACCATCAATTCCTGGCCGCGTGCAACTTGAGCACCCACCTCGACCGACATCCTGAGCACTTTACCGACCGCCGGGCTGCGCAATTCCATCAAGTCTTTCCTTTCCCTGAATTGGAATGAGGATCCGTCGGGTTCCGATGCGAACGCGGGCGCAATCGCACGCCAGACGCCGGATCAGGTTGAACCATCGCGCCATTCACGGGCGCATCGTACGCGTGCGGATGCCAACCTGGCTGGGCACGATCTCGTAGGCTTGCCGCACCCATTCGATTAAGAGCGGACGCGTATCACGCGGATCAATTATTTCCTCGATGCCGAATAATTCCGCGGTCCGGAGCGGCGAGCGGATCGCATTAAAGCGATCCTCGAGCTCCTGCCGCAATTTCTCCGGGTCGGCGGCGGCGGCGAGATCGCGCTTATAGGCGGCCTCGATACCGCCTTCGAGCGGTAACGAACCCCAGTCCGCCGACGGCCATGCGTAGCGGAAGTTGAGGCCGGTGGTGCGGCCGTGACCCGCGCCGGCCACGCCGAACGCGCGCCGCACCATAATCGCGACCCACGGTACTTCGGCCTGGAACACCGCGTATAATGCGCGCACACCATGACGGATCGTGCCGGCGATTTCGGCGTCGCGCCCGATCAGAAAACCCGGCTGATCGACGAAATTCACCACCGGCAGATGGAACGTGTCGCAGAGATCGACGAAGCGAATCATCTTGTCCGAAGCGGTCGCATCCATCGAACCGCCAATCACGTACGGATCGTTCGCCATTACGCCAACCGGATAACCGTCGAGCCGGGCCAGGCCGGTGATCAGCGAGCCGCCGAAGTAGGGCGCTATTTCGAACCATGAGTCGTGGTCCAGGATCAATTCGAGCATATGGCGCGCGTCATAGCCCTGCCGGCGATTGCGCGGCACCAGCTCAATCAGCTCGGGTTCGCGCCGATTCGGGTCATCGCTGGTTTTTTGGTACGGCGGGATTTGCCATACGCTTTGCGGCAGATAGGAAAGGAAGCGCCGGATCATGGCGAACGCGTCCTCCTCGCTTTCAGCCTCGTTGTCGACCGCGCCGCTCAGGTAGGCATGGATGTGGGAGCCTCCAAGCTCCTCTTTATCGAGCTCCTCGCCGACGCCGAATTTCACCACCGGCGGCCCGGCCACGAAGAGTTGGCTCGAACCGCGCACCATCACGGAAAAATGCGAGGCCGCGACTCGCGCCGCGCCCAATCCGGCGACCGAGCCCATGCAACCGGAAACCACTGGCACCTCGGACATCACCTTGACCACCACATCCCAGCCCGGGTTGGCCGGGACATAAGTCGCCTTGACCTTTTCCATGGAACGGACGCTGCCACCGCCGCCCGAACCGTCAACCAGTCGCACAATCGGCATCCGCAACTCATGCGCGAGCAATTCGCCCCATACCTGCTTGCTGTGAATGGCCGCGTCGGCCGCGCCACCCCGTACGGTGAAATCGTCGCCGCCGACCACTACGCGCCGCCCGTTGATTTTGCCGGTGCCGAGGACAAAATTGGCCGGCCGGAACTCGGCCAGCTCCGCGCCTTCGTACTTGCTCGATCCCGCCAAAGCGCCGTATTCGTGGAGCGAGCCTGGATCGAGCAAACGATCGATCCGCTCGCGCACGGTTAGCTTGCCGCCGTCATGCTGGCGCTTGATATTCTCCGGGCCGCCCATTTTACGGGCGAGTTCCATACGGTGGCGAATCTCATCTAATTCTCGCTGCCAACTCATGGCGTTCCTCCGCGAATCCATCCTATCAAGCGGGTGCGAAAAGCCGCCAATCAAACCTTGAGACGGAACACACCCGCCGAGCCTGCCGCGGGTTCAGTTGGCTTGTCGCGCCGCACGATGTCAAACTAAGCCGTACGCAAAACCCGGTTACAATTGAAATTTGAATCGAGGTGAAATGATGAGTCGAAGTGCGGAAGAAATCCATAAACTCAAGTACAGCGGCGCGGTGGATGCTGATGGCCACATCCTCGAATCGGCCAAATGTTGGGAGGATTACTGCGAAGCCAAGTACCGGGCCAAGGCCATCCGCATGAAAGAGGATGAAGACGGCCTCGAATACCTGGAAGTTAACGGAGAGCCATCGCACGTAAATCGCGGTGGAAATTTCGGCAACGTTGCGCAAATGGGCCAGGTTACCCGCAATTCCGGAAATTTTGATCGGCGGCTCAAATACGGCGAGAAAGTCCCGCTGGGAGCTTGCGACGCCAAGGACCGTCTTACGCGGCTCGACAAAGAGGGACTTGACGCCGCTATCATCTACCCCAGCCTTGACCTCACGTGGGAAACCGACACCGACGATGTCGATTACTCACAAGCGATGTGCCGGGCCTACAATCGCTGGGTCACCGATTGGTCGGCGGACAGCGGTGGCCGCCTGATCCCGGTGGCCCATCTCTCGCTGGGAGATCCAACGGCCGCCGCGGAGGAACTCGAACGCGCGGTGAAGGCCGGCCACAAAGGCGGATGGGTTGTGCAGTTCACGATGACGCGCAAACCGCACGGCCATTCCGATCATGATGTTCTCTTCGCCAAGGCGCAGGAGCTCGACGTGCCGCTGGGTATTCACGTTTCGCTCGAACCACAGTGGTGCTGGCCCGGGCGCTACGACAAGGAGTACGTGCGCAAGCAGGGATGGTTCCTCAACGTGACCGCCTCCGACGCGATTCGCCACGCGCTCGCGAGCTTTATGCAATACGGCACGTTCGACAAGTTCCCCAAGCTTAAAATCGTGATTCTCGAAGTGGGCGCTGGCTGGGTGCAATACTGGCTCGACCGGATGGATGCGGTTTACGACAGCGTGATGGGGCGGGGAGTGCCGCTCAAGGAGAAGCCCAGCTTTTATTTCAAGCGCAACGTCTGGGTTTCCGCTGATCCCGACGAAAAGTCATTGCCCGCGATGGTTGATTTATGTGGCAGCGATCGTTTCTTCTGGGCGACCGATTTCCCCCATCCGGACCATACGGGGAACTATATCGAGGAGCTGGAGGAGTTCGGGAACAAGATAGGCGACCCGCATCGGCGGCGCGACGTCCTCGGCGATAATGTCCGGCGCGTTTATAATCTTTCGATTTGATTCGAAAGCGATCCAGCCTGCCGCCAACGTAGGCGGAGCGAGCAAAGGAGTCTGCGACGTGCGTTTTAGGAAGTGAAGAATCCCGACAAAACACAGGAACAGCAGAAAGATCCGGGATTCCTCGCTGTGCTCGGAATGACATAAAAATTCACACACTCGGAATGACAGATCACGCTGGTGCGGAGCCCGCCTCGAGCGAGCGGTGTTATCGTTGGTTGGAGCGATCGCCGCTTTAGCCTTCTGTGGAAAGGCTGGCGGACAAATAACCGCGCGCTAATTCACGGTCCACACGTCACCGCGATGAAGTAGTGACTTGAGATCGCCTTCCCCCATTTTCGCCTTGGCTTCGGCCAACTGGGCGTTCAGCGCGGCGTCGTAGGTCGGACGCGGCACCGAATAGAAAACCCCAATCGGCGTAGGCATCGGCGGCTCGAAGTTCGCCAGCATGAAGGCGAGTGCGAGATTGGTCTCATCATGAACCACCAGGTCAGCCTCGCTGACGCCGCTGCCGAGCGTCACGACTTCGGCGCGATTGCCGTTCATCCTGATGCCACGGTTGCGGGTTTTGCCGAAGATCAGCGGCTTGCCGTGTTCGAGCACCAGTTGATGGTCCGCCTTGATCTGCTTGTCGCTCAGATCATTGAAAGCGCCGTCATTAAAAATGTTGCAGTTCTGCAGGATTTCGATGAACGAGGCGCCACGGTAGGCGTGCGCGCGCTTGAGCGTCTCGCCCAGATGCTTCTGCTCGACGTCAACCGTGCGGGCGACGAAGGTCGCATGAGCGCCCAACGCCACCGTGGTCGGATTGAACGGAAAATCCACTGAACCGGCCGGCGTTGATTTGGTCACCTTGCCGACCTCGGAAGTCGGTGAATACTGGCCCTTGGTCAAGCCATAAATCCGGTTATTGAACAGCAGGATTTTCAAATCCACATTGCGGCGCAGCACGTGAATCAGATGATTGCCGCCAATCGAAAGACCGTCACCGTCACCGGTCACCACCCATACGTCGAGTTCAGGGCGTGTGACCTTAAGCCCGGTTGCGATCGCGGGCGCGCGTCCGTGGATCGTATGGAAGCCGTAAGTGTTCATGTAATAAGGAAACCGGCTTGAACATCCAATGCCTGAAATGAAGACCACGTTTTCACGTGGGATGCCGAACTCCGGCATCACTTTTTGCACTTGCGCCAGAATCGCGTAGTCGCCGCATCCGGGGCACCAGCGCACCTCCTGGTCGGAAACGAAATCCTTTCTGGTCAGCGCCGTAGCCATCTGATCAACCCTCCAGCACGCGTCCAATACGATTGGTGAGTTCGCTCACCTTGAACGGACGCCCCTGTATTTTGTTGCAGCCGATCGCGTCGAGCAGATAATCGGCGCGCACCATTTTAAGCAATTGTCCCATGTTCATCTCCGCCACTATCACCTTTTTGAAGCGGCGAAGCTTTTCACCCAGGTCGCTCGGCAGCGGATTGAGATAGCGCAGATGAATATGAGAGACGCTCTTGCCTCGTTCGCGCATCTGCTTGACCGCTTCGCGAATCGAGCCAAAGGTCGAGCCCCATCCGAGTACCACCAGATCGCCGCCGTTTTGATCACCGAAAATCCGAGTCGGCGGCAATTCCTTGGCAATTCCCGCAATCTTGCGCGCGCGCGTCCGCACCATCAGCTCGTTGTTGGCGGGCGAGTAGCTCACATTGCCGGTCACGTCCTCGCTCGACAAGCCGCCGATTCGATGTTCAAGTCCGGGCGTCCCCGGCACCGCCCACGGCCGCGATAGCGTCTCCGGATCACGCAGGTAAGGCATGAAGCCTTCCGGCTCGGTCCGCAGTTCGACCTTGATGGGCGGCAGTTGGTCGGGATCGGGCAACGCCCATGGCTCGGAGCCGTTCGCCAGATAGCCGTCGGTCATCAGGATCACCGGGGTCATGTAGGTGACGGCGATACGCACGGCTTCGTAGGCGCATTCGAAACAATCGCCCGGCGTCGCGGCGGCGATAATCGGAATGGGCGATTCACCATGCCGTCCGTACATCGCCATCAGCAGATCGGCCTGCTCGGGCTTGGTCGGCATTCCCGTGGATGGGCCCGCGCGCTGGATATCGGTGATCACCAGCGGCAATTCCGTTTTCACCGCGAGCCCGACCGCCTCGGCTTTGAGGTTCATCCCGGGGCCGGACGTGGTCGTGATAGCGATCGCGCCGCCGAATGACGCGCCGATCGCCGAGGCGACTCCCGCAATTTCGTCCTCGGCTTGAAAAGTGTACACCGGATAATTCTTATAACCGGCCAGTTCATGCAGTACGTCGCTGGCCGGAGTGATTGGATATGAGCCCAGGAACAGCGGACGTTTGGCTTTGACCGCTGCCGCCACGAATCCGATCGCCGTCGCGCTGTTGCCAGTGATGTTGCGATAAACACCCGGGACGATGCGCGCCGGCTGCACTTCATAGTTATTGGCGAACATCTCCGTGGTTTCGCCGTAATTCCATCCGGCCCGCAGGACCTTCAGATTCGCCTCGACTAGTTCGGGTGTCTTCTTGAAGCGTGCCTCCAGCCATTTGATGGTCGTCTCAATTGGCCGCTGATACAGCCACGACACCATGCCCAGCACAAACATATTGCGACATCGGAAGACCGCGCGATTGTTGAGTCCGCTACCGTGAAGTGAAGCCGCCGTGAGCTTGGTCACGTCAACTTCAAAGACCTGGTACTTGTCCAGGGAATGATCGCGCAACGGATTCGACTTGTAGCCAGCGCGCTTGAGGTTGGCCTCGGAAAAGGCCTCGCGATCGACGATCAGCACGGCGTTGGCGGGCAAGTCATCGAGATTAACTTTGAGCGCCGCCGGATTCATCGCGACCAGCACGTTGGGTTCATCGCCAGCGGTGAAAATCTCTTGGCTGGAGAAATTGAGCTGGAACCCGCTGACGCCGGCTAGAGTGCCCGCTGGAGCGCGGATTTCGGCGGGAAAGTCGGGGAAGGTCGCGATGTCATTGCCCGCAAATGCCGATTCCGCCGTGAACTGCATGCCGGCCAATTGCATGCCGTCACCGGAATCACCGGCGAACCGGATTACGATACTGTCGCGGCTCTTCGCTGGCTTGGACGCCGCGCCGCCTAAACTTGAGGAATGAGCGGCCTGTCCGGCCGCCTCAGGTGGAATAGCCATGGCTCAACGCTCCTCTTCGATGCCAATTTTCCACTTCGATGCCAAGCATAGCCTTCACGATACAGGCGTGGGTGAAGCCAAGCGGTATCGATAAAAACAAATGCCACAATGAAGTATAGCTAATGCTCGCCAAACGTCAAAGGGTGGTGATGCCAGCCTTTCATCTCATCCTAAAATCGTTGAATTCCCCTTTGAATTCGCACCATTCCTCTTGTGCCGCATTGACGTCGGCAGCGGCCGGCCCGCGCTTTGCCCATCGTGCGAACGCCTGCAACGCGTCATGCGCGCCCTCCGCCACGATTTCGACCGAGCCATCGTCCAGATTACGCACCCATCCGGTGAGCCCCAAGGCGTTAGCCTGAGTCCTCGTCGCCCGGCGAAAGAATACGCCCTGCACACGGCCGGTAACAATAATGCGCAATCGAGCCGTAGGTTCCATTTGCCTGGCCGCCGTCATGATAACGGAAAGCGCGGAAGGGACGCCCGCGGAAAACCGGTCACGTTCGTCAGTCGCTCTCAAGCAAAGTCAAAAATTGGCGTTCATTAAGAGTCTTGACACCAAATTCGGTGGCCTTGCGCAGCTTCGAGCCCGGCTCGCCGCCGGCGACAAGGTAGTCGGTCTTGCGGCTTACAGAAGAAGTCACACGGCCGCCGGCCGCCATGATTTTGCGCTCGGCATCCTCGCGCGTCATCGATTCCAGCGTACCCGTTATAACGAAGCTTTTGTCGCGTAATGCGTCGCGGCCGTCGGCCGCGGGTAGCGGCTCGATTCTCAGGTATTTGGCCAGGCGTTCGGCCGTGTCGCGATTGCGCGGCTCATCGAAATACTTGCGGATACTTAGGGCGACTTCAGAACCGATATCGCGTACGCCGCGCAAGGCGTCTTCGCTCGCATCCATCAAGCCCGCCAGTGTGATGAAGCGGCCGGCTAGCTGGCGCGCGGTGTGTTCACCAACATGTCGGATACCGAGGCCGTTGATTACACGGTCCAGCGTCGTATCGCGCGAACGTTCGATACTGGCTAGCAGATTGGCGGCGCTTTTTTCGCCCAGCCGCTCAAGCCCGATCAGTTGTTGCCGGTTGAGTTTATAGAGATCATCCAGTTCCTTAACCAAACCGGTGTCGATCAGTTGTCCAACCAGCTTGTCACCGAGTCCGTCGATATTGAGGGCGGCCTTGGAAGCAAAATGACGGATAGACTCGCGCATCCGCGCCGGGCAATTCACGTTTACGCAAAAATGGCCAACCTCGTCCGCTTCATGCACAATCGCGCCGCCGCATTCCGGGCAATGCGACGGCATTTCAAACTCAGCGGCGCGCGGGCCCGCCTTTTGCGTCACGCGCACGACGTAAGGGATAACGTCGCCAGCGCGCTCGACCAGCACGGTATCGCCCTCGCGTACATCCTTGCGTCTTATCTCGTCGAGGTTGTGGAGCGAAGCGTTTGAAACGGTGACGCCGGCGAGCCCCACCGGTTCGAGGTTCGCCACCGGGGTCAACGAGCCGATCCGCCCGACATAGACGGAAATTTTGCGCACCCTGGTTTCCGCCTGCTGCGCTTTGAACTTGTAGGCGACCGCCCATCGCGGCGAGCGCGAGACTTCGCCGAGTTGCGCCTGCAGTGCGAATGAGTTGACCTTGGCGACAACGCCGTCGGCTTGATAATCGAGGGAGTGGCGTTTTTCCGTCAGTTCGTTCCAGTATTCGAGTACCTCGTTAACGCCCTTACACACCCGCGTGAGCGGATTTACGCGCAAGCCCAGAGCCTTGATCCCGTTGAGGAAGTCCCATTGCGAGGCGTATTCGACACCCTCCATCACGCCGGGCGAATGGCAGTAGATTCCGAGCGGGCGCGAAGCCGTAACGCGCGGATCAAGTTGGCGCAACGAGCCCGCCGCCGCGTTGCGCGGATTGGCGAAGAGCGGCTCGCCGACGCGCGCGCGCTCAGCGTTGAGCCGTTCGAACGCGCGCAGCGGCAGGATTACCTCCCCGCGCACTTCGAACAAGCGCGGCATCGGGTGACGCGCGGGCTTGATCAGGCGCAGCGGCACGCTTTTGATAGTGCGAATGTTCGCAGTGACATCCTCGCCGTTAAGGCCGTCGCCGCGGGTCGAGCCGACCGCTAGCGTACCATTTTCATAACTGAGATCGACTGCCAGGCCATCGAGCTTGACCTCGGCGGCGTATTCAATCTCGTCCTCACTTTTGAGGAAGCGCTTGATGCGGCGGTCGAATTCAAGCATCTCCGCGGCGTCCATGGCGTTGGCCAGCGACAGCATCATGCGGCGATGCACCACCGTGTTGAATTTTTCACTCGGCGCGGCGCCCACCCTTTGAGTGGGAGAATCGGGCGTCAGCAATTCGGGGTATTCGCGCTCGAGCGCCTCGAGCCTGCGCATCAGTTGGTCGTACTCGGCGTCGGTGGTCTCAGGATCATCGAGTACGTAATAGCGATAGTTGTGATGGTTGATGCGCTCGCGCAGGCTTTCCGCCTGCGCGTTCAGCCGCCTCAGATCATCAGTCATGGGATCTCGACCGTGATGTCAATTTTGAAATTATCTCCGGGGAAAACCCCCCCTGTACGCGCTCCAATTGGAGGTCTGTGGCCCAAGCTAACTTAAATCGCAAGAAATAGAAGAGTGGATTTTGGAAGCCCCTGAATCAAATTTCGTGAAGGATGTCGTGCAACGCAACCTCCGACGCGGTCGTCATTTGCTCCGCGGCGGCCGACAGGACCAAGCGACAGTGTCGGCGCCCGTGCCCGTCAGGACGACCGTCGTGGTCGTGCTTGTCACCTTGACTGCGGCGGCTGCGGTCTGGTCGTTCGCCGAGCATGAGGGTGTAGCATCGTAGGTGATTCCATTCGGGAACGTGACGGTGGCAATACCGGATGAAAGCCCAGCG
>JBOHWL010000284.1:0-24916 GCA_050736615.1 Binataceae bacterium (SeqCode) | reverse complement strand
GCACCGCAAGGCGTCTCAAAGTCACCGCGCCCACACACGCCCGCGCATACGCGATCGGCATTCGCGGATCGTCAGTCGCCGACGAGAGCGCCTCTATCAGCTACGCTAGGGTGGCTGCTCCCGCTTGCTTCTTCACGATCAGAGTGCTTGGAGGAAGGCCACCAGATCAGCCTTTTCCTGATCGCTGAACCCGATGCTGAAGCGCTGGTTATAGAACTCAACGACATCCGCGAGGGTCGCCGCCGAGCCGTTATGAAAATACGGCGCACGCGCCGCCAGCCCGCGCAGGATAGGCCCCTTCATCTTGCCCACGTCGGCGCATCTTCCGCTGATCAATGCGCGCCCCAGGTCGGTGACCTCGAAGCTCTGGCCGGCGAGCGGACCCGCGATGCACTGTACGGTGAAAAGTGGCAAGTTCGTCACGTCGAGAACCGGAGGCGCGGCGTCCGCGACGCCGATATCAAGCGCGAGTTTGCTGGAATGGTTGCCCACGTTGGGCGAGTCATGGCACGTCGTGCAGGTGCCAGTGACCGGGGTTGCTCCAACCGGATCGGCCGCCAGCAAATTAAGGCCGTTCACATTGCTGATTGTGAACTGCCTCGTGTTGAAGAGCGCCTCGCCGCGGGCTATCGCCGCCCGCGCCGCACCTCGCTTGGGCGAGGCCGCCAGGTTGCGCCAGGTATCGTAGAGAGTGAAGACGGCATTATCGAAATTCGGACTCAGCGAATCATTGATTCCGATTGTAAAGTCCTGGCGCGAAAGGAAGGACGGACCGCCGTTGGCGTCTTTTTTGTGCAAGCTGCCGGCGATTCTATCGCGCTCCTGGGCATCGTAAATATGCGACTCGAAATTCACGATTTGCGCTAACTGCTCGTCTGAAGGGGGATTCAGCGCCTGCGCGTGCCCCAAAGTGGCATCCAGCGCCTGGCTCCTCAGGTTCGGCTCTCTTCCGTCCCACATAATGGATAGCGGACTGCATGATGGGTCGCTTTGCGGGCAACCGGTTAAAAAGCGCAAATTTGCCGCGGGCAGCGGCCGCCGATACACCGACACTATCGCGGGGACCGAGGACAAATCCGTGCAGCCATAGGGGTCGTTAACGGCGACGATTTCATAATCCCTGGGCTGAGGAGGGTTGGACCCAAGTTGAGTGTCGGGGAGTGGCAGAAAAATCCGAATCAGCCCTTTTGTAAGCAACAGGCTGTAGGCTTTGCGCATGGCGTCAAAAGAACTCACGTCGCTATTGTCGCAAGTCGCTCCGTCCACCACTCGGAAGATCGGATCCGTGCCGCGGCTCTGATAGAAGCGCTGTTGAATCGACGCGGCGCTAACGCCCCAAGCGCTTCGCGGCTCGTGGCAGGTTACGCAAGCCCGCCCATTGGTGCCCAGGCTTTGAAAAAATGGATTCCCGCGCGTGTTCGTTGGCGCGTCAAGGTTATAGGTCTCCACCGCGCCATCGGCATCGGCGCTGCGAAAGCGTTCGGGGATTACCGGCGGAAATATTCCGGTGGACCCGTTGGCATGCACTGAGCCGTGAGCCCTAAGCGCAAGTTGGTGCACGATCACTGCCCATTGAGGCATCTCGGGAGGATCGGCCTGGCCCAATGCAATCCCACCGGTGATCAAGGCAACGAACATTATTAGGCACACTAAAATTCGCTTTTTCATGCTCTTAATCTTGAAATCCTGGTTTTGAATCGACGTTGGGTTCACTTGGCTCGACTCCGCGCATCCCTCCAGCCGGTGCTTCTAAGCCGCCGCGTTATTCGTGCCAAACGTCGATTTGCTTGCTCTAGCCGAAGCGGCTATCTGTAAACAATACAAAAGATTTGCGGGCGGACATGCGCTGTCACCGCGTGACCGCGCGTTGTCGCACGGATTTGCCACCATGCGGACTCTTGCACTCACACGAAAGATTCGGGCTGCACGGCTGCGCCCTGGTAATGAGAGAGATTATCAGCGGCGGCTGGAAGCCCTGGATGCGGTGTTGCAAGGTGAACCCATCGCCCAGGTGGCGAGTGCGGCTCACGTTTCGGTTCGAACCGTCAGGCGCTGGACGGCCAAGGTCCGGGAAGATGGAGTCGCCGCGCTCGAGCTTTGCGGGAAGACCGTATTGCAAAGGCTTAGGCAGGAAAAGCGCGCACAGCTCGTTCGCGACCTGAGGTCTTCGCCAAGGCGATTTGGCCTCGCGGCTGACCATTGGGGTGGCGCAACGCTCGCCCGCCATCTGAGCGGCCGCTATCGGCTGCGTGTCAGCGTGCGCCACTGCCGCCGCATACTGAGGCATCTCGGGGTCTCCGACGGCCGGCCGCCAAAGGCCGCCGCGCCGCTGCCTGACCCGCCCCACAGAGCGCCACCGCCCGTGCGCTCGCAGTCTCAGGTCAGACACGAAGCGCTGAGACGAATCCGCCGTCTCGCCATATCCGGGTTACCGGCGCAGTCCTTAGTAAGCACGCTGCTTGAGCTGATCGAGGAGGCGATTCCGAGCGGACCGAATCAGACGTTTTTGTCAGGACCGGGTCACTCGATGGCGACGCCGCGGTTGGTGGCGAGAGGATTTGATCCGGCCACGTCCTTGCTGGCGTATCAGCGCTACGGACCCGAAGCGGGTCCGGAGGTTAGCGGAATGATTCGGCCGCCTGGCCCGATGTCAACATCGCGCCCGGTCTTGCGCCACGCGGAAGTCGCACTGTCGCACTTCTATCGCTCCGCCGGATACAACGAGGTGTTTCGGCCCAACCGGCAGCATCATCTGCTCAGTCTGGGGTGGCTCGAAAACGGTCGCGCTGATTTTCGCTGCTCAATCTGGCGCAGCGAACAGATGAAGCCATTCACCGAGGATGATGCGCGCTTTGCCGCCACTATCGCTCGCGACATCCGCCACGGTCTGTCCGTGGCGCGCGCGATCGAGGCGCCTAAGGTTGCGGCCGGTGATTTCGTCCCGTTGGCGAGCCCCGGCGCCGGGCTCGTTTATTTGAGTGATCAGGGGCGTGTGCGCGCCATGGACGCCCGCGCGGAGGAAATCTTTCGACAGTTCGGCGCATTTGATGGCCACGGAGTCGAGGTCTTTAGACTTGACGCGCGCAGCAGCGCTTTCGAAGTGATAGGCCGGCAGTTGCGAGAGCTCCTTTTTTCGCGCGGCTATCCCGACGCACGTACCGGGATGCCGTATGAGGTGATTCATTCGAATCGAAGCGGTTGTGCGATCAAGCTTCACGGCGTCGCCCTGACGAACGTGCATGGTGCCGGCGGGCTCGCTGTAATCGTCGAGCTTGGGGAATCACGCGCGCTCTTACGTCGCCGCGTGCAGTTTCGTTATGGGCTTAGTCCTCGTCAGGCTGAAATTCTGGAACTTATCACGCGCACCATTCGCGCTGGAGATTGCGCTCGGCTGCTCCGGATAGCGCCTGGCACGCTGCGCAGCCATTTGCGCGATCTGATGGATCGGCTTGACCTACCTGGCATCCATGCGCTGCGCGGATTCGCGCAAGAACATCTGGCCGGCCCGGCGTCGAACTCCGGCGGATTCTGACAGCCGCATCTCAAGTGATTTCCCGGCGCGGTTGCGATAGGGCCGTTTGATGGATTTGTTGCGTATTATGCGGATAGGTGCTGCCGGAGTTCGGTTCGCACCGCTCTATTTCTTCGCGCGCAACTCTTCGGTCTTGCGGCGCAGTTGCTCGCGCAATTCCGCGACCTGCGCAACGGCGCGCCGCTCGAGTCGTTGCTTGCGCCTGGAATTACGCAAAGCCTGGCGCAATTGACCGGCCAGGCGCCGTCCCTGCTGGCGCAGCGCGTTCATTTCTTTACCAACTCGCGCCCGCGTACGCCGGGCTTCGGCCAGAGCGCGCATTTCGAGCGCGCGCGGGCGTGTCCCCCCGCGAATACGGCGCTTGAGCCGCTCGACCACCGCGCGCAGTTGCTTGATTTGCCCTCTGGCGTCGAGAGGACCAGCCTCATTTGAATTCACGCCGCGTTTGCGCATGCCATCTGTCGCTCCGCTGAAATTATAACATCAAGACCGCGCCTAATCGCGGCGGCTGATGGATCGGAAATCCCATTGCGCCGTGTAACCGCGTTGCTGCGTCATCGTGCGGACAATTGCTAGAATCCCCGCTCAATTTCCAAGTTCTCGCCGAGGAGGCGGATGGAATCGACAGGGCTGCGACCGGGTCTTTCGCTGTTCGACTCCGTAACGATTGTAGCCGGCTCGATGATCGGCTCCGGCATTTTTATCGTATCGGCCGATATCGTACGCGAGGTTGGCTCGCCAGCCGGATTACTGGCGGTGTGGGTGGTGAGCGGCTTGATGACGATCGCGGGCGCGCTCGCCTATGGCGAATTGGCGGCAATGATGCCACGGGCGGGCGGCCAATATGTCTTCATGCGCGAGGCGTACGGCGGCTTGTGGGCCTTTTCCTATGGGTGGACGTTGCTGCTGGTGATTCAAACCGGCACGATCGCCGCGGTCGCCGTGGCGTTCGCGCGTTTCGCCGGCGTTTTGTGGCCGAGTCTGGGGGCGCGGCTATGGTTCGGATACGCCGGCGTCGGGCTTTCCGGTGAACGTCTCGGCGCGATTGGGGTAATCGCGCTGCTCACGGCGGTCAACCTGCGCGGCCTCAACCTCGGACGGCTGGTGCAAAACGGCTTTACCACGGCGAAAATTCTTGCGCTGCTGTTGATTATTGTCGTTGCCTGCCTGATTGCGCCCAATCTCGAAGCCATTCGCGCGAATTTCAGGCCGAGCGGGTTTTTCGGCACCCGCCCGCTGAGCCTCGGCCTGCTCGCCGCCTTCGGCCCCGCGATGGTCGGGGGACTATTCTCGGCCGATGCCTGGGCCAGTGTGACCTTCGCCGCCTCCGAAGTGCGCCAACCCAAACGCGATTTGCCGCGCGCACTGGCCTTCGGCACCGGCATCGTGATCCTGCTGTATGTGTTGACCAATGTCGCTTACCTGTTCGAATTGCCGGCCGTGGCCAGTGGCACGGCGGCGGCCGCCGGCCCAGGTTTCGCGCATGGTATTGCGGCGGCGGCCAACGATCGGGTCGCGGCGGCGGCGATGCGCGTCGTATGGGGGTCGGCGGGGGCGGCACTCACCGCTGTGCTGGTGATGGTCTCGACCTTCGGATGCGCCAACGGACTCATCCTCACCGGCGCCCGCGTGATCTACGCGATGGCGCGCGACGGTGTGTTTTTTAATGCCGCCGGCAAGCTCAACCGCGCCTCGGTTCCCGCCGTTGCATTGATAATCCAGGGGGTGTGGGCAGCGGTGCTGACGTTGTCCGGCACCTATTCCGAGTTGCTCGACTTCGTGATTTTCGCGCAATTGCTCTTTTATGTATTGACGGTAGCGGCGGTGTTCCTGCTGCGCCGCCGCCGGCCCGAGGTTGAACGGCCGTATCGCGCCTGGGGTTATCCGTACCTGCCGGCCGCTTATATCGTCCTTGCGATCGTTCTTATGCTTGATCTACTCGTGATGCGGCCGCGCTATACGTGGCCGGGATTGCTGATCGCGCTGAGCGCCGTGCCGATCTATGCACTGATGGTCCGGCACCGCGGCGCGCCGATTACCGTTTCCAGCATCGCGTCGTGAAGATCACGGATCGTGGAAGTAAAATGGAGACCGAGATCATCCCCAAGCTGTTTGTGGGCGACCTTGACGATGCCCGACGCGAATTCAACGGCATCATCATTTGCGTGTTGCAGGATAAGCCGCTCAGTGAGCCGCGCAGGGCCATCTGGATGCCGTTTCTGCAGAATGGACGGGCGACGCTCGACAGTACGGCCGCGCTGATCGACGCGGCGCTCAAGCTTAATCTGCGTGTCCTGGTGCATTGTGAGGAAGGCTGTGAACGCGCGCCCCTGGTGATCGCCTGGTTTCTTAAGGCCCGGCGCGGCATGAGCCTCGACGAAGCGTATGGGCTGATGAAGACGCGCCGTCCACTTATCCGCGACCGCCGTCAATGGCTCGGGATTTTTAATTGCTAGGGAACCTCTGCACAGGCCTCGGATTGTCATTTCGAGCGGCGGCTGCCGCAGCGAGAAATCCCGGATGGAACCTTAGAAAATGAACAGATTTCCAGGATTCCTCGCTGCGCTCGGAATAACAGATTAAACCTTGTGCGGAGGTTCCCTCGCAGGTTGCGGGAAACCTACTTTAAGAGTCGTTCATAATGTCGTGCTTAGCACGCCATTGCTTATGTGAAAACCGGGCCAACCCCCTTTTTCCGCAACCTGCTAAGTGGCATTACCGGCTGGCGAGCATCGTCCGAGAAACTATAATTGCAAAAGCGCCACTGAACGGAGATCGGCCGAAGGAGCCTTATTACAAGCCCATATGTCATTGCGAGCGTAGTCCGCGGAGCCGAGGAATCCCGAAGAAAAGCCCAGGAGCCAGAAGAACTATCCGATATTCTTCGCAGCACTTGGAATGACAGTATGCCCTCGCTGTTCAGCTAGTATGGATCCATGAACCACGAGCACGACGACGATTCGATTTGCGCACTTCCGGCGATGCCCAACACGTTGGAGGGCTTCGGCATTCTGCATCAGTTCTTTCGCCTTCGTCGGCGCGAATGGAACGCGCTGGAGCGCAGTGCGCGTTGTGTCGCCCTTGACGAGGCCGGCGCGGTGCTGGCCGCAATGGCCATGCGCGAGGACGGGCAGAGTGGGCTGTTTGTCCAACTGGGACATAAAGGCGACCTGATACTCGTCCATTTTCGCCGCGATTTCGAGCAACTGTCGGCGGCCGAACTCGAAATCGGACGGCTGCGCCTCAGTGAATATCTGGAGCCGGCGACGTCCTACCTTTCGGTGGTCGAAATCGGCTTGTATGAGGCGACCGTCAGGCTGCATTCGGAGCTGATACGACAGGGATTACCGCCCGATTCGCCGGATTGGCAAAAGGCGTCGGCGGCCGAGCTCGAAAGGCAGCGAGAGAAGCTCGCCGGGCGTTTGTATCCGGCGCTGCCCGAGCGTCGGTATCTGTGCTTTTACCCAATGAACAAACGGCGAGCCGGTGACGATAACTGGTATATGCTGCCGATCGAAAAAAGACGGCAACTGATGCATGAACACGGCATGATTGGCCGTCGTTATGCCGGCCAGGTGACGCAAATCATCTCAGGTTCGATCGGCTTCGATGATTGGGAATGGGGCGTTGATCTGTTCGCGGATGATCCGCTGGTCTTCAAAAAATTGGTCTACGAAATGCGCTTTGACGAATCGAGCGCCCGCTATGCGGAGTTTGGCCCGTTTCACTTCGGAATTCGCCGCGATCCAGCCGAATTGAATACTCTGTTCGGCATTTCTGAATAACTGACGATTGCATTTTTGACCAATCCGAAAGCCACTGCGACGTTGACGCTAGCGTCATGAATCACACCTAGCGTCTTGTAATTGTTCGTCATTAGGCGTACCCAAACACGGATGCGCGAACCGAGTCGGTTAATCGCCTTTTTTTTAGTTTTCTCATCTATTGCGCTGTTTATCGGTGGCTGCGGCGGCGACAGCAACTCAACCAGTGCCGGAGCAAACACGACGGTTCCCGCCGATATTCGCGCGGTTTTCGATAAACCGATGTACAAAGGCGCGATTTGGGGATTACGTGTCGTTGACCGGAGCACCGGCAAGGTCCTGATAAATCTTAGGCCCAAGCGCCAGTTTTTTATCGGTTCAGTGCGGAAGGCATTTACCGTCGGGGAGTTGTTGAATCAGGTAGGTCCCGATCATACCTACAATACTCCTGTCTTCCGCCAGGGAACGACTGATAGTTCGGGCGTGCTGCGGGGCAACCTCATCCTCGTCGCCTCGGGCGATTTGACCATGGGCGGCAGGACCAACTCCGACGGCGGCATCGCGATTAGCAACTATGATCACAATGAGGCTGACTCGCTGGGTAACGCGGTGCTGACGGCGCCCGATCCACTGGCGGGATATAAGGCACTGGGGGGCAGGTCGCGGCGGCCGGCATCAAGGAAATCGCTGGCGAGGTGATCATCGACGACCGGCTCTTTCAGCCCTTCAATTACCGGAGCGAATTCAATGTAACTCCCATATTCGTCAACGACGACGTGGTGGATATGACGATCAATCCGACCACTGCGGGCAGCGCGGCGTCGGTTGTATGGCGTCCGGTCTCGGCCGCCTTGGGCGTGAACAATACGTTAACCACCGGCGCGCCGGATTCGAAATACACGCTTAAATTGAATCCGGAATTCCCGGAATGCATCGGACAGCCCGGTTGCACGGCGGAAATCACCGGGCAGCTTCCGATTGATTTCGTTCCGCCACTGACCAATGCCTTTCCACTCGTCCAGACTTTCAGAATCGTGGAGCCGTCCAACTATGCACGCACGGTGTTCATCGAAGCGCTCGAAGCGGCGGGCGTGAAGGTTGATGCCGCCACGGTCGAACCGAATCCGACGCAATTGCTGCCGCCCAAAAATTCGTACGCGCCTAGCACGCAGGTCGCGGAACTCATCGGCTTGCCCTATGCCGATTACGCGAAATTAATTCTCAAGGTGAGTTACAACATTGGCGCGGATACCAGTCTGGTTCTGTGGGGACTTACCCAGGGTGTGGACAATCTGACCGCCGCGCTGCAGGTCGAACAAGGCAATCTCGCGTCACATTTTGGAATAACGCCCAATGAATATCATTTCCTCAATGGAAGCGGCGGGAGCACGACCACGGCAATCAACGGCGCGGTAACAAAATTGCTGCTGGGCATGACCGCGACTGCGGTCTTCCCGACCTATTTCGACGCATTTCCGATACTTGGTGTCGATGGCTCGCTCAGCTTCGTGAAGGACTTTCAATCCGACCCGACTCTCGCGGGCGCCACCGGGCAAGTACGCGCGAAGACTGGAACTTTCGTCGCGGGTTCCGCGACGGGCATTGTGCTGCGCGGACAGGCTTTTGGCGGATACATAACCACCAAGAGCGGAAGGCAGCTTGTTTTCCAACTGGTCGTGAATAACGTTCCCCTCGCCAACGTGCTGGATGTAGTCCACGTTTTTCAGGACGAAGGAACCATCTCCGCCATCCTATGGCGTGACAACTGATCGTTTCGCTGCGACAAACTGAGCGAGAAAGTTTCTGGACCGTGGCTCGCGGACGCCGTTATTTCTGCAACGCGGCGAAGCTGTCTTCGACCTCGTCATCGACCGGAAAACGTCCGGCGGCGGCTTTGGAAAAAATCACTTTGCCATCCACCAGCACGTCGAATTGCCCGCTTTTACCCGGAGTGATGCGGACGTCGGCGCCGAAGCGAGATTTCAATGACGCGGCCAGACTGGCCGCGCGCGGCTTGTAGCCTCAGGCACTGCAGTACAGAATTTCCGTGCTCATAGGCAAAATATAGCGAAGGTAGCCGGCCGCTCTCAATAGCCAGGCTTTTTGCAAGCTATGCGGACGGCGCGATTTGTCGCAGTATTATGAATGAGGCGGCAACGATGCCGCGGCTGATGGCGTTAGGCGGGAGGGCATATTAAATATGGACGATAGCAAGGACCGAATGGGCGATAAGCTACACGACCTCGAAAAGGCGCGTGAAGAGCAATGGGCGCGCGAGCGCGATAAGGAATTGCTCGAGAAACTGCGCCAAAAAGGCAAGACCCCGCCGGTCCCACCCGAAGAGAAGCGCTGAACCCTCGCCCGGCTCAATTTGCCGCGCTGAAGGTCTTTTGTCCGGTGTCGTCGCGTCAGCTCCTCAGGTGTCGCGTGCGGCCTGCCCAGCGTCAGTTCTTGAAGTGGCCCTGGCGCGCACCAGTTCACTGACTGGTAGCGCCGGTACTGGGGCTTTTAGCTCGGATGTTTCTATAAATCTCCCTCTCTCTGTCCCCCGATGGTCCCATAAAAGCGGGCCAACTCAGAGACAAAAACTTCCATTAGCAAATATGTTTACCTAGCCACATTATTGTGAGAGTGATTTGGTAACGCCAAATTACCAGATTGCAAAGTGCGTCGATTTCTGACTAGATGCGCGACGTGATGGTGCATCAGGAGGTAATTACAGCTGCGACGCTTCCTCTATCTGGCCAAGCCGCGCTGGCTGATGAGTATGCGCACCCAGTTTGCCCAATTGCTCGTTCGAATCACATAGTCTCCGTGCTCTCAGCGATTCTGGGGATACTATTGCTGACCGTTCTGGCGTTGGTGGCTGGCGGCTGCGGCGGGTCCTCCCGGTCCTCCGAGGCGGCGGAGACTTCAGTAACCCCGGTTGCGCAGACGTTGACTCCGTTACTGCTATCGGTGTCTCAGGCGCCGGTGCCTTTTTTCGCTTCGGACGGTCATGTCCATCTTACCTATGAACTCTGGCTGACGAACTTCTCGAGCGCACCGGCCGAAATCGAAAATGTTCAAATCTCAGACAATGGTAATCTCTTGCAAACTCTCGACGCGGTTGGCGTCGCCGAGCGGTTGCAACCGGCTGGTTTCCGCGTGTCGAGCGGCATCATGGCGGCCAGCACCCAGTCCCTGTTGTTCATTGATGTAATCCTTCCCGATGGTGTATCGGTTCCCGATCATCTGAGTCATACGGTAGAGGCCCACATCGACGCCGCACCACCCGGAAATCAGGACGTGACCGCAACCCTTGACGGTACGCCGGTCAACCACAGGCCTGTACTCGTGATCGGGCCGCCGCTGCGGGGGAACAATTACGTCTCGGCTGATTCCTGCTGCGACTCGGCCAGGCACAGGCGCGCCGCACTTCCCGTCAACGGTGCGGTCTGGCTGGCCCAACGCTACGCCGTCGATTGGGAAGAACTGAACGATCAGAATCGGATTTATGCGGGACCGAAAGCCGCGCTCTCCAGTTACACGATCTGGGGCAAGCCGGTGCTGGCGGTAGCCGACGGGCGGGTGGTGACGGCAATCAACAATGAACCCGACCAGCCACCCGGCAGCTTTCCATCAGGTCTCAGCGTCGATCAGGCTGATGGCAACGCGGTCATACTCGACTTGGGACACCGGAACTATGCGGTATACGCCCACATGCAGCAGGGGAGCGTGCGGGTGACGGTGGGCCAGCGGGTAACCCGCGGCGAGGTGATTGGCCTGGTCGGTAATTCAGGCAATACGCTTGCCCCTCATTTGCATTTCCAGTTGATGGACGCGCCGCAGTCGCTTGCCTCGAACGGGCTTCCCTATGAGATCGACTCCTACCAGATCACGGCTATCTCGCCGGGCACGGCGGCCTTTGATGAAGCGGAAGCGAACGGAACTCCCCTCGCAGTGACACCTGTATCGCCGCCGCGGCAGGTGACCGCGGCCCTGCCGCTGGACCAGCTCATAATCTCGTTTGGCCCTTAGCAAAGTCCAGAATAAGAAGCATTTGAGTTGAGCGCCGCCCTGCCCCTTCCTTGCGGAAAGCTCAGGTTCGGGCACAAGGCGGATTATGTGCCAGATTGACGGAAAGGGCCGTGCCATTATGTTGTGAACCGGCTTGCTCTATTATTTGGGCGCATTCCGCATTCGTCCGGCTGAGTTGAAAAGATTTTCATTTGCAAGATCCCATCGCCATCGCGTTTTAGCTTTGCGCAAAAGCAATCAAGTCGTGATTGAGGTCTATGCATGTGCGTGAACATCAGCCCATGCGGCGCATCCTCGTAGACTTTGAGCTCAGCCCCCGGGATCAGCCTTGCCGTCCTTCGCCCTGTAAGATCTAGTGCCTCCTTCGGCCGATCTCGGAAGATCGCGCCTGTTCATGAGTTTGCCTACGCCCTTGCAAAAATAAAGCAGGGCGAATCCGAATGTCGATTACCTGGCACGTAATGCTCGATCGTTTCGATGCATAAGCGGGGTTGCTCATTCGCGCATCCACGCGAGGACCCTATCACGCTCGAGCCGGATCGCGTGGGCAAGTAAAAAGGCGGCCATATCGGGCGCGGGTGGCGCCACGAATTCGAGCCGCGTGCCGCCGCGCGGATGGTCAAAGGCCAAGCCCGCCGCATGCAATGCCTGCCGGGTAAATCCGCTCTGATGCGGTTCTCGATCCGCACCGCCGTAAAGCGGATCACCTAAACACGGATGACCGATCGAGGCGAGATGGACACGTATTTGATGGGTGCGGCCGGTTTCCGGCCGCAGGCGCACCAGCGTCGCCCCGCTCGGCGGCGCATCCGCGGCGCCGATGCGCGCCAGCACCTCGACCTGAGTTAGCGCCTCGCGCGGGTGACGTGACTTGACCGACATGCGCTTGCGCTCGATCGGATGTCGTCCGAGAGGACGCGTGATCGTAATTCGCTCACGCTTTACCAGCCCGCGCACGACGGCGAGATAAAGTTTGCGCACGGTGCGTTGTTTGAATTGCGCCGATAAGGCCGCGCGCGCGAATGGGGTGCGCGCCACTACCATCACTCCCGAGGTGTCCTTATCCAGCCGATGAACGATACCCGGCCGCATCACGCCGCCCGGCTCCGCCATCATGGCAAGTTCGGGGAATCGCGCGAGGAGGGCATCGACCAGGGTTGAATGAGCATTGCCGGGCGCGGGATGCACCGTCATCCCGGCCGGCTTATTGACCACGATGATCTCGGCGTCCGCGAACAGGACCTCGATTGCGGGCGCGGCCGGCATAACGGTTGGCGGTGGCAGCGCGAGCGGCGGCGCGACTTCAACGTGATCGCCGGCGCGGGTGGTGTAGGAGCCGCGAACCACCGTGCCGTTGACGCGGATGAGTCCGGCGCGGATCATCCGCGTGACTTGCGAACGTGAACATTCCGGCGCCAACCGCGCGGTAACGAACTGATCCAGCCGGACGCGCTCCAGGGTGACGGTTAACGTCAGGCTTTGTTCAGGGTAGGCCAATTATTCAAACAGCGGCGCCTTGGCTTTAGCGTAAGTGAGCTTGCGTCCGAGTTTATCCCCGGCGAAATGCAGCAGGTCGAGACCACGCCATGAGACGGGCTGCCCTTTTACACTAAGCGTGCAGCGCCAGCTCGCCATCACCTTTCCAGTCTCGCCATCGGCGAAGAGGTCCCCGTCGAGAAATTGCATACGCCCGTATGCGCCGTTGAATTGCGGTTCGAAGGCGGCGCGAATCGCGGCTTTGCCCAGATTGCGCCGCCCGTTGAATTCGTCATAGATGCCATCTTCGGAAAAGAAATCCATCACCGCGTCAAGATCATTGCGATTGAAGGCATCGACAAAACGTTTAGTCAGCTCGATCAGATGAGCGCGTTCCACTCTGGCCCTCCTCGGAAGTTGTTGGCCAATTGTAATCGAGAGCGCGCCATTCCCTCCATCGCGTCGGTTAGGCAACGTCGTTGCCAGTCGCTCTGCGGGAATCCCGCGCATCGCCTTCGCGCCGCCCGTGCGGGCTCTGCGCCGCCTGGAATTCCGGATGTTTCTCAATTTGAAGGTTTCCCAGACTTCTTCATTTGCTTGAACGCACCGCGGATTCATCTGAACGCGGAAGAGCGGCGGATCGCTTGATTGCCGCGCCCAGGCGCGGTCTTCTCGGGTTTCTTACGCGCGCCGTTGGTTGCGGCGCTACGCCATACGCTGGCCGCGAACGCCACGATGCATCCCAACGCCAGCACCGGCGCGCGCCAGGGCGGCGGCAGCCGCGTAGGGAGCGCAAACGCGCATATCGCAACCCATGTCAGGAGTGCCGCCGCCAACATTCCATCTTCGACGAACAGGCCTAAAATCTCAGTCAAGCTTCGCCGCAGCCATCGCATCGAAGAAAACCTCGTCAACTCGCCATCGCGGCGCGGCGCGAAGCGCGCGCCAGCCAGGCGCATAGCAGCGCCGCTGCCAGTATCAGCACGATCAGTCCGGGTAAAGCGCGCTCCCCTCCAGGCCAGGTAAAGCCCAGTCCTTCGCCGATCCAGAAAATCCCGAAGGACGAAATCAACACGCCCACGGCGAATTTCAAAATATTTTCCGGCACTTTCGTCAATGGGCGATGCAACGCCAGACCCAAGGCGACGACGCATAAGCCCGCAGCCGCCGCGCCGACGCCAGCGGCGGCAAAACTTCCGCCCACGCCGACCGCAATCACGATGAAAATCACTTCCACGCCTTCGACCAGCACCGCATAGAACGCCGTCGCCACGCCGACCAGGTCCAGCCGCGCCGCGGTTTTGGATCCTTGGCGCATTTTTTCCGTCTCGCGCAAATAAATCCCTCTCTCATTGTGGAGCGGCACAATCCCGGCCGCGCGCAGCACCGCCTTATGCAGCCATCGCGCGCCGAATAACAGCAGCAATATGCCGATACTGATCTGCAAGTCGGGCAACGGAATACGGCTTAGGGCGGTGCCGAAAGCCGCGATGATTCCGCCGATAACCATCGCTCCGGCGAGCGCGCCCACTATCGCATGCCGCCATCCGCGTACCGCCCCGACCGCCAGCACTATCGTGAGCGCTTCGATGAACTCGACCAGCGAGGCGAGGAAGGCGACGATGAACGCGGTGGTCGCGTGGGCCGTAAGGGCGAAACCAATCATGCTCGTATGATAGCGGATTTAGGGCCATGCCAATGCGACGAACGGCGCGCCATCGCGCGCGCCTCTATGGTAAACCTATGGCAGTTGCGGGAACCGAAGGAGACGCATATGGCGGGAGCCGCTCCAAAATCCAACGACAATTCAGGCGCCGCGCCCGAAAAGATCAGCGGCGGCAACCTCGTCGCCAAAGCACTCAGAAATGAAGGCGTCGATGTCATCTTCACGCTCTGCGGCGGTCATATCATTGATATTTACGAGGGCTGTCTCAATGAGGGTATCCGGATTATCGACGTGCGCCACGAACAGGTCGCCGCGCATGCCGCCGACGGGTACTGGCGCGCCTCGGGCAAGACCGGATGCGCGGTCGTGACGGCGGGTCCTGGCACTACCGACGCCATGACCGGCGTGGCCAACGCGTTTCGCGCCGAAAGCGCCATGCTGCTGATTGGCGGCCAAGGTCCGTTGAGTCAGCATCGCATGGGCTCGCTGCAGGATCTGCCGCACGTCGCCATGATGCAGCCGATCACCAAATTCGCCGCGACGGTGTCGAGCACCGAACGTATCGCCGACATGGTCAGCATGGCATTTCGTGAATGCTACAACGGCGCTCCGGGGCCATCGTTCCTGGAAATCCCGCGCGATATTCTCGACGGCACGGTTGAGCTGTCGACGGCACGGATTCCGCATCCCGGCGCTTATCGCGCATCGACCAAAAGCGCGGGCGATCCGGCGGCGGTCGAGCGGCTCGCCGACATCCTGGTAAAGGCGCGGCGGCCGTGCGTGTTATTGGGCACGCAGGTGTGGAGTTGCCGTGCAACCGCGGCGGCGGCTGACTTCTGTCGCACCTTGAACATCCCGGCCTACATGAATGGCGCCGGCCGCGGCACCCTGGCTCCCGGCGATCCGCATCATTTCCATCAGACCCGCGGGTATGCGTTCGGCAAAGCCGACGTAATCGTGATCGTTGGCACGCCGTTCGACTTTCGCATGGGCTATGGGCGGCGCTTGCGCGCGGACGCGACCGTCGTGCAGATCGACCTTGATTATCGCACCGTCGGTAAAAATCGCGACATTTCGCTCGGCCTGGTTGGCGATGCGGGCGCAATCCTGTCAGCGGTGGTGCAAGCGGCCAGCGGACGACTCGACAATGGCGCGCGCGCACGCGACGCATGGCTCGCCGAGTTGCGCGAACAGGAGCGTCAAGCGGCGGCGGCACTCGCGCCGCGCCTGCGAGCGGACACGTGTCCAATCCATCCCTTGCGGCTGGCCCACGAAATCAACCAGTTTCTCACGCCTGACTCGATTTTCATTGGAGACGGCGGCGATATCGTGACCTTTGCCGGCGGTGTGATCCAGCCGAAATCTCCCGGCCATTGGATGGATCCCGGCCCGCTCGGCACACTCGGCGTGGGCACCGCGTTCGCGATGGCGGCGAAACTGGCCTTACCGCAAAAGGAGGTAGTCTGCCTGTTCGGCGACGGCGCCTTCAGTCTTACCGGCTGGGACTTCCAGACTTGTGTGCGCTTCGGACTGCCGTTCATTGGAATCGTCGGCAACAATTCGCACATGAATCAGATTCGCTACGGGCAGACGGCAAAATACGGCCGTGAGCGCGGTGATGTCGCCAACTGGCTGGGCGACGTTCATTACGAAAAGTTCGCCGAGATGCTGGATGGCTACGGCGAAGAGGTGCGCGATCCGAAAGCAATTGCGCCGGCGTTCAGACGGGCGCGCGAATCGGGTAAATGCGCGCTGATCAACGTCTGGGTCGATCCTAACGTCTATGCGCCCGGCACCATGAATCAGACGATGTACAAGTAGGGAGTGCGCGCCGCGATCGCGCATTGAAAAGGAAAAAATCGATGGACAAGGCTCTGACTGGTATCCGGGTTTTGGATCTGACCCACGTGCAGTCCGGTCCCAGTTGCACGCAGATTCTAGCCTGGCTCGGCGCCGACGTGATCAAGGTGGAAATGCCCGGACGCGGCGATATCACCCGTTCACAATTGCGCGACGTGGCCAACGCCGACAGCCTCTATTTCACGATGCTCAACTGCAATAAGCGCAGCCTGACGCTTAATTTGAAAGCGCCGCAGGGCAAGGAAATTCTCGAGGCGCTGATTAAGCAATGCGACGTGATGGTGGAGAATTTCGGCCCCGGCGTGCTCGATCGGCAAGGGTTTACCTGGGAGCACATCCGCGTTACCAACCCGCGCATTATTTATGCTTCCATCAAGGGCTTCGGGCCCGGTCCGTTCCACGATTCCAAGGCGTACGAGACTATCGCGCAGGCGATGGGCGGCGCGATGAGCACGACCGGATGGGAGAATGGGCCGCCGACCAGCACCGGCGCGCAGATTGGTGATTCCGGCACCGGGATTCACGCGGTTGCGGCGATTCTGGCGGCACTCTATCAGCGCACCAGCAGCGGCCGCGGCCAGCGCGTTGAAGTGGCGATGCAGGACGCGGTGCTCAATCTTTGCCGCGTCAAGCTGCGCGATCAGCAGCGCCTTGCCCACGGCGCGTTACCCGAGTATCCCAACCGCACCTTCGGTGACAGCGTGCCGCGTTCCGGTAATGCGTCGGGTGGCGGCCAGCCAGGCTCGGAGGTGCGATGCGCTCCGGGCGGGGCGAATGACTATTGCTACGTGATTATTCAGCCGCAAATCTGGCCGGCGCTCGCGCGCACCATCGGACGCCCCGAACTCGCCGACGATCCTGCCTACAATACGCCCGAGGCGCGTCTGACTCATCTCGACGAGGTATTCAAGCTGATCGAGCAATGGACCTTAATGCACACCAAGCACCAGGTGATGCGCAGGTTGATGGAGGTTGACGTGCCGTGCGGGCCGATCATGTCAACCAGGGATTTGATCGAGGACGACGCGCTCACCCGTCATGGTATGATCGTTGAAGTGCCGCATCAGGAGCGCGGCGCGTTCAAGACCGTTGGATGCCCGCTGGTGCTCTCTGACAGCCCGGTCGAAGTTAAAACCGCGCCGTTATTGGGTGAGCATACGGCGGAGGTGCTGCGCGAGCTGCTCGGCTATGACGAGGCGCAGATGCGGGAGTTGCGCGCGCGCGGGGTGGTTTAAACAATCAAGCCGGTCGCGGCATCTTGAGAGCAGTTGCAAGCGTTCGCGCCTTACGCTTTTACAAGAGGATGTATCGATGAAATACGAGGTGATTTCCGCCGATTGTCATATCGATTTGATCTGGCTGCCGCCGGATCTGTTCACCGCCAATGCCAGCGCCGGCTTGAAGGACCGGATGCCCTACCTGACCGAGGGTTCCAAGGGCAAATATTGGGTGACGAGAAACGGCGCCAACTTCGGCCTGATGAATGGCATGGGCTCGGCCGGCCGCGAATATGTTCCCGGACAAATTCATCGCTCCGATCGCATGGCTTCAACCGGCTTGTATGATGACGGCCGCAAGGGCATCCGGCGGCTTGCCGACCCCGACTTGCGTCTCAAGGATCAGGCCCGCGACGGAGTTCAAGGTGAAGTGCTGTACGGGATTCTCGGCGCCAGCATGCGCCTTAATGACGACGAGGCCGCAACTGAGATGTTGCGCATTTATAACGAATGGCTGGCGGACTTTTGCCGGACCCATCCCGAACGCTACGCCGGACTGGCGTGTATCCCCAGTCATGATATGGACGCGGGGGTCGCCGAGGTGAAACGCGTGGCTAAGGAGGGCGCGCTGCGCGGACTGGATATCCCGCAACGCCGCGGGATGACCCCGCTGTGGGATCCCTGGTGGAATCCATTATGGGAAGCCGCGGCCGAAGCCGGTTTGCCAGTCCACTTCCATACGATCGGCGGCGGTATTCCGGATTTCACCAAGCTTAAGCCCAAGGTCGCGCGCGCGGCCTTCGCGGCGGTGATCACGAGCTTCCAGATGTATATGGCGCAGCCGTTGATGTCGATGATTTTCTCGGGGGTGCTCGAGCATCATCCCGATTTCAAGCTGGTCATCGGCGAAAGCGGTATTGGATGGATACCCTATGTGCTCGATCACATGGATTTGGAATGGGAAGACCAGTTCAAGGACCTCGACTTGACCATGCGGCCGAGTGAGTATTGGCATCGGCAGTGCTACGCCACCTACCAGAGCGATCGCATCGGTATCCGGCTGGTCGATGAAATCGGCGAGGACAATATCATGTGGGGTTCGGACTTCCCCCATCCCGACGGCATCTGGCCGGATTCGCAGGAATATATCAAGCGCGAGCTCGGCCATCTGAGCCAAAGCGTGCGCCACAAGATTATTTGCGGCAACGCCGCCAAGTTGTATCGCTTTCAGGACTGAAACCGCCGCATGGGCCCTGAAGACCGCAACCGCCAGCGCGAGTTTATGAAGCCCGCCGCCAATGCGGCCAGCCTGATGATCATGGGGACCGCGTCCGACGTGGGCAAAAGCGTCATCGTCACCGGCTTGTGCCGGATGTTCGCGCGCGCGGGCCTGCGCGTCGCTCCGTTCAAATCGCAGAACATGTCCAATAACGCCGCGGTATGCCGCGGGACGGGGGAAATCGGACGGGCCCAGGCGGTTCAGGCCGAAGCGGCGGGCTTGGAACCGACCGTTGACATGAATCCCGTGCTGCTGAAACCGGAAAGCGAGACCGCGTGTCAAGTCGTGATCGGCGGGCGGCCGCGTTTTACTATGAGCACGCGCGACGATAACCATTACCGCGAGCGGGCGTGGCCCGTGATCGTGGAAAGTTATCGCCGGTTATCCGGGCAGTTCGACTGCATCATTATAGAAGGCGCGGGCGGAGCGGCCGAAGTGAATTTGCGCGATCGCGACATCGCCAATTGGCCGGTCGCCCAGTTGGCCGGCGCGCCCGTGCTGATCGTGGCGGATATCGATAAGGGCGGCGCGCTCGCGGCGCTGGTGGGAACCGTACATCTGCTCGCGCCGGTGGAACGCGCCCGCGTCAAAGGTTTAATCATTAACAAGTTTCGCGGCGATCAGGCGTTGCTCAAGGACGGACTGCGCATCATCGAGGAAAAAACCGGCGTTCCGGTTCTCGGCGTGGTGCCGTACGCCCACGGTCTGGACATACCGCTCGAGGACAGCGCGAGCCTGACCATGCAGGTCAAAGCCGATGCCGCACGGCTCATCCGGGTGGGCGTGGTCCGCCTTCCACGCATCTCCAACCATACTGATTTCGAAATTCTGGCGCGCGCGCCTGACGTGGACTTGAGTTACTTCGAGCGACCAGAGCAGACCGGCCATCTCGACCTTCTCTGTATTCCCGGCACTAAAAATACGGTTGCCGATCTGCTCTGGCTGCGTGAATCGGGATGGGATCGCGCAATCGCCGCGCATTATCATGCGGGCGGCTCACTTCTCGGCATTTGTGGCGGATATCAGATGTTGGGCCGCCGCATTGCCGATCCGCGTCACGTCGAGAGTTCCATTTCCGAAGCGGCCGGCCTGGGCGTGCTCGCGGTCGAAACCGTTTTTGCTGAAAAGATCACCGCGCTGGTGCGCGCGCGCGACGATTCATCCGGTCTGGAAGTTTCAGGCTACGAAATTCATTGCGGCCGCGTTACCAGGCTTGGTGAGGAAGCCGCGTTCCGCATCCGGGAGCGTGACGGGCGGCCGGCGGACGAACCGGAGGGTGCGCTTTCCAGCGACGGCCGCGTGCTCGGCACCTCGATTCATGGGTTGTTCGACCAGGCCGGCTTTCGCCGTCACTATCTTGGGCGGATTCGCAAGCGGAAAGGGCTGATGCCCTTGGAGGTTTTCGGCGCCGAGGACGCCGCCAGCGTGAGGATGCGCGCGTACGATCGGCTGGCGGATCTACTCGTGGAGCACCTGGATATCGCCGCGATTGCGACTGCGGCGGGATTCAATCTTTCCAGGACACCACTCGGCCGCATCTCCTGAGGGTTGCCCCGCATAAGGATTCCTTAGGGAACCCCTGCACAAGTCCCCAGTTGTCATTCTGAACCGAGTTCGCCATTAGCGTGGCCGTAGACGGAGTGAGCAAACGAGTCCGCGAGGTGCGTTCGAGATAAGTGAGGAATCCCGGAAAAATCCCAGAAAAGGCAAAAAGATTCGGGATTCTTCGCTGCGCTCGGAATGACAGATAAGACAGATAAGACTTGCGCAGAGCTCCCTTTAGTAGCAGTCGTCAACGCTGACCGTTAATAGCCGCCCATCTGGAGGCGCAAATCCGAGACCTGGCCCTGTAGCTGCGAAATGTAGTCGCTCTGCTCCTCGATTTGTTTTTTCAATTCGAACTGCGACGCCTGCCAATTGACGGAGTTATCGGTGGCGGCGCTCACGCCTGTTTGATTTTGGCCTTGCTCGGCGTCGCAATCCGGCAGCGACATTTCCTGTTGCTGGCATTGGCGTAAATGCGTTCGTTCGGATTGCAGGTGCAAGATCTGCCGCTGTTGTTCGACCAGCTCGTGCCTGATTTGGTTCTTTTGCAATTGCGCCCGCATCCGGCTCTGGTTGAGCTCGTAACTGCCAACCGCCGCGCCACCCACACCGGCGCCCGCCATCGCGCCCTCGACTCGATTGGTGATAAGCCCGCCCGCCAGTGTCCCCGCGATGCCACCGGCGGCAACCGCGGCGGTGTTATCGATCACGCCCGGCATCTTGCGCAACATACAACGGGTGGTCTCATGATTCTGTAGTTCCACCGCCTCGCCGGTCACCGTCACCGTCGTGCCGATATCGTTCTGTAACGAGCGAACCTCGATAACCGCGTCAACGGTGTCGGGATAGGTTTCCAGAGCGAGACTGCGCAGCCGGTTGGCGGCGGTGCTGCCATTCTGATCCACGCTGGCGTCGGCGAAGCTTTCGTTGAATTTGAGCGTGCCGAGGTCTCGATAGCACTCACCGGGCAGGCCCTGCGCGCTGACGTAGATAAAGCGGTTAGGCGCGCGCGTTTTCGCGACGGGGGTTGCTTGACGGCTGGCGCAGCCGGCAATCAGTAAAGCGGCAATGAGGGTCAAGGGCCAAGCCGCGATAAATGGGCGAGACCGCATCTTGCCTCAGACGCTCTGACGGCGGCGAAAAGCCTCGGTAAGAGCGCGTGTGAGTGGAGACCAATCGCCGACCAGTCCGATATTGGCGCGTTCGAAAATCGCCGCCTCAGGATCATTATTGATGGCGACCACCGTATGTGCGCGCTTGATGCCCACGATATGATTGGGTGCGCCGCGCAAGCCGATGGAAAAATACAGGCGCGGTTCGATAGCCTTGCCGGTCAGGCCCACCTGCAGTTGCCTGGGCAGCCAGCCTTGATCCGTCACGCGGCGCGAGGCGCACAGGCCGGCTCCGAGCACCCGCGCAAATTCCTTGGTCACCGCCACACCGTCGGGTCCGCCGACGCCCATCCCAATCCCGACCACGACCTCGGCGCCGTCCAGCGGCGTGATTGATGGGTCCAGCGTGGAGGTTTCCTTAAGCGTGCGGCTAAGCGGCGTCCGCGCGTGCATTTTGAGGATTTCGATTTTGGCTTGCCGTCGCGGATCAGGTTCGGCCAACTCGAGCACGCCGTTGCGCACCGTCGCCATCTGCGGGAACGTCTTCGAGAGAATCGGTGCGACGATATTGCCGCCAAACGCGGGCTTCATCGCCACCAGCCGCCCTTCGTCGTTGAGCTCCAGTCCGATCGCATCGCCGGTCAGTCCGAGGCCAAGACGCGCGGCCACGCGCGGTCCCCAGTCGCGTCCGCGTTCACTGGCGCATAGGAACAGCCCCCACGGCGCGCGCTCGGCAACCAGATGGGCAAAGGCGCCGGCGACGACCTCCGGCGAGTAATTTTCAAAACCGGGATTATCCAGTACGAGCACGCGGTCGGCGCCGTAACTGGCGAGCAACCCAGCGTGCCGGGAAATCGACGTGGGCAAGCCTACCGCGACCACCGCGCCGCCCAGTCGGCCTGCAAGCGCGTCGGCCGCCGACAGCAATTCGAGGCTGCCAAGGGTAATGTCGCCTTTGAGATCGGCTTCGACCGCGACCCATACGTCCTTGCCGCGTTGGGGGGCGCGGACCGACGCCGCCACCGCGCGGCGCTGGCGTGCATGCACGTCCAAGGCGCCCAGCCGCTCCAGTTGCGCGATGACGTCTTCGGCCGCGCGCTCGGGATCGGCGGCGTCGATCATGTTGCAAGAGACCTTGGGCACTTCTTGCGCGCGCACTTCCCGCACCAGGGTGGGCGAGCCGGCGAAGCCAAAGACGGTGTTGTCGCCACTCAATTCCGCCGCGCGCACCGCGAGCACCGGGCGCGTGCGGGCTTGCTCGCGCGCCGCCGGATTCATCTTGAGCGGGTTGATCAGGCGCTCGGCACAAGTGAGCAGGGCCGGCATGCGGCATTCGACCTCGTCCGCGCCCTCGTCACTCTCACGTTCAGCATGGATAATATCGCCGTCGATGTGCAGCTTACGGACACCGGTTATCTGCGCGATTCCAAGCAATTCCGCGATTTCCGGTCCAACCTGGCCGGTTTCCGCATCGAGCGAATACTTGCCGAGCAGGATCAGGTCGAAATGTTCACCTTCGAGCCACATTGCCAGGGCGCGCGCGGTCGCCAAAGTGTCAGAGCCGGCAAAAGCGCGATCCTCGAGATGGACGGCACGGTCCATACCACCCGCGAGCGCCTCGACCAGTGCTTCACGGGCCTGCGGCGGTCCCATCGTGATCACGGTCAACTCCGCGTCGAAATGTTTTTTTAAATCAACCGCCTGGGCCAGCGCGCGCAAGTCGTAGGCGCTGATAACGTTGACCCCGTTGCGGCGAATCGTCCGCGTGACCGGATCAAAATTGGCGTCCTCGACCAGCGGAATCTGTTTGATACAAACGGCAATCTTGCGCACGACTCGGCTCCCTTGCACGGCACGGCTTACAAACAGGTAAGCTAACCGAGCGTCGCGCGTGGATGCAACCAAGCTTGTCACGGCTTAATCCGTTTGCCCCAATCAGCTAGTTTCGCTCTGTGAGAATTATCGCGCTCATGCTTACGCCGATTTTCATGTTCTTCGCCCTCGCGGCCGTGGTCCCGGCGAAGGCGGCCGAGGTTGATAAGCCGTTGCGCATAGTTTCTTTGGATCCGGCGGTGACGGAAACTATTTTCGCCCTCGGCGCCGGTGGCGAAGTGGTGGGAGTTTCGCAATACACCGACTATCCACCGCAAGCCGTCAAACTGCCCAAGGTGGGCACGTTCCTTACGCCCAATATCGAGGCAATCGTGGCGTTGCGGCCGACATTGATAGTTGGGCCGTCCATGTCGGCCGACCAACGCGAAATCCACGCATTGCGTGCGATGGGTTATCCGATCCTGATGGTGAACGACAATTCCATCGCTGGTATCGAGGAAAGCATTGAACGCATCGGCGATCGCATCGGTCTGGCGCCCGCGGCCCATCGTCTGCTCTTGCGCATCCGCGACGGTTTGGCGACGGTCTCACGGCGGCTCAAGCATACCCCGCCAGCACGCGTGCTGATGGTGGTGGGACATCAACCTATCGTGGCGGCTGGACGCGGCACCTATCTGGACGAATTAATCAAGCGGGCGCATGGCGACAACATTGCGGATGCGGCAGCCCAACAGTGGCCGCGCTTGAGCCTCGAATATATTATCGCCGCGCGGCCGCAAGTGATCCTCGACGGTCAGATGGGCACCGACGCCGCCAGCCCGGATGGTTTCTGGAGCAACTATCCAAGCCTTCCGGCGGTGCGACATCATCGGGTGTGCGGTTATCCCGACGACCCGGTGTTGCATCCCGGGCCACGCATCGCGCGGAGCCTGGCGATTTTAGCCCGACTGATTCATCCAGAAGCATTTCGGACGTTGGCCCACGCCTCCACCCACAGCGCGGCAACATCCACTTCCCTCGCCGCCACCGAGACCTCACCGTGAGCAAACCGGCTCGCATTTCGTTGCCGTTGGAAGCGCGCGAGCGTGAGCCGTTGGCGGACGCCCACCTTACCGGAGCCCGTCTGACGTTAACCCTTGCCAGCCTGGCCGCCGTCACCATCGTGGTATGTCTGGCGGGGGTCAGCCTTGGCAGCGTGCATATCAGCTTGGCGCGCGCGCTGCTCCAGGCGAACAGCCCCGACCGGGCGATTTTGGCCGGCGTGCGGTTGCCACGGGTGCTGATGGGCGCGATTGTCGGAGCGATTCTGGCGGTGGTCGGCGCGGCCCTGCAGGCGCTGGTGCGTAATCCGTTGGCGGAAGGGGGCATTCTGGGCATCTCAGGTGGCGGCGCTTTCGGCGCGATAATCGCGCTGGTGCTCTTTTCACATATGGCGGCCGCCGACGCGATCGTCCCACTATGCGCGTTTGCGGCGGCTCTGATATCGACCATCGCGGTATATCGGCTCGCGCTGGTGGGCGGCCGGCTGGAACCGTTGACGTTGCTGCTGGTGGGCGTGATTTTCAATGCCTTCTGGGGTGCCGCGATCATGCTGGTCAACAGCGTGGTGAAT
>JBOHWL010000283.1:0-8127 GCA_050736615.1 Binataceae bacterium (SeqCode) | reverse complement strand
TCATCACGATGAGAAGGCATACCGCGCGACGCATAAGAGCAACCTAGCCAAGATCATTGTGACGGACAAGCTTTCCCGCCCCTGCGTCCACGATTCCGACCCGATCCAGAAGGTCGCGCGCAGCCTCTTAGGCCATTAATCCGATTCAACTCGAACCTTCCATCAAATCGACGGCGTCTTTGAGGGCGCGATCGAAGGTATAAAGCTTCACGAGCTGATCGCGGCCCCAAGCCATCGGCAGCGAGTCGATCATCATAATCCGCGCCAGCCGCCGCGACGTATCCTGAGCCGCTTCGACCCGTTTGCGATTCCGCCGCTCGAATAACCGCAGCGCGTATTCAACATGGCCCGCATCAGCGCGCGACAGCTCATCGGCCAAAGCCGCCGCCGATAACATCGCCATCGAAGCGCCGATTCCCGCAGTGGGCAAAAAACCCGCCGCGGCGTCACCCAGTAGCACCACCCGGCCTTTGGACCAAAACTTGGTGCGGCAATCGTGCAGGTCCCAAAAAAAGGCTTCTTCAACGCCGCTGATCGCCTGGAGCGCGGCGCGCGCCTGGCCTTCGAACATTCCGAAGTGTTTGCCGATGTGCTGCATAAAACCGGTGCGCCCTTCTTTGCTCAATAATTTCGCCGGTCCGGCCAGCACCACGCCGTTCGCATCCTTTACCGGATAAACCCCGATGAGCCGCCCGGCGCCCCAGAATTCCGCGCTTGTCGCGGGTGGGAGAATTTGGCCGGGTGCCCACGCCAGCCAGCACGCCCAGCCGCTTTCCCAATACGCAAATTCATCCTGGCCAAGGATGATTGGGCGAGTCTCCGAATGCATCCCGTCGGCCGCGACGACCAGATCGAATTCGGCTGTGGAGCGATCACTGAAGGTGGCGAGGATCTTTTCGCCCCGGTCTTCGAGCCCGGTCAGGGCAATACCGAAATGGACCGGGATGCCGTCCGCACCCGCACTCAGAATTTCGAGCAATTCGCGCCGGCGGATTCCCTGAATTGGCCCGTATTGGTCGCGCAGGCTGCCGAAATCAAAATCATGCACAAGCTCGCCGTGGCCATTGAACAGTTGATAGCGATAGCAGGGCACGCTGCTCTCGAGAAAGCGGTCGAACAATCGCAAACCGTGCAGAACACGGCTGCCCAACGGATAGAGCGCCAGATTGTAGCCACCATCGCCAAAGCCGGCGGCGCGTTCAATTATGACCGGATACTCGTCGCGCTGGCGCAACAAGGCCGCCAGCGTCATCCCGGCGATCCCCGCACCAACGATTAGCGTCTTCATGCGGCCTTGCCTGACGCCGACACTCTCA
This sequence comes from Binataceae bacterium (SeqCode), assembly GCA_050736615.1. Classification (GTDB taxonomy): domain Bacteria; phylum Desulfobacterota; class Binatia; order Binatales; family Binataceae; genus JBOHWJ01. The sequence continues at coordinate 6,811 of JBOHWL010000283.1, read as the reverse complement.
CCTATGTCCGCCCCCGTCGTCATAAAACTGGAATCATAGTCCGCAGCCATGTCTATGAGGAGTCGCGAAACGAGCCGGCTCGAATGTTATGAGACAACAGTTTCGATGATTGTAATTCTTACAGTGGCGCGAATTGAAGAATAACGAGATCTAACGTCTTAACTTATCAAGATGTGGTTAATCGCAGATTTGCATAGCTGGCACAAGTGATGCTGTGCGTGACATTGCCGAGATTATCATCGAGCTTTCGCGAGGTTTGGGGAGGGTTAAGTGCGACTACAACGTCGTGGGTCGAGGTTTCTTTTAATTGCCGCAAGCGTCTTTGGGTTGTCCGCTCTCCTAATGGCGCCGAACGCTGATTGCGGCACCGAGCCGACGTATTTCGCTACGCTACCCGCTTCGGCGCCATTACCCAACGATCAACAGTGCGCGAGCATGATCCCAAAAACGCCGGAGACCATGCCGGTCAACATTCCGTACAACCAGGACATGCCGACTCCGGGCGAACTCGCGATGTACTACCGGTACCCGACCCAACCGATTACGCGGGCCCCGCAATTTTATCGGGTCGATGGGCAGTATACCGGTTCCACCGACATGATCCTGCGTTGGGCCGCGTGCAAGTGGGGAATCGACGAAAATGTGGTGCGCGCGCAGGCGTGGACCGAGAGCAAGTGGCGCCAAGGCGGCCCGAATCCCGGCGATGGCGGCGGCGACAAACGCTACAGCATTAGCCAATGCGTTAACGGTAGCTTCATCGCGTTATGGAATTACGAATGTCCTAACTGCTGCCGGCAATCGTGGGGCATTCTCCAGACCAAGGTGTTCTACGATTGGGGTACCTGGCCCATGATTAAGAACTCCACCGCCTTCAACGCGGATTATCGCTACGCGGAACAACGCGCCTGCATGAACGGCCAGTTTCGCCGTTATTTCAACACCCGTTCGCATCTGCCGAACAGCTATGCCGCCGATAACGCCTCCGGCGACCTCGATCGCATCTTGTGGGGCTGCATCGGCATGCACTTTTCGGGTTCGTGGTACGATCCCAAGGCGCTCAAATATATCAGCGAGGTCAAGGAGAATATGGCGGCCCAACCATGGCCGAAGGCGCCCACCCTTCACACCGCGCGAGCCCGGCGGCGATAATGCTGTCGTCGCAAGTATGTTCAACTGCAAGCGGTTTAGCTGGCAAGTCCGGCGCGAAAGAAGGTTGATGTCCCGATGTTCCGCATCCTGCTGACGGACGCAAGCTACAAGCACGCAATCGCGCTGGCGCGTCACGCGCGAAAAGAACTTCCCGACCTTCACGTGCTTGGCCATTCGACGCTGACCCCGCGCCTGGCCAAATGGCAGTCATGCTACGATGCGGTGATTTCCGACATGCCGTTGGAGCGCGCGCTCGCGACGCAAACCTACGACATGGTGATCCCTGTCGGCGGACTCTCGGTGCTGACCGTCGCGGCGCATCGCCCTGAACGCGCGATTCTGCCGGACCGCGACCGCCTCGAAGTCTGTTATGACAAATGCCGGACAGTCGCGCTGGCTCGCAAATTCGACGTGCCAGCGCCACGGAGTTGGTATGTTGACCTTATCGACGGGTTGCAAGCCCTCGACGTCCGCTTCCCCTGCGTGGTCAAACCGTCGCGGGAAGCAGCCAATTTCAAGGGCGTCGCCTACTGTCACGACGCGAAGCAACTGCGCGCCACGGTGGCGGAGCAATTGAAGCAACTCAACGGCGGCGCGGGAGTCCTGCTGCAGGAGTACGTATCCGGCACCGGATGCGGCTTTTTCGCCCTGATGGAGCATGGCAATCCTCTGCGCGTGTTCATGCATCAGCGTATTCGCGAATTTCCGCCCAGCGGCGGCCGCAGTACCGCCGCGCGCGCCTTTCACTCCGAAAGGCTGAAGGAGCTCGGCCTGCGCCTTTTGTCCGCCCTGCAATGGCATGGCGTCGCAATGGTGGAGTTCAAACATCAGGCCGCCACTGATGATTTCGTCCTGATCGAGATCAATGGCAAATTCTGGGGCTCACTGGAGCTGGCACTGTCGGCCGGGATGAATTTCGGTGCCGACTTGATTCGGCTGTTCCGCGGCGAAAAACTATCTTACCGCGAGGATTACGATCGCAATCATGAGTTTTATTGGCCGCTCGATGACGACATGCTGACGCTTTGGCAAACGCGCTCATTTGGCCGGCTCTCGGATTACTGGAAACCGAATGCCCATACCAATCTATTCCAGAGCTGGCGCGCCGACGCGCTCAAATCGATGCGCTTGGCGAAGAAGGTGTTAATCGGATGAGTTCCCCGGTCCGGTTTCGCGGCATTATCCACTGCCATTCACACTACTCACACGACTCTCTTGTGAGTACCCGCAGTTATCTGCGCGCCGCGCGGCATCATAAACTGGATTTCATCATTTTGACCGATCATGACTCGGTCGCCGGCGCGCGCGAGTTGAAAAGCGCCGCGGCCCGGCAAATGCCGGAATTAACGGTGCCGCTCGCGGCGGAGTATCTGACCGATCAGGGCGATGTGATCGCCGCCTTCATCGAGCAGGAAATCCGTCCGCGCAATTTCGCCGATTTTATTCGCGCGGCCAGGGACGCGAATGCCGTTCTGATGCTGCCTCATCCGTATGTTGGCCATCGCTCGCCCGAACGGATCGCCGAGCGGGTGGATCTGATCGAAGTGGTAAACTGCCGCACCTCGAGCGCGCGCAATGCGCGCGCGCTCGAGTTGGCGAATTCGCTGGGCAAACCCGTGTATGCGGGTTCGGATGCCCATTTCGCCCGCAGCATTGACAATGCGATAGTCGAACTCGACAATTTAGGCACGCTATCGTCGTCGCTGACACGTGCGCGGATCGGATGGGCGCCGCCACGCTTTACCAGCCGCTGGGAATACGGAGCGTCACAATTGATTAAGGCGTGGAAACGCGGCGACGCGCGGCTGGCGTTGCGACTATTGCGCGGCGCTTGTGTGCGACTGTTGGATTTGAAGCGCGCTTCGGCGGCGGTTTCCTCAAATTGAGTGAGTCCGATTACGAATGAATAATCAGATTGCGGTTGCGGCCGGATCAGTGGATATCACACCGCGGCGGCCGGTTGCGCTCGGCGGTTACGCCAGGCGGCTGGCTCCGTTTGAGGGAGTCGCCGACCAGCTCGAAGCCAACGCGCTGGTCATCGACGGCGGATCTTCAAAGGTCATTATCGTAACCACCGACCTGCTCTACCCTGGCGAGACGCTTCGAGCCAGGTTGCTGGGAAACCTCGGCCTCAAAAGTGATGAACTTTTTCTATGCGCCTCGCACACTCATTTTGCGCCGATGACGGCGCCGTCGATGCCGCGCCTGGGCGTCCCGGACAGCGATTATCTTGAATACCTCGCGGCGCAAATCACCGCGATGGTCGAAGGGCTGGTGCCACGGCCGGTTCCGCTCGTCTGCACCTATCATGAAGGACGCCTGGACCATTCGATTAATCGCCGCCTGATCTGTCGCCGCCTGACCACGTCGGGCTTCAATCTGGAGGCCGGCTTCGGACCGAATCCGACGGGCGCGCGCGATGAAACCGTACGCGTGTTCAAATTCGCGCGGCGCGGCGGCGAGCCGCTCGCGTTGATATGGAATTATGCCTGCCATGCGACCGATTGCTTCGACTTGCGCCAGGTTTCCGCAGCCTACCCGGGAACCGTGCGAAGTTGCCTGCGCGCACATTTCGGTGATTGCCCGGTGCTGTTCTTCCAGGGCTTTGCCGGCGACGTACGTCCGCCCTTCGTTGGCACGCCCAACAGCATCCGCGGGGTGGCGCGCCGAGTACTGCGTGGACCGCAATTCAAAGATGTTCCAGACAGGGCGGAACGAGAGCAATGGGTCGGCACCTTGGCGGCGGCTGTTTTATCCATCGCGCAATCTTCGGGTGTAGATCTAACCATCGGCCCGCCGCTCGCGCGTCGTGAAGAAATACCTGAAAATGCTTTCGCAACCGGCAACGGCACCAAGTCTTTGTTCTGGCATTTGATCGATTGCGGCGGCTTTCGCGTCGCCGGAATCAACGCCGAACCGGTCAACGAATACCGGCAATTAATCCAGCAATATTTTGCCACCCCGTTTATGACGGTCGGCTGCCTCGATCAGACGCACTGCTATCTGCCCATTGACAGAATGATCACCGAACGCGGTTATGAGGTGGAAGGCTTTCGGCCGCTGTTCAATTTTGACGGGCATTTCAAAGCTCGCTTACAAGAACCGGTAATCGCGGCATTGCGCAAAGCGCTCGTGTAACAGGGGACGCTTGGCGTAAGCAGACTGATCGGCAAAATAAAGCGCAGAACGCGCACGCGAAGCTAGCGCCATATCAGCGACTTCCTCACCGCGGCTTCCAGCCCGTTGCAGACAATTGGTCAGATGACCGTTTGCCAGCCGCAGGCGAGGCGGCTAGCTTATCCGTCATCAAACCAGGGCGAGGTGTCCCATCATGGCGCAATTCGTTGAAGTCGAGCAGGCAATCAAAATGCCTGGCCTGAGGGTGGTCCTGGTCCCAGGAATTCCGAGTCCGTGGGGCGAGGCGGCCAAGAGCTTTTTTCAGCTCAAACGGATTCCGTTCGCCCGCGTGCGCCAGGAACCGGGCGGCGCCAATCTGGCGTTGCTTGAATGGACTCGTCAGACCAGCGCGCCCGTCGCGGTTTGGAACGACGAACGGCCGCGCAGCACTTGGCTCGAACAGCTTGACCTTGCCGAGCGGTTGGCGCCGACGCCGCGGCTGATTCCAGCGGCGGTAGACGAGCGCGTGCGCATGTTCGGCCTATGCAATGAGATTTGCGGCGAGCATGGCTTGGGATGGTCCGGGCGGCTGATGATAATTCATAACGGCTTGACCAACGCCCAGTTGCCGGAAGCGGCAAAGCAAGGCGTCCGCGGCGTCGGCGCGAAGTACGGCTACGATCCCGTAATTGCGCAGGCCGCGCCGGCCCGATGTGCCGCGATCGTCAAAGCGCTCGCCGACCAATTATCCGAGCAAAAGTCGCGTGGCGGCCGCTTTTTCATCGGCGACCAACTGAGCGCGCTCGACATTTACTGGGCGACGTTTTCGGCCCTAATCGAGCCCTTACCCGAGGCGTTGTGCGCGATGCTCCCCAATTACCGTCAAATGTATACCTGCACGGACCCGGCGGTACGCGGAGCCCTGTCGCCCGATTTGCTGGCGCATCGCGATTTTATTTATCACGAATACCTCGAACTGCCCGTCGATCTGTAGCACGATAGTTAATGGCGCAAGCGGATTAACCGCGTTCGCCGCGACCGCACCAACGAGTTTCCATGACTTCAAAATTGACGCGGCCGCATACGGAGTTCAACCGATGGCAAACGAGACCCTTTCGGCTATCGCGGAAGCAATCAGAAAAGCCAGCGAGGCCTATTGCGACACCCTGACTTCCACCGCCAAGGCGTTGAGCGACCTCGTCCAGCATGCAAGCGGAGCCGACCGCGAGCGCGTCATCGAGCATTGGCTGCGCCTCGCGCGGATGAGCAAGGACGGCGTCATTACCGCGCTCGAACAGGGCTTCGAAATGTGGGAGCGCGAATGCCGTCGGATGGCCGCCAGTGGCGCTTCGAGCACCGAGAAACCGCGCAACCCGATGGAGGCATGGGCGGAGAATTGGCGCAAGGCGACCGAGGCCTTCACCAACATGGGATCGGCGGACTGGGCGCAGGAAGCCCGCAAGCAGACCGAAGCCGTGCAAAAGAGCCTGCAAGAGGGGCTCAAAGCATGGCAGCGGCTGTGGGAACCGGAAAGGAAGTCCTGAACCGGATCGCGTTAATCCGGGCCCGCGGCGAATGAATTCGCGCTTGGATCAGGCTCGACTCAACCGCCCAAGCGCGCGATTATCTCTGTGACAATCGCATCCGGCGGCGTGGCTACATCGACCACGAGCGCGTCCGTCGGCTCCTCGAGAGTTTCGAACTGGCTCTTCAGCAGACGAGGGTCAAAGAAATGGCCGGAGCGCATCGCTAACCGGCGGGCAATCAACCCAGGCGAGCCCTTCAGAAAGACCAGTCTCACCCGCGTGGAATCGACCATCAGGCACTCGCGGTAGCGTTGCTTCAAAGCCGAACAGGCGATCACGGCGCCACCGCCCTCGAGACAACGCGCAATTAACGCGCGTACCGCCTCGAGCCACGGCTCACGGTCGCTATCGGTAAGCGCCACTCCGCGACGCATCTTTTCGATATTGGCGGGCGGATGGAGTTCGTCGGCGTCGTGGAATTTCCATCCGAGCTTCTGCGCGAGCATGCGTCCAACCGTGGTTTTGCCGGAACCCGACACGCCCATCAGGATGATCATCATTGTGGAACATGCTCGTTTGATTGTCGCAGACGCGTCGCCCATCGCGCCCGTTCAATTGCGCCGATAACGCACCGGCGATGCGCGTCAATATCGGCGCGCTTCATCCTAACCAGACTGGCTGCGAGCGATCGTACCATTCATCGTAATCGCGTGGGCTTGTCGGCGCGCGGTCATGTCTGGCAGTATGCCAAGCACCCGTCAGCACGAGCAATTATGCGCTGATGCGGCGTGCCGAGGTGGCGAAACGGCAGACGCAGTGGACTCAAAATCCACCGTGGGCAACCACATGCGGGTTCAAGTCCCGCCCTCGGCACCACTTTTCTCCCGACAATTGCTGCGATTTCTAGCGCGTCAGACTTTGGCTGTCAAGTCCCCCGCGCAGATTTCGCGGCTGACTTTGGCTGAACTTTGGCTGTTTTCATAAAATCTCGCCGAAGTTCGAGCGGCACCACGCCGTAG
>JBOHWL010000282.1:0-37482 GCA_050736615.1 Binataceae bacterium (SeqCode) | reverse complement strand
CGCCTGTTCGTGATCGAAGCCGCCAGAAACAGATCCTTGCTTATCCAAGGTGTAGAAACGAAAATGTGGGATCTGAAGAAAGCCGTCGACTGGCACCGCCGGTGCCGCGCAAATTGAGCATTTACCGATTCCGGATGAGCCCCCTTGACTTTTCTTGCCGCTAGTTGCATGTCGTTCGGCGTATTCAACCGCTCGGCATAGCAGGGTGTAGTCGCCGACCCGCTTCAGAACATCGCCATGCTCCCAAGCGATCGACAGCGTGGCCGATTCTTTTGGATTTGGATGAGTGTTCTTAATGTCTTCAAGTAGTGCCGGTTCGGCGGCCAGGAAGTGCTCGAATATCGAGCGCAGCTCATTTACTTCCGACTGCTCTGCCGTCGAGGAAAAGTCGATCGCCCGATCAATTGACCGGCGTAGGCGCCCCAAACGCGTAGTAACGCTCTGCCGGAAGCCATCCTCGTCGCCAGGCTTCCACGTGGGAAGGCCGGTTGTCGGTGTCGCGTCACAGCCGTTGGATGGTCCCGCATGGTACAGGTACCAACCTTTCTTGTCCCGTGAGTATTCTTCCACTTGGATTCGGTTGAACCCATTTTCGTCAAACACCAACAGATATATGTGTTTTGAACGGAACTTGACTGATGGATCCTGCGCATAAGATGCAGCATCATTTCGCGCGCCATCAGCTTGAAGAAAATACCTTCCAAGAGCTACAAACTGCTGCATCATAGGCAGTTCTCGTGAGCGTCCGCCCTAAGGGCATGCCGGAAGGGTCAGCGCACACAGCTTCGGAATTCTCTTGGCCAGCGACAAACCGTGAAGCTCAAATTCCACCGCCCGATTCGGGCGACAGGTGCTGTCTCGCCAGAGTTTCTGGCCTTGTCCAAAACTATGCCATTAACGCGATCCACAGCCTATGATAGTATTGCATACAACGTTGAGCAAGTTTCAATGATGCAAGATCGCTTCAAAACTAAGGTCGAGATGGTTTTTCTTGCAGAAGTTCCGGATTCGCATAAGAAATTATGCATCGCAACCGTTAGCGTTGGCTCAGCGGGCGTTTGAAGAACAGCGCGAAGAGTTGCTCGCGGCCGACCGTCGCGCTGATTTCTGCCAGCACGAAATAAACCGCGAACACCATGCTCACCGCGAGCGCGACGGCGAGCAGCCGATGCATCCCATAAGCGGAGAGAGCGTGCAGCGCGGAAACGAAGCCCGCGCCGTGGCGCCACTCATGCAGCACACGATCGGCGATTCCAAGCACCATCACGGCGAGGCCGTAGAAAACCGTCTTGACCATCACCGCGATAATCCGCGGATAAGCCTTGAACCCGCGCGCCAGCGAGGTGCGTTCGAGCACCAGCACGACTTTGCCGGCGATCAACGCACCGAAGACCGCGCGCGACAACGCGCTTATCGCGATCGCGTATTGCGCGAGCACCAATTTGACAATCAGCAGGACGATCAGGAAGCCAATCAGAAAAAACCCCACCACCGGGAGCAGTTCGATGAATTCCCGCCGCAGCCATCGCGCGGCCGCCGGCGGCATGCGCGACCACGAAGGCGCGCTCGCGCCGATCGGCTTCATCGGGTTCGCGGGCACAGCCGTCCGTTTAGAAGAACGGCCCCATCGGCCACATCATGAAATTCATCTGCTCCTGCTGGGCCGCTTCCTGATTCATTTCCGCCGCGCGCTCCTCTTGTTCCACCCGCTCCTGTTTCAACCGCAATTTTTCGAACTCCTGATAGTCCTCCGCGTTGCCGATATAGATGCAATGGCAGACCTTAGGATCGGCGAACCAGTAATGGAGTTTGCCCTTGTAGGGATAGTAACGCACCTTGAGCGGCGTCAGGGACTTCAGCTCGGCCATCCGCGCGGCGGTGTCGGCCGGGAACATATGGAAGCCCGCCGCCGACAGCATCGGCTCGAGCCGATCGGCGCGTTCCGTCGCGGTCTCGGCGCATGCGCTCAGCGTGGCGATGATCAGCAGCAGCAGTGCGCCGCGCGCGATTAGTGAAGTTCTCAGGGGCTGTTTTGTCATTCTGAGGGCGGCGAAGAATTCCGGAAGCCTGCTGATTTTATGTTGTTTTTCCCGGGATTCTTCACTTCGCGGACTCCGTTCAGAATGACAAACCTGAACGCGGCTCCGCCTCGCCGGCATGATCTTCGATAACATGCACCTGTTATAGGTAGCGGGACGCCGAAGGGCCAGATGGAGCGGTCCGCGGTGACGCGATACGATTGCTGGCATGAGAGCGATGCGCCAGATGCGGCGGCAATTTCCAGCCCGATTCATGAGCCGGCTGGTTGCTTTGCTATGCGCGTTGATGGTGCTGACGGCCGGCGCGAGTGCCGCCAACGCGCAGGAGTATACGGTCGAGCGCAAAACCAGCCAGGCGCTTACGGCTTATCTCCGCGCACATCGGCTGCCGCTGGTGGGCGGGCAAGTGCTGACCGGTGCGGCGGGCAAGCGCGTGATGCTCTATGGGTTCGTCGCCACGCCGTTCGGCAAGCGCGACGCGCAAAAAAAAGCGCTCAAATTTCTTAAGCAGCCGCATCTCACGGTGGAAAATCGCATCGTGATACGGCCCGAGATCGTGCAGTTGAAAGCGCCCCCGGCGCCCACGCGCGAGCCACCCTCCGACGCGAGCACCCCGCCGTCTTACGAGACGCCGCCGGCCTACGCCAACGCGCCGCCGGAATATAGCGGCGGCGGACAGTCCTTCGACCAGGTGTATAAGGATATTCAGCGTTACGGCATCAAGACGCCGCCGGGCGAGGGCTCCGGCTACAGTCCGTTCTGAACGGCGGGACAGCGAGGAATCGCGTCGCGCGCATGATAGAATTCGCTACGCGTGACGGACAAGGTAATCGTACTCAGGGAAACGCCCGCGACGGCCGAAGCCAACTTCCGGATCAAATATAAGGAAGTGCTGAACCCGGCGCAGTACGCGGCGGCGGTCCATCGCGACGGCCCCTTGTTGGTGATCGCGGGAGCCGGCTCGGGCAAGACCCGCACGCTGATTTATCGCGTCGCCCGTTTGATCGAAAGCGGCGTGCCTCCGGGCGCGATTCTGTTGCTCACCTTCACGCGGCGCGCGGCGCAGGAGATGTTGCGGCGCGTCGAGCATCTGGTCGGCCAGCGGGCTGGTGAAGTGGCCGGCGGCACCTTCCATTCGTTTGCCAACCTGGTGCTGCGACGCTATGGCGGCGCGCTCGGGCTCAAGCCCAATTTCACCATCCTCGACCGTTCCGACATGGAGGACGTGATTAACCTGTTGCGCACACGCATGGGGCTCGCCTCGAAGGAGCGGCGTTTTCCGAAAAAAGGCACGATTTCCGACGCCATCAGCATGGCGCGCAACAAAGCGCGCGAACTCGCCGACGAAATCGTGCGCGATTTCCCGCATCTGCATGAATTCGAAGGCGAGATCCTGAAGCTGGCGCAAAATTACGACAGCTATAAACGCGAACGCGGCCTGCTCGATTATGACGACCTGCTTTATTTGCTGGCTGAGCTGATGCGCCGGGATGAGGACGTGCGCCGGCGCCTGTCCGCGACCTATCGCTACATCATGATCGACGAGTACCAGGATACCAACCTGATCCAGGCCGAACTGGTGCGGCTGCTGGGCGCCGGCCATGGCAACGTGATGGCGGTGGGTGACGACGCGCAATCGATCTATTCCTTTCGCGGCGCCAATTTTCGCAACATCATGGAGTTTCCCGCGTTGTTCGCCAACACCCGCATAATCAAGCTCGAGGAAAACTACCGCTCGCTCCAGGGCATCCTCGATGTCGCCAACGAACTTATCGCGCGCGCCGGCGAGAAATACACCAAGACGCTGTTCACCAATCGCCGCGGCGAGCCGCGCCCGATCCTGGTGCGGGCGCGTGACGAGCATATGCAGTCGCGTTTCGTCGCCCAGCGCATTCTCGAATTGCGCGAGGACGGCGTCGAACTCGGCGAGATCGCGGTGCTGTTCCGCTCCAGCTTCCATTCCTTCGATCTCGAACTCGAACTGCAGCGCCGCGACATCCCGTTTATCAAGCGCGGCGGCTTCAAATTCATCGAAACCGCCCATATCAAGGACGTGCTGGCCCATCTGCGCGTGATCGTCAATCCGGCCGACGCGGTCTCATGGCTGCGCGTGCTGATGCTCATCCCGGGGATTGGCAGCCGCCGTGCAGAACGGCTGATCGAAGAGTTGATCAAGGTGCCGGAACCGGAAACCGCGCTCTTAAGCGCTAAAATCACCCGGGCCGGGAGCGCCGTCGCATGCGCACGGGTGGGCGCGCTGCTGGGCGAGTTACGAAGCGGACAGGCGTCACCCGCGGAACAACTCGGCGCCGTGTTGGAATACTATCTGCCGCTGATGCGCGAGGCGTATCCCGACGATTATCCCAAGCGCGAACGCGATCTCGAACACTTTCACAACCTCACCACACGCTACCGTAGTCTGGCGGCGATGCTGGCTGATACGGCGCTCGAGCCGCCGAGTGATTCGATTGGCGACGTCCTCGCGGTCGTGCCCGAAGAAGGCCGCGTCACGCTCAGCACCATCCATTCCGCCAAGGGGCTCGAATGGCGCGCGGTGTTTCTGATTTGGGCGGCCGACGGCAGATTTCCCGGCCCAATGAGCGTCGGTGCCGAAGCAATCGAGGAGGAACGGCGCCTGATGTACGTCGCCAGCACGCGCGCGCGTGACGAGCTGTATATTTCCTATCCGATTTACATGTTCGATCGCGCACAGGGCTACGTGATGGGTCGCGTGTCGCGTTTTTTAGAGGACTTGCCGTCCGCGATTCTGCCCACCGCGACCTTGCAAGAAGCCGAGGAAGAACCCGCCTGATTGCGCCATCGAGTTCACGGTTCATAACACAAGGCGCTGTCGTTGGGGTTGGCGGGCGCCTGCGGTGTTCATTATGAAAAGGTAGTAAAAATTGCTGCCGACTGCTGAGGCCGACATGTCGAATATTCATAAGATTCAGTGTCGCTCTGGCCAGTGAACAGTTAGCCGCAATGAAGGCCGCGGTTGACGCCGGCGAATACGCAACCACCAGCGAAATCGTCCGCGAAGCCATCCGCGATTGGCAATTCAGAAGCGAACTGCGGCGAGAAGACCTCAAACGGCTACGGCGATTGTGGGACGAGGGCTTGGCCAGCGGTCCGGCAGTCCCGCTCGAGTTCGCTGAGTTGAGGCGTGAGGCACGCCAGCGCCTAGCGGCGGCCAGAAAAATACCCAACGATGGTGGCTAAGCTGATTTGGCATCCGCACGCGCGCGAAGATCTGCTCATCTATGAATTCGTTGGGCTGGATGACCCGGACGCTGCGGAGCGGCATTCACGAATATCGAAAACAAAGCCAATCGACTGGTTCATTACCCGAGGATGGGGGCACGCCGTCCCGATGTACGGCCTGCGTTGCGTATCCTCCGCGAAGGCCCATACCTCATTCTCTACCAGACGCATCCCGATACCGATGACAGCCCGATCAAGGAGGTCGAAATCGTCCGCGTCGTCGACGGCCGCCGCGATGTGGCGTGATCATTCTAAAGACTCGCGCAAAGAAAGAGGCAGTAGCGCTGCCATGAATCCGGCAAAATCGAACTAGCGCCGCATGTACGTCAATAGGTGATTGCGTGCAAAGACGGGTCCTTGCTTCTCATGGCAGTTCGTCGGCCGGATTCGCAGCTCGTAACGTCAATGAGTTGGAAATATCTGATGGACGGGTTCTTCCGAAAAGCATGAAACCTGATAGCACGCGGCACAATAGGGGATTAGCCCCATGTGGCTTTCGTCGTGACCAACCACCAGAATCGCCGTAGGCTCATCGCATTCCGAGCACGCGAGCAGGTCGGAGAGCGCGATCGACATTACGGAATCGAACGTCACACCGTCTTGGTGGGCAACGGCATTGGTTTCGCCCTGTTGTGCCATGAAGGTACCTCAGCCCTGATCACTTGATTTGCGGTCAAACGGCAGCGTCTTGATAAAGTCGGCCAGCCGTGAAGCTTCCATGAAGGAAAGGTCGATCGGCAATTCGAGCTCGACTTTCAAGTTGGGCCGTAGCGGGAAGGCGTAGGTCTCAACTTCCTCTTCGGGAAGTTTGGCCAGCTCCCGCTCTTCTTCGGAAATCGCCTCGAGCGGCACCTCCTCGCCGGCGGCCACGCGGCCCACACTGGTCAGGGCGATACTCCAGTGAAAGCGCGTCGAGCGACCCTTGCGGCCGACGATGAAAGCGCCACATCCAATCTGCGCGAGCTCTTGAAAAACCTGGATCAGTTCCCCGCGGGTCACCAGGCGATTGCCTACCTTTAAATACGTCAAGCTGTCGATTTTGGTTTCCACGCGATTGCGTGCGCGCCGTTTGAAGTCGTCGAGCATGGCGCGCCCGGCGGCGTTGCGCTCATGGAGCTCGCGCAGCCTTTGTCTTTTAAGATCCGCTTTGTGATTACCATTGCCGCTCATGGCGCGATCATTTTTAACCTCGCGAAAATCCTGTTTAGCCCCGAAAAATCCTAACCTTATGAAAAAGAGCGAATGCGGGGTAAAAAAGGTCGGCTCCCTCAGTTCAACATCCCCGGGTCGTCCTCATCCTCGTCGTCAGCCGGGGCGGCGCCGGCTTCATCCTCATGGAAAACCCGCGGCCAGTCGGCGGCGTTGGCCTCGGCCAGTTTTTCGAATTCAAACAGGACATTGCCGAAAAACCGGGAGATATCCGCGAATTTCCGCCCCGACGCCGGATAGTCTCGAATGGTTTGCGAACAAATCGCGGCCGCCTGGCTGATGGCTTCCAATTGAAGCACCAAAATCTTGTTCATCGAAACCCCTCCGCATTGTTGGCCTTCCATCGCATGCGCGTAAGCGCCACTCGGCTGTTTATCTTTTTATAATAAAGAGCCGTAATCAAGCAATAAGAGATTTTTATTCCGCCGCCGGCGCGCGGCATTCCGCTCGCGGCTAGTTCATCCAATGACCCGCGCCAGCTCTTCGCTCGAGCTTAGCACGTATAGACGGCGCCCCGAATTTGCTCAACTCTTTTAACCAGTCCCGCACGAGTCGCCGCGCGGCTCATCACGTGGTTTACTCAAAAAAGGCTGGCTGATAGCGTCGATTCGGTTGGGGGATGTTCGGATGAGTCCCAGGCGTATTGCCAAAACGCTTGCGTTTTGCGGAATTGTCGCGCTGACCGCGATCCTGATTGTCACGGTCTGGGTGGTGCGGCATCGGTCGGTCGGCGAGACGCTTCAGCGCGCCGCCGGCATGATGCCGGGCGCTTTACTGCACGCTCACAATTTCCATTGGACGCAGATGAAAGGCGGTCAGCGGCAATGGGTGCTGACCGCGCGCGACGCCAACTACGCGGCCGGCAAAACCAGCATGGTGCTTAAGGACGCGCGTTTGACCCTGTTTCAGGATGGCAAAGAGACCCTGCTCACCGCCCCCGAAGTCGATTTGAAAATGAATGGCAACCATGTTGACCGCGCGGATCTCCATGGCGGCATTACCGTGAATTACGCCAATTATGTGTTGACCACGCCGGACGCAACCTTTCTGCCCGACCGTGACGAATTGCATGCGCCGGGCCTGGTCAAAATCGTGGGCGACGGCATGACGGTGACCGGTGTTGGCCTGAGCGGGCATCCACGCACGCAAATCTTCAATTTGCTCGCCCAAGTGAACAGCCGTTTCACGCCGGGGCAAAAAGGTGGCGTCAGCAAGACCTTCTAGGGAAGCTCCGCGCAAGTATTCTTTGTCATTCCCAACGCGGCGAAGAATCCCGGAAGTTTGTTCTTTTCCCAAGTTCATCCGGAATTCCTCATTTCGCGGATTCCGTTCGGAATGACGGAGAAGGCCTGTGTGCGGCGTAACTAACGAACGAGTCCGGAAGTCGCATTGATGATTAAATCCGGAAGCCCCAATCCAAATACACGGGACGGCGCGCGAACTTTCCTGGCCCGCGCCGCATCGCTCATCGCGCCGATACTGCTCGGCGTGGTTCTCGTCACAGGCGTCAGCCTGACGGCGGGAGCTTCGCAAGCCTGGGCGCAAGCGGATGAAGCATCAGTTTCGAAGCCCGCGTCAGGCGCTTCCACCCCTAGGGCGGCCAGTCAGGCGCCCAAGCTTGCGGGGCACGCGAAAACAGCCAAGCCGCGCTCGCCGGGGCCATCCGTCAAGGCCAAAACTAATAATCCGAACGATAAAAATACCCAAAACGACGACAGCTCGCCGTTTCCTCAATTCTCCGCCAATCACGGCCCGATCAGCATCACTGCGGATTCGTTGTCGCTCGATTACAAGAACAACACCGTGCGCTTCAAAGGACACGTGCGGGTGGTGCAGGCGGGCGGTGTGCTCACCACCAATTCCTTGTTGGTCAAATATACCCAGGCGCATGAAATTGATCAGGCGATTGCCGACGGCAACGTGCGGATGAGCCAGGGCGGACGCTGGGTCACCAGCGATCACGCGGTGCTGAATCAAACCGACCATACGATTGCCTTGACCGGTCATCCGGTGGCCCACAACGGCGCTGACCAGGTCACCGGCAGTAAAATTACGGTCTATTTGCAAACGGGCCAGAGCGTGGTCGATGGCGACGCGCGCGCGGTGTTCTTCCCTCGCTCGACGAAAAGCGGTGATAATCAGTCAACGCGTCGCGCCACCGGAGGCGTGCAGGCCGCCGGCGGTAATCAGGTCTCCGCCGACCCGGCGCCGTAAATGCCACCAGGTTAATGGCTCTTGAAGTAAAGCTCGGACAAGATTTGCGGCTCCGTCAGCAATTGGTGATGACGCCGCAGCTACAGCAGGCGATCAAGATTCTCCAGTTGTCTTTGCCGGAATTGGAAGCGGTGGTGCAAAGCGAGCTCGACTCGAACCCCATGCTCGAGCCGCTCGACCAGAGCGTGGCCGAAGCCGCCGCCAATGGCGAAAACGAACCGGACGAGCAAACCCCGGCCGCGGCCGAGCCGTTGGCGCCCGAACCCGAAATCAACCCCGCCAACGAAGAATGGGAACCGGCCGTCGAGGAACGGTCCCCGGAAACGCTCGCGACCGAAGCGCCGGACGCCGCCGTCGAATTGCGCGAGCTCAACCGGCTCGACAAGCTGGATTGGCGCGAATACCTGGAGAATTACTCCAATAACTGGCAGGACGGCGAAGCCGCCGACCCGGACGACGACCGCCGCACGCTCGAAAATACGCTGACCCGCAAAACTTCGCTCGAAGATCATCTGATTTGGCAATTGCGGCTGTCGGCGCTCGACCAGACCGACCAGCGTATCGGCGCTACTATCATCTATAATCTCAGCGACGACGGCTATCTGGAAACCCCGCTGGAGGAATTGGCAACCCAACTCGAAACCGACGTGGCCCATGTTGAGCGCGTCCTCAAACGCGTACAGCGGCTCGATCCGCCGGGTGTCGGCGCTCGCGATTTGCGCGAATGCCTTTACAGCCAGCTGGCCAATCTTGGCATGGAGGAGTCGCTGGCGGCGCGCGTGGTGCTGAACCACCTCGATCTGCTCGAAAAACATCGCTATGGCGAAATCGCCAAGGCGCTCGGCGTCACGCTCGAGATGGTGGCCGAGACCTCCAGGATCATCTCCGTGCTCGAGCCCAAGCCGGGGCGCGATTACGGCGGCCAGGAACCGGCTTATATCGTGCCCGACGTTTTCATCCAGAAAATCGGCGACGAGTTCATGGTCACGCTCAACGAGAGCGCGGTGCCGCGCCTGCGGCTGGCCAATTATTATCAGCGCGTGCTCAACGACGGCTCGGCGCCGGCGGCGACCAAGGAGTATTTGCAGGAACGCTTGCGTTCAGCGCGATGGCTGGTGAAATCGATTTACCAGCGCCAACAGACCATCTTCAAGGTGGCCAACTCGATCGTCAATTTCCAACGCGCCTTTTTCGAACACGGAGTCAGCCATCTCAGACCGCTCGTGCTCAAAGACGTCGCCGAGGATATCGGCATGCACGAATCGACCATCAGCCGCGCCACCGCCAACAAGTACGCACACACGCCGCAAGGGATCTTCGAGCTCAAGTTCTTTTTTACCTCGGGGGTCAAAGCCACGGACGGCGAGGACATCAGCGCGGAAACGGTCAAAGAGAAAATCCGCGGGCTGGTCGCCGCCGAGGGCAACGACAACCCGCTCTCCGATCAGGCCATCGCCGACATCCTGCGCCGTGGCCAAATCAATATCGCGCGGCGAACCGTGGCGAAATATCGCCAGGCGCTCGGCATCCTCGCCTCCAGCCGGCGCAAAAAGCCGGGTTAGCATGGCAGCGCGAACGTCCGTTATGGCTTACGTTCATAAACATGCCGGTTGCAGACCATGCCGGTTCATTTCGTCGCCACGGGGTATTGCGCCGTCGCGGCGAACAAGCCGTCGTCGTGGGCTCGCGCCGGCCGGCCATGAAGAGAGGTCAATCGCCTATGACCAAAGCACGTGAAGGGAAAAGCAGCCGCAAGCTGGCGCGCAAGGCGCGCCGCTCCTCGCGCCGGGCCGCCTTACCGCCGGCCGGAGTGATCGTCACTTTCCGCCACGTCGCACCCACCGACGCGCTCCGGACCTATGCTGAACGCAAGCTTGCCCATCTCGCGCGCTATCTCAAGCGCGCCTGCGAGGTGCATCTGATCCTTTCAGTTGACAAATATCGCCAGCATGGCGAAGTTACTGTGAAGTCTGGACGCCTCACCGTCAGCGCGCAGGAGGAGACCAAGGACCTCTATTCGGTTATTGACCTGCTCACCGATAAGGTCGGACGCCAGCTTAAGGGCCGTTTAGGCAAGGTTAAAGCCAGCAAAGTGCGCGCGCCATCGGCGGGCGAGGTGCTGAGCGCGGCCGAGGAGTTGGCCCCGGGGTCGAACTTGAGCCGCGTCTGAGACCGGTCTCGGCCGGCTCGCGTCGGCGCGAGCCGTGGCTATTTTTCGATTCGCTCGAGCGGTGCCCCGCCGCTGGGGCACCGTCAGAAGGGAGCTGTTCCTGAAAACGAGTTTGTCAGGCCGCCCGCGACAAAATGAAGATCATTGAAATCCTCGATCCGGAGAACATCGAACCGGACTTGCAAGGCCAGTCCAAGCCGGAAATCCTGCACGAACTGGCGGCCCGTCTGGCCGTCAAACATCGCGAAATCCAAGTGGACAATCTCGCCGCCGTGCTGGCTGAGCGCGAACGGCTGGGTTCCACTGCGATCGGCGACGGCATCGCGATTCCACATGGCAAAATCAGCGGCGTCGATCACATCCTCGGCGCCTTCGGACGTCACCGGCGGGGGGTCGACTTTGAATCGCTCGACGGCGGCCCGACCCATCTGTTTTTCGTGCTGGTCGCGCCGGAAGATTCCACCAGCCTGCATCTGAAAGCGCTTGCGCGCGTTTCGCGCCTGTTCAAGGACGCCGCTTTTCGCGAAAGCCTGATGAAGGCGACGGAGGCCGCCGAAATTTATCGAATCATCAGCGAGGAGGACAGCCGCTATTAGCAAGGCGTTGCGGCCCGTCGGCTAATCAATTGCGGCCAGGAGAGTTCTCGCCACTCTGCAGGATCGGAAATGGCTGCGGCATCCGATGAGGACGGTCGTTCATGCAACAGCTCCCAAGCAACGCGAGCGCTCTTCCGGCCGCCGGCATGGAATGCCGCCGCGTCGCCTGATTATCGTCACCGGCGTGTCTGGCTCGGGGCGGGCGTCGGCGATGCGCGTGCTGGAGGATTTGGGTTTCTATTGTGTCGATAATCTGCCGGTGGCGCTGGCCGCGTCGGTGGTCAAGCTTGCCACCAGCCACGAGCCGCAATTAATCGGGGTCGCGCTCGGCATCGACGCCCGCGAGAAGATTTTTTTTCCGCGCTGGCCGCAGGTGTTCGCTGAACTCGAACGCGACGGGTTCCGTCCTGAAATTCTCTTTCTGGACGCTTCCGACGACGTCCTGGCGCGCCGCTATTCGGAAACCCGCCGGCCGCATCCGCTTGCGCAAAGCGGACTCAGCGTGGCCGACAGTATCACGCGCGAGAGATTGGCGCTGGCCGAGATGCGCGAGCGCGCGACGCGCGTCATCGACACCACCACGCGCACGGTACACGAGTTGCGCGAGATCATCACGGCGGCGGTGATGGGCGCGAAGACCGGCGATAGCATGGCGCTGGCGCTGGTTTCGTTCGGCTACAAATATGGACAGCCGGTCGGATGCGATCTGATTCTCGACGTGCGCTTTATTCCCAATCCGTTCTTTGTCGCCGAGCTACGGCCGTTGAGCGGCCTTGATGCGCCAGTGCGCGCGTACGTGATGGCACAGCCGGAGGCGCGGCAATTTATCGAACACGTCGGACACCTGCTCGATTTTCTGCTCCCGCTCTATCAACGCGAGGGCAAAAGCTACCTGACCATCGGGCTGGGCTGTACCGGCGGACGCCATCGCTCGCCGGTGCTGGCGCGGGAACTGGCCGCGCGGCTGGCCAGCCGCGGCTTCCAGGTCCATCTCACCGACCACGACATTGCCCATTAACGACTGCCAAATCCCCATGCTCGCTTATTCGCCAATGAGGTGTTGGAAAATGCATAATCATCACGATTGATGGGCCTGCCCGGTCTCCACACCCTGTACGAAAAGCACCAGGCCGAGCGAAGTGGAGCCGAGCGCATTAGCGAAGCCGAAGGCGCCGCGAGCTGCGTTTGGGAGTACGAGTCCCCGAGTCGCGTCCAGGACCACGAGTCTGCGAGCGCACTAAAATCAGTGAAGAATCCCGCTAAAGCCCCCCGGAAAAAACCAAAGGATCCGGGATTCCTCGCTACGCTCGGAACGACAGATTAACTCCTGTGAAGAGCTTCCCTACGGAACGTCGGACTGTAACGCCTGGGTGACGACGGTTTGTGCGTCGGGCGGAAGCCAGAAGCCTCGCGCCACCAGGCCATAAGTATCCAGCACGACCCTGACGACGTAATCGAAGTGATTCTTGTAAAGCGAATCCAGCGTCGCATCGCTGAAGGGCGTATTGTAGCCATACAGGATGCAGAAGCCGGAAAACACGGTCGTGTGAGCCACCGTATCCGCGGGGCTATAGGTCGCGGTCGGAACGTCCAGGAACGGCGTGCGCACGCCTCCCAAGGCGTTGCCGAATTGATCGACGGCCACCGCGGGCGGCGTCGTGTCAGTCAGTTCGATACGCTTCGCACGCGGTGGTGGAATATCGAAATCGATCCATTTGGTCAGATCGGCGAAGGCCGCATTCGCGACATACGAGAAAGGAAAATTGTTGGGGTCCACCACCCCGGGCACGCCAGTCGCGGGACCACTGACGAATTGCTGATGCGTGCATCCGATCGGCGCCAGTTGTGCCGGCAGTATCCCCTCGAGTTCCGCGTCATTTAACTGCAGCGTGATCACAGCGGCCTTGCCGTCATTCGATACGTGGCTCGCGCCGGGTACTTCCCATAGGCGATAGCGATCATTCGGCGCGTCGCTGTCGGCGCGCCGATAGGCCAGGCCGCCGGGGAACATCGCCCCCAAGGCGATCTCAGTTTGCGTGTTGATGCTGCGCGGCGATTTTCATCGATGCCCGCCATAGGGCTTCGCCGGGTCATAGACTGGCTTGCCCATTGGCCGGGTCCGTAAAAAGCCTGCGCGGAACTGATGAACGCGTTCCCACGCGAGATTGATGTACTCCTGAACTATGTCGCAGCCGTAACCAATCCGATCATGCTTGATCGCGGCGATTACGCTTGACCCGGCGCCAACGTAAGGATCAAGGACCTTGTCGCCGCGACTCGTGAGCGCCAACACTAACCGCTCGACGAGTTCAATCGGGAACTGGCAGGGATGGGCGGTCTTCTCAATGTGGTTGTTTTTGACGTTCGGGAATATCCAGACATCGCCCGGATTCTTGCCGTTGGGATTGCAGGACAATAGCCCGCGCTTTGGCCCCTTGAAATATTTCTTGCCCGGATACTTCGACGGCACCCGAATAGGATCGAGGTTGAATGTGTAATCGTCTGACTTTGTGAGCCAATTGATCGTTTCGTACCGGCCCGACAGACGCTTCGAGCAATGCAGGCCATGCTCGAAATGCCACACGATTCGGTTTCGCAGCCGCAGCCCGTGGCTTTTGAAAATTGGATACAATGGAATGTCCAGCGGTACGATCTCACTTGCGGTGACATGATTGCCAACCTGCCAGCAAATTGACCCCTGCGGATGAAGCAGCCGGACACACTCCGCAATCACTGCCGTTTGCTGCTGGACGTACCGTTCCAACGGTCCGCGTTGCTCATAAGACTTGCCGATATTATAAGGAGGAGACGTTACGATAAGCTTCATACTCGCGTCCGGCAGCGCACGCATGAACGCGAGATTATCCTGGCATTCGAGAATCGCCGACTTGTCGGTTTGCAGACGATGAACGCTAAGGGCTAGCTGGCTTGCTCCTCGTGCCCGCACCTCGCCACCTCGCAGATTGGATCCGCAGAAATTGATATCAGAACACGCTCCAACCTGTCACGAGGGCAGGCTGACATATCTACTCGGTCAAGCACATTAAGAATGGACGGCGACCGCGACCCCTCCTCATAACGCTATGGCTAAAGCCACAAGCTCAGGCGTTCTGCGTGGCAGTGCTTGCCGGGGCTAGGCTTGGTACAATCGCCAATCAGGTTCCATGTGGCCTTTGCCCATCAAATTGCGCCATTCTTGTCCATAAGAGTGTGCTGTCGCTGATGGTATCGCCTCTAAAGATAGTCGATCGTCGGCGTTGAGACAAACGGAAAGCGAAAGTGCGATTCTTCGCTTGACCCTTAAAGCCAGTGAGGGGCGAGGATGAAAAATCTTCCGGAAGGTGAGCGGTCTCAAAACGCCGAAACAAGGCCCGGATAATTCCGAAAAACCGGACCGGGTCCGGTCATCAAAAGGACAGCGTCGAACGCGATAAGTCGAGATTGCAATGGCTGAACGGCGGTCAATTTGGTCACCTTGGCCGCTGTCTGATCCAAATCTGTGCTCGATTAGTTCAGCGCCGCCCCTTGCTGCTGGCTGAGTTCTTTCATTTGCGATGAGATCGCGCGGCTGAGTGTGGCGAGGTCGCTGCTCAGC
This sequence comes from Binataceae bacterium (SeqCode), assembly GCA_050736615.1. Taxonomy (GTDB): domain Bacteria; phylum Desulfobacterota; class Binatia; order Binatales; family Binataceae; genus JBOHWJ01. Next base: position 22,398 of record JBOHWL010000282.1, on the reverse strand, counting down.
GCGACGGATACGCCGTTAGCGCCGTTCGTGGGCGTGTTCGCATTCGTCTCAGATACGTACAAATCCCGCCCATTGCGCCCATCCTTGATGATCCATATCGCTTTCAGTTCCGATCCGCCGTCGGAAGTCGTTTCAAAATTCCGCACATCGACCGTGACCACGTAGTCCAGCGGAGTCATGCTGCTCCATGGATATTGGTGAATGCGATAGGTGTTCAGTAACTCAGCCAGATTTTCCGAAAGGACGCGCTTGAAATTCCTGTCAAGCGGTTCACCCCAGCGATCTTCAGCGGAAAGCTCGATCTGACCGCGCGCGGTGCGAGTCACCACCTGAGAGCGACGCAGATAACCGGGGAAATTGATGGGACCGAGTCCGATCGACAACTGTGAACTGAGCGCCGCGGTTGATATTGGGGCCGACGCCGGATCGGAGAGTGGTGCCAGGATGAAAAACTTCGTCTGATCGGGGCGCGGCGCAAGCGGAGAACAGCCGAAAACCACGATCGAGAATGCAAGCAGAATCAAATTGCCGCGAATGCCCATCCTTTATCGCTCTTTGTCTGGTACGTATCTTCCGCGAATCAAAGAAGATGGGTTTTGTTGCAGATAGTCGCTTAGCTCCTGGACCGATTGCGCGGTGTCAGAAAGCCGATCGAGCGCTTCGTTCAGGTGCACGGCGAGCGGAGAGTCGGGAGAGAGCGTAGATTGCAGAGCCACTATGGCCGCACGAGTTTGTTTCAGGGTCAGATCAACTTGCTGAGAATTTCTCGTCAGACCCGCCACGAGCGGACCCAGCTTGCCGTTGGCGTTAGCGACAGCCGAGCGCACCGATGTGAGCGTGCGGTTGAGAGTCGCTGTAGACTCCCGCACTGACTCCAACGTGAGTTTAAGATCGGGTGAAGCAGCGAGGTTCTTAAAGGAATTGGCGGCCTGAGTAATGGATAAGATCAGACCCGTGAAATCAATTTCTTCAAATCGCGCCAGCGCCTTGGTTGCTTGCTCCTGGACCGCTTCCATTGTGGTTGGAACCGTGGGGATCTCCGGGTATGGTCCGCTGCCCGGCACGAGCACCAAATCCAGCGGAGCTCCCGAATGGAGATCGAGGTCAATATAGAGCAATCCCGTCAGAACACTCTCGACCTTGAGTTGTGCACGCAATCCCTGCTGAATCAGAGCCTCGTAGCCGGCTTTCCGCAGGGCTCCTCCCGTTCCGCCAAGTGCCACAATCTGAGAGCGATCGATTTCGATTACCACAGGTAACCGGACCCCCCGGGCATTCGGACGCAGCCGCCCTTCCGAGGGTGATAATCTTAGCCTGATCGAACTGACCGTGCCGATCTGCACGCCACGCACCTTTACCGGTGAGCCTACTTTGAGTCCGTTGAGATCGCCCTCGAACATGCAGACAAACATCACCTGCTTCCTGAACAAGCGTCCTGAACCGACGATAACGACAGCGACAACTAGAATCGCCAGGCTGGCGACGACAAAGACACCGATAGTGGCTGGACTGACCCGTTTAGCCACTTGCGTTAACCGGATTACCGTCCTCCTGACCGCGAGTCAGGAATTTTCGTACGCGCGGATCGCGAGAGTTCCTTAGCATCTCATGAGGATCGCCGGTGGCTATCTGCGTGCGTGATTCAGCGTCCAGAAACACGCTGTTATTGGCAATCGTGAAAATGCTCGCCAGCTCATGCGTGACAATAACGATCGTGGCCCCAAGACTTTCCCGGAGTTCCAGAATCAGATTGTCGAGCAGGCGCGAGCTGATGGGATCGAGGCCCGCGGAGGGCTCGTCAAAAAACAGCACCTGAGGATCCAAAGCCATCGCGCGCGCCAGCCCAGCGCGCTTCTGCATGCCGCCACTGATCTCGTTGGGATAATAATCTTCGAAACCTTTAAGTCCGACCAGCGATAGCTTGAAAGCCGCGACCTCCCGGATTTGCGCGGGCGTTAAATCGGTGAATTCGCCCAGCGGCAGTCCGATGTTTTCCGCCAGCGTCATCGAACTCCAAAGCCCGCCGCCCTGATAAAGCACGCCGAACCGGCGCAGTAGTCGTTGACGTACTTCAGGTTCCGCTTTGGTGAAGTTTACAGTTTCGTAAAATATTTCTCCGGTGTCCGCTTCCTTCAACCCGATCAGATATCGCAAAAGCGTGCTCTTTCCGCATCCGCTGCCACCCATGATGATGAAGATATCGCCGCGGCGGACCACAAAGTTGAGGTCGCGCATCAGGACAAAGCTGCCGTATGCCATCGTCAGATCTCGAACAATGATATGCGCTTCGCCTTCGGACGCCTGCGTATAAGCGGCGCTGCTTTCCGTTGCCATTGCGATCTTGGCTCAGATTCCGAGGAGACTAAAAACCACCGAAAACAGCCCGCAGGCGAGCACGACCAGCACGATCGAGGTCACCACCGCCTCAGTGGCCGCATCCCCAACCGCGGAGGAACTATTCCCGCACTGAAAACCTCGAAGGCATCCCGCTATAGCTATCAGGACGCCGTAGACTGTCGCCTTGAATAGCCCGCCGAAAAGGTTGGTGAGGGTAAAAGTGGATATGGTTTCCCGCACATAGTTGGCCACGGAGAGGTCGAGCATACCCACACCGACAGACATGCCACCCAGTATTCCGACCAGGTCGGCGAACAGGCATAGCAACGGCATCATCAGGATCAAGGCGAGCGTGCGCGGGAGTACAAGAAATTCCAGTGGGGAAATGCCCATAGTTGTGAACGAATCAATCTCTTGCGTCACCTTCATCGTGCCAAGCTTTGCGGCGAAGGCGGCCCCGGTCCGTCCTGACATGATGATCGCGGTCATCATCGCACCCATGTCTCGTAGCATTCCGATACCGACGAGATCGGCCACGTAGATCGCCGCACCGAACTGGGATAGTTGGACCGCGCTCATGAAGGCAAGGATTACGCCGACCAGGAAAGCGATCAGGCTAACAATGCCCACCGCATCGGCCCCGCACTGCTGGATTGCTTCGAGCAGGTCAATTCTCCGGTAGCGTGCCTTGCCCCGAACGAATCTGCCGAACGCGACCGTGAGTTCGCCCACGAATGCGAGAAACTCGTGCGCTGACGAAGCGTACCCGATGCTCGCGCTCCCAACGCGGTCAAAGAACGAGGCCCGCGAAGACTCGGAGCGCGCGCCCTTCTTCTCAAGCACCGCCTCGGCCAGCGCCAGCAGGCGTCTTAGACCATCGGGAAGGCCTTCGCGATCTTCGGTGATTTCGTGAGCGCGGCAGAACTCAGCCGCTTGGGTGAGAAAGGTAATCAGTCCAGTGTCCCAATGGGTCAGTTGACTAGTATCAAAGGACAGTCGCTTGGGTAATGGGTTCGCGCGCAACTCGCTCGTCAGCAGCCTGACTGCAGGGATATCACGCCGAAGGTGCCACGGCCCTGATAGACCCACGATCAGGGTGTCATCCGCCCTGCGGAATAAAACAGAACCCTGCTCGACGCTTGAATTAATGATGTCCATTCCGGGTTTGACAGCCGCCATGCCACACACGTGCATCATTGCAAGCGAGGTCTGGAGTGGGAAATAGGACTTTGGTCCTAGTCAGGCCGAAGGACGAACCGGGACGAGTCAAAGCCCAAAGTAGAGATGCCGTCGGGCGAAAGTTGCTTACCCGTTAGCCGCCATTGCGGTGTTCGGCCGATGCAAAATCACGCCAGCAAATGGTCTCGGCCCATCTATGTGACGTGCATGCCCTCGGGATTGAGGTTGGCGTGAGCTGCGTTGAGCGCGACGCTCTTGCGTATTTTCCGGCACGCAAGTGGTTCAATAGACGGCTGGAACGTAATTATAGCGTCGCCTCGGTTCCCTATAGCCGTTCGGCTTCTGTCGCTTTGGCAGGCGGACTTTTCGAGGAGGCAGGCCCTCGTATGGAATCAGGCTGAGAAGATGCGCTATGCAGTTAAGCTGGGCACGACGCTTGTCGTCCGCCATCACGATATGCCAGGGCGCAACTTCAGTATCGGTGGCGGCTAGCATCGCGTCTCGGGCGCGCGAATAGTCATACCACCGACGATGGGATTCGAGGTCCATCGGGCTGAGCTTCCAGGTTTTGCGACCGTCATGAATCCGCGCCAGGAATCGGCGTGTTTGCTCATCTTGACTCACTTCGATCCAGTACTTGATCAAAATGATCTGAGAATGGACCAAAGCGTTCTCGACTTCGGGACAAATGCGGAGAAAATATTTCACCTCTTCCTTGGTGGAAAAGTCCATAACTCGCTCGACGAGCGCACGGTTGTACCAGCTACGGTCGAAGATCACGATTTCGCCCGCGGCGGGCATATGTGGAATGTACCGTTGGATGTACATTTGCGATTTTTCGCGCTCTGTCGGGGCGGACAGCGCGACAACGCGGAACACGCGCGGGCTGACGCGCTCGGTAATCCGCTTGATGATGCCTCCTTTGCCGGCTGCATCACGCCCTTCGAAAACGACTGCCACCTTGAGGCCCTTATGTCTCACCCAGAGTTGGAGCTTCACGAGCTCAACTTGGAGTTTTCGCAATGCTTGTTGGAATTCCTTGCATTTAAGGGGCGAATGCATGCGGGATACTCAAGCCGCCTTAGGACTTATCCGCACTCGAAGGATCAGCGGCTTCCTCGGCGAGAATAGGCACTTGGATTACATGCCCGAACGCCGCGAATCGCGCATTGAACACTTCTATAATCTCTTCCATCGTTGCTTTCACGTTCCGGGCGGCTCCGTCTAGCCCCTGGTGCATGCATATGGGGTGTAACTGGCATCGAAGGCTATGCTGGGGAGTCTCGATCTATAGCGAACAGCTTGGCCATCCCCTACTATTGCCGGGCCATTAGGATGTTGAGTAGATCTTCGCGTGAGATGAGATGCTCTGCATCTTCTTTGAGGTCCGTTTGGATTGCAACGACTTGCACTGTGCCGGTGAATGCGTTGTTCTCGGTGGGCACGTCGACCGTTACGGGAGAGCCGCGCTTCACGCCCACGTCGGATGTCTCGTCGGCGGAGAACACCATGGCGACTGTTCTTTCGACCCGGCCCGAGCCCACCGCTTCTCCGTCAGTATAGAGCGTGGCGGTTCCGCCTTTTCCAAGCCCGCCCCCGTCATACGCGAAGTGCATTCGTACTTGGTGTTCGCCGGCTGAAAGTGGTTCAGTTGACGAGATGATGTATTTCTCTAATCCGACAAAGTTGTAGCAATACGTCAAATGTCCGCCTTTAACGTAGAGAATCCATCCTCCGGCAAAGCCCCCTTGTGACAGAATCACACCCTCGCAGGGTTTCCCCTGCGGTACGATCACTTGAGCCGTGATGGTATGAGTCTTGTTCTTGACGTTGATGAGCGCACCTTCGTTTAATCCGCCCATGCCTCTGGCGAGTATCTGTGACGTGCCGCGCACCAGCACTGGGCGGCCCGCCAGATCGGAGTTGAAGCGCTCGGCGCCGCGATCGTCCATCGGTAGAACGCCATTGCGTGTCGCTTCGATGATCCACACGCGTTGCAGTTCGTGAAGCTTTTCAGGCATCTGCTTGGCCAAGTCATGTGCCTGTGTCCAGTCCTTATTTGTGTCGTACAATTCCCACATGTCATCGTCGAATGGCGGCATCTTTCCAGTCAAGATCCAAGGCGTGCGATGACGGGTCACGGCGGTCCAGCCCTTGTGGTAGATGCCGCGATTACCGAACATCTCGAAGTACTGTGTCTCTCGCCGCTCCTCCGCTTTCGGATCGTCGAAGCTGTAGAGCATACTTACGCCCTGCATCGGCACCTGCGCGACGCTGTTGACCATATAAGGTTCGGGAAGCCGCGCTGCTTCGAGGATCGTGGGAGCGACATCGATCACATGATGGAATTGATTGCGTATCTCACCTTTGGTGCTGATGCGCTTTGGCCAATGAATCACGGTGCCATTACGCGTTCCGCCCCAGTGCGACGCGACCTGCTTGGTCCATTGATACGGTGTGTCCATAGCGTGCGCCCAGCCAACGGCGTAGTGATTATACGACTCCGGGCTGCCTAGTTTGTCGATATGAGCTTTCAGGAAGTCGGTAGTCTCCAATGCTTTTAGACCGTTAAACGGAATGATCTCATTGAAGGTGCCCTCCGGAGTTCCTTCACCCGAAGCCCCGTTGTCGCCGATAATGTAAAAGATGAGTGTATCGTCGAACACCTGCAACTGTTTGAACGCGTCGATGAGCCGGCCAGTGTGATAATCAGCGAACTCGAGGAATCCGGCGTAGACTTCCATTTGCCGAGCCAGGACAGTTTTCAATTCCGTGGGTTGATCTTCCCATGGGGAAATCTGGACAAGACGCTTTGTCAGATCGCAGACCTGGGGAATGACTCCCAGCTTTTTCTGGCGAGCGAAGATCTCTTCACGAAGCTTGTCCCAACCCTGATCGAACTTGCCCTTATATTTGTCCGCCCACTCCTTCGGAACGTGATGCGGGGCATGCGCGGCTCCCGGCGCGAAGTAGATGAAAAAGGGCTTGGACGTTGCCAGCAGCCGCTGCTGACGCACCCAGTCGATTGCACGCTCCGTCATGTCGGCCATGAAATGGTAGCCTTGTTCCGGTGAGGCTGGAGGATCGACCATGTGTGTGCCTTCGTGAATCGAGGGATACCACTGATTCGTCTCGCCGGCGACAAATCCGTAAAAGTATTCGAATCCAGAACCCGTGGGCCAGCGGTCGAACGGCCCCACCGGACTTGTCTCCCACACGGGCACTTCATGGCACTTGCCGAACTGCGCCGTGGAGTAGCCGTTTAGTCGAAGAATCTCCGCGATCGTCGCCATGGAGTTCGGCCGACGCGAAGTATAGCCTGGCGCGGACGTTGCAATCTCCGTGATTCCGCCCATTCCGACCATATGATGGTTACGGCCGCATAGGAGCGCCGCGCGGGTCGGGGAACACAGCGCGGTTGTGTGAAAGCGCGTATAGCGCAATCCGTTCGCCGCCAGCCGTTCAGCGGTCGGCGTCTGGCACGGTCCCCCAAATGCGCTCGATGCGCCGAACCCGACGTCATCGAGGAGGACGATCAAGACGTTTGGTGCGCCTGGCGGGGGGCGCAACTCTTCGATCGGCGCAAATTTGGAATCGGGATCCTTCGCGTCGGAGGCCACAAAGCCGGCATAAGGCTGGTCCGGAATGGGTAGGACGTCGCGCCGAATGCGCTTCGTATTCCTGGGATCGCTCATCGTCTTTCTTTTTCTGGTCTCTTGAAACTGACGCCGGCACGCTCTGAATCAGGATTAGTGTTCCGTTCGGCTTTAATTCCGGCGGCACGCCTCGCCTTTGCGCAGTCGAATGTAGCGGACGAAAATGAAGAGCCTCTTCTTTGCTTCGGTTTTCTGGTTTGTCAGGCGCTGCTAATTTGCCATTAAGTCAAGTCAGAACGAGTTGCTCTCTCAAACTCATCCCCAGGGATTCCCCGCCAGACTGATACTAAACATCAATTGCTGGCCGGACGGAGTCGCATTCGCCGCGAATTCGTCATATCGAGTCAGCAACTGAACCAGTCACCGATGCGCGATTATCGAATGCGCCCGATTCAAGCATGTTCACACCGGGCGGGAAAATAAGACCTTAGTCCTATTTCGCGTGGGCAATTTGTGCAGGGGAACCAAGCCGCGAAAAGCAATACGACTAAAGTCCGATATTTTGCCGATACGGCTACTGATAGGTATTCGCTGAAACGTCGTTAAAGCGTTTTCTTGCTGCTTCGACCGGCATAGCGAACTCGATTAAGGGTTCGGATTAGGCGAAGTGTTGAGGCGAGCGTATGAAACGTTTTCGGGGGAGTGCGCGATTCAGGATCCGCATTGGCTGAAGTCAAGACTGCATACCGGACTACGGTCTGGTCCGCGATTGTCTTCGCCATTGCCGTGCCGTTCTGGTTTCATTCCGTAGCTCTCGCGCAGCAGACGTTCGCCGGCAAACCAGACTCCGACGGATCTTTAGCGGAGCGAGAATACGATCCAACCGCAACTCTCACACAGGTACAGATCAAGGATTCCTATACGTCGGACGAATACGGCAGCAGAGCTCAGCCGAACGCTTTGCAGATCAGGCCGATCCTCGCGATCTTTCCATCCACGCTGATCCCCTTTCCGCAACTCCTCCGATTGACTTTTAGGATCGTGACGAAAGCGGAGGGCGGAGGTCCAGCGACCGTGACCGGTTACGACGACATGCAATTGTTGGATCTTTTGGTCGCGCCATGGCCGAACCCGCGAGAAATCAATTTCCGCTGGGGGTTTGGCCCATACTTTGTCCTTCCCACCTCGACCACCGAAAAAGCCGGCCAAGGCGCGTGGCAAATGGGACCCGCATTGGGTTTTTCGTATCGCGGCATTCAGAGTCTGAATCTGGCTGGTCTTGTCCAGCAGGGGACGTCTTTTGCATACACCTCATCGCACTCCGCTCCCGTGACATCGATATCGTTCCAGCCGATGATTAGTTATCAGCTCGGAGACGGGTACTATCTGAAATCGAGCGACGCCATTTTGGCCTTCAACCTCCGCCATAATACATCGACGACAATACCGATAAGCGCTGGGGCCGGCAAAGTCTGGAAACTCTCGCAAGGTTACTCATTGGACACTTCAGTGTCCGGTGAATGGATGGTTTACGGGCAGTTTTCCACACGAACGGAAAAATTCACCTTGAGCTTTCAAATAAGCCGGTTGCTGCCAAAAGTGGAATTCTGAACAATCCCAAACTCATACTCCCTGGTTCAGCTCAGTCACTTCAGGTGACCCACGGTGTCGTTTCGAACGGAGTCCGCGTAGTAAGGAATCCAGGATTAACGAAGGAAAAGAGCGGATTTTCGGGATTTCTCGCTCGCTCCGAATGACAGATGAGACTTGTGCGGAGGTTCCTTCACTGGTTGCGACGGTTGAAACATGCGTAAGGAAAAAGATCAATGGACACCATTTTGGACACGCTGAATAACCGCTTTGCGACTATAACTATTGCCATCGCCATTATCGCCGCGTGGCAGGCGGGTAGATTGCTGGGCCACAGACTCGGGCGCAAAGGCCGCGTGAAGTTATCGAAGTTCGATGACGCAAGCATCGCGCTGATGGGTCTGCTCATCGCCTTTGCCTTCGGCACATCAATCGCCAAACACGATGAACGCCGGCTGGCGGTCGTGGCGGACAGTAATGCGATCGGCGACTTTTACACGTGTGCGGGGCTCCTGAGGGAGCCGACGCGCACCGAGTTGCGATCGATTATCCAGCAATATGCGCAACTTCGGCTCGATCTGCCTCGCACCCGCCTGGACAATGCCAAACTGGAGGAGGCACTCTTCAGATTCGACCGCTTGCAGGACCAGATGACGCAACTTGTCGGACGGGCATTAGCGGATGGCACGCCGATCGCGGTCCCGCTTGCGAATGATCTTAATGAGGTCAGCAGCAAACAGGCAGTCCGGCTCTCTGCCATCAGGGACCGTCTGCCGCCGAGCATCGTGGTTCTTCTGGTGGCCAGCGCGCTTATCACCGCATTACTTATTGGCCGCCAGCAAGGGAGCACCGATAACTACGAAGTAGCTGGCTCGTTGTGCTTCGTTTTTCTGGTAAGTATGGCGATTTTTGTCACGCTCGACCTCAATCAACCGCAACAAGGATTCGTTCGGACAAGCCAGGAGCCGATGGAACGCTTGGTCTCGTCAATGCGCGTCGATGTCAATTCGCGAGCGTTACTGAGACCCACTGGACCGGCCGGATCGTCAAAGGCGGATATAAGCTTGCCGTTGCATAAGGCGATCGCGCCTCCGCAACGGCCACGGTGATTGGCAATACCGCGCTCGTTGTTCACCTCCGTCAGGGACTGGCCGCTCTGCGATCCGCGTGATGCACTGTGGGGTGTCGAGATTGCTTGCGTCTGCCCGCTTGCAAACATGGGAAGAATCGCGAGTAAGCGGACAATCAAAGCTGATATGAGCTGTGCCTTGAGCATCAGGAGCTTTTCGCATTGTCGCACCATCACTACGCTGATGCGGTTGCTACTGCGTAGAGCCGGTCGGAAAGATGAGTAATGCTGGTGGATCACCAATGCGACGGCTACCCTGCTGCCGGTTGTCGCCCCTGCAACGCGAGTAAGCGGTTCGAGATGCGTTCCGCCCAGTAATCCATGGCATTCCGCGCGTCACCCCATGTTCCTTGAAAGCCCGAAGTCAGCGCCATTCCGCCGGAACGCTTATCGACACCTGCGGCGAGCAACTGACCGGTTGACGCATCAGTTGCCTTCATTTCGGCCTCAGCCGAGCCTGCAAATGCGTAACTGCCTGTGGCAAGTGAGGCGCCGGCCGTGAGAATGCGCGCTTGAGGTACCAGAACCGACACCGTACGCAAGCCGGGGGTGGAAGCCGAAGCATTGATCAGCGCGACTTGCAGTTGAATCACGCCCGGGCCGCCTTGATTAACCAGGGTAAAATTTTTCTCCAACTCAGTCTTAAGCTGATTGTGAAGATAATCGGTCAAGACACGCTGATTCTCCAGGGAGACCTTGGTGTCCGGGTCGTCCCAGAATTGGACGGGCTCGACCAGTATTTTTTCGTACTGTTTCCATTGCACGTTGGGGTTGACGTAAACCATCGCGGCTTGGCCTTCCTGACCAGGCTGAAGCAGGGCGGCGTCGCTGCCGAAAAATCCGGTTATTGCCGGCGACGTGCCACTCTCAACGCTGCTTACGACTCCGGGTTGGGCGGAGATGGTTTTGGCGCAGCCGGCGATGACTATACCCAGGCCCGCCAGCAATCCTGCAAGCGCAATTGAGACTTTACATCTTCCTTTGCTAATCATCCGACTTAACCTCCAAAGCACTGACGACTTAATCTCCAAAGCACTGAGCCTCGACGTGGGCGGCTTCAAAAGTGCCTCAGGTGCCCGCGAGTGTGAAAATCCCCGTTGATTAGGGGCGCACACAGTATCTGGAAATTGGTTCGGCGCGAGTATCGGACCAAAGTCTGACATCGAGATGGGTCCGCTTGAGATAGAGTGCCGCTCGCGTACCCGATCCGAACGGTGGATTTCCCATGACCAACCGCAAGCGCTTGGTGATTCTCGTTGAGGATGACCCTTCAGTTCTGCGCGCGGTCCGCCGGTTGATTCTCGGTGCGGGATTTGACGTTGTCGCATTCGACCGGCCCAGTGCCGTACTCGAGAGTGTGCTTCCAAAATCCGAAGCTTGTTTGTTGGTGGACGTTCATTTGCCCGAGATGAATGGGATCGAGCTTTGTAGGGTCCTTGCCGCGTCCGGTTGCGAACTGCCGACTGTGCTGATTACGGGCGCAACCGACGAGGCCACGCATAAATTGGTGCGGACGATGGACGTGGCGGCAGTGCTCTACAAGCCGTTCCAACGCGAGGTGCTAATCGCGGCGCTCGGCAACGCGTTGGCTCGAAAAGAACAATGAAAACATTTCAGAGAGCATTGGGTTTCGGGAGTCGTTGATCGGCAGCCAGGCATCCGTTGTCCGGGACAATAGCGAAATATGCGGCGATGTAGATTCACATTGCCAGCGGTGGCGCCGATAAGCATTTTCGACTATTCTCGCGCCGGGTGGGGCATGAAAAGGCGATTGGTCAAGGCCACGGGCGGCAAGCGTGAATTCGCCATAGTTTCTCGTGGCGCCCCTGACGACGAATACTTTCACAGTTTTATCGCGGAGATGTTACGCGCGTTCGTGCGCGCACCGTTGGATCAAGTCGATGGCGAAGTTAACGCCTGGCTGAAACGGGTCGCGGAGATCTTCGATCTAGACCGAACCACGGTTGCCGAGATCGATCCCGACACCGGCCGCGGAGCGTTCACCCATGGATGGGCTCGCAAGAAAGATCAGATGATGAGCCCGCCAATGGATCCGAATAAAATCCTGGTTTGGCTTCGCGAGCGGATGCTCTCTGGCGAACCGCTAGTCTATTCCAGCGTGGACGAACTGCCGGCGGAGGCGACGGGCGACATCGCGCGGTTAGGTCGTTTTCTGCCAAAATCGAACGTCACCATACCGACGATGTTTGCGGGCACCGTGGTGGGTGCGGTGGGCTTCGCCACCATTTACCGCCAGCGCCGCTGGACCGCGACCGACGTGAGGCGCTTGCATGAAGTCGCCGAAATCCTCGGTTATGCGCTGGAGCGAAGGCGCGTCGAGCGCGAGTCGCTGCGACTCCGCACTGAACTGACTTATCTATCGCGCGTCAATACGATGGGTGAGTTGGTTGCTTCTCTGGCACACGAACTCAACCAGCCTCTGAGCGCGATCCTCGGCAACGCCCAGGCAATACAAAGCTTACTGGAAAGCGAAACTCTCGATCTTGATGAGATACGGGCTGCCGTCGCGGACGTCGTCCGGGATGACCTGCGTGCCAGCGATATCATAAAACGGCTGCGTGCGATGTTTCGACGGGATGCGCTGAAACAGGAAGTCCTGGACGTGGCCGAAGTCGTCTCTGAGACTGGCCGCTTGGTCGGTCACGATGCCCGTATTCACAACATCAAGTTTGAATTCGCAGCCGACCAGCGGCTCCCCGCGGTTGTGGGCGATCGCGTCCAATTGCAGCAGGCTATCATTAATCTCGTGTTGAATGCGTTTGAAGCCGTTGCGGCAAAGGAAAGCGGGGTTCGCGAGGTGCGGCTCGAAGCGAGTACCCCGGGATGTGACCAGGTCATGGTGTCAGTTCGGGATTCCGGCAAGGGAATAGCGGCCGACACCATGCAGAAGATTTTCGATCCGTTCTTTACAACCAAGCGCGGTGGGCTTGGAATCGGACTTTCAATCACGCGAACGATCGTCGAAGGCCATCGCGGCCGATTGTTAATCGCCCCAAACGAAGACCAAGGCGTGACGTTCAAAATCATTCTTCCGACCGGGATGACCAATGCGGACTGAAGGCGCTGCTTTTTATCCCTCAATCAGAGAGAACGGCGCCGCGAAAGTCGCCGTCATAGATGACGACGCGTCGGCACTCAAATCTTTGACGCGCATGGTCGCGACCGGCGGTTACGAACCCCTTGCATTCGCTTCAGCTCGAGACTTTCTTTTCAGCTCCGGGTGCTCGCATGTGAGCTGTGTCGTGTCGGATCTGCGGATGCCCGAATTTGACGGCCTCGATCTGCAAAGAGCGGTTCGCGAGCGGTTGCCGCACCTCTCCCTGATATTCGTCACCGGCGCTGGTGACGTTCCTGCCACCGTGACCGCAATGAAGGCGGGTGCGGTGGATTTTCTCGAAAAGCCCATCACGTGTGATGTCTTGCTGGAAGCGATTGGCCGCGCCATACATAGTTGCGGCGAGTCTATGGCGGCGCAGGCGGTTTCCCGCAGCCTGCGGATTGGCTACGAGGCTCTGACCCCTCGCGAGCGCGAGGTGTTATCCCTCGTCTCCGCCGGTTTACTGAACAAGCAGATCGCCGCGCATATCGGTATTGCCGAAAAGACCGTCAAACAGCATCGCGGCCAAGTAATGCGCAAGATGAGGGCCGATTCGCTGGCTGATCTGGTCATCATGGCGGAACGCCTCGGCGTCAGACCGCACGGTTGCGACTTCTCGCACGCGAGAGGCCGGTTTCCGACCTGAAAATCATGCCAGTGAGGACGGGTGCCGTTCAGAGTTCCGCGCGGATTTCGCATCCAAAATGGGCGCTCCCATAAGACAAAATAGCGAGGGGATAGGACTAATGTCCGATAGCCTCCGCTGCTGACTCCTGCTAGTAAGCGACCCAACGAGCACGCGCTTTCGATTGGCGTGCGACCGTTATCTTCCGGTCGCGGGAACCAAAGCAAAACGAGGGCGGGTTGAGCACTTCTGATATTTGGTAACGCTTAGATCGTCGTACGGTGAAAGGTGGCGGAGATTACAGTCGAGCGGGCAGGAGAGATAGAATGAAATCTCGCGCTTTTACCCTCGCATTGCTTTTCGCGCTGGCCGTCCTGGCGGGATGCGCCTCCACCAAGGTCACTAATCAAACACCGATGGTGGAGCAAGGGCTCGCGCGGCCCAACCAGATCTGGGTGTATGACTTCATCGCCGATCCTGCCCGGATTCCCGCCGGTTCCGCCATCGGTGCCCACATGACTACACCGAGTACGCCGCCAACTCCTGAAGAACTAGAAACTGGACGCAAACTGGGGGCTTTAATCGCCGATCACCTGGTTGCCGATATTCAGGCCATGGGTCTTCCCGCCGTACACGCACTACCTTCGTCGGTGCCGCAAGTTGGCGGCGGCGTACTCCGCGGTTATCTGGTCTCGGTCGAGGGCGGCAGCGCCGCCAAGCGTTTTGTGATCGGACTCGGCTCGGGAAGTTCGGACATGGATACAGTTGTGGAGGGTTTCGCGGTCACGCGCCACGGCTGGCGTAGACTCGGCTCAGGAACGCTCAGCTCCTCCGGTAACAAGATGCCCGGAATGTTCGCGCCCGCGGCGGTCGCGATCGCGACCGGCAATCCGATAGGCTTAATCGTTGTCGGCGGCATAAAGGTTTATGGCGAGGCAAGCGGCAAGAACACGCTCGACGGAAGGGCTAAAGCGACCGCCGACGCGATTGCCGAGCAGCTAAAAATCAGATTCCGGCAACGCGGCTGGATAGCTTGATCGCCGTTCTTCGCGTTGGATCCTGGAACGTTCAGTGGCCGACGTCGAGAAGCTCAACCTTGCCAGTCGGTAGGTTGTAGCGGGCACCAACGATCCTGAGGCTGCCGTCGGCAATGCGGTTCTTGAACAGCGGCGATCGCTTGAGAATCTTCACCTGCTCGACCACGTTAAGGTTGATGGCACTGGATTCGAGGTCGCCGCCCTTGTTTTTGCGCGCCTGCTCGACCGCGGGGCAGATATTGGCAAAGATTTCCGGCAGTGCCGTATCGCGGTTGCCCGAACACTCGCTGACCGCGCCCTTTACGGCCCCGCAGCTATCATGCCCTAACACCATGATCAGGTTGGTGCCCAGGTGCGCCACCGCATAGTCGATACTCTCGAGGCCAGCGCGAGTGACCGTGTTGCCGGCGATGCGCACGACGAACAGATCGCCAAGCCCCTGGTCGAAAATCAACTCCGGCGGCACTCGCGAGTCGGAGCACGAAAGAATGATCGCGAACGGTGACTGGCCCCTGGCAAGCTTCTCTCGCTCTTTCGAGTAAGGAACCCGATGGCCATTTTTGTTGCTTTGGAAACGCGCATTCCCTTTCATCAATCGCGTTATCGCAGCGGCCGGGCTCATCGCTGGAGCATCCGCACTTGGAGCCGCGAAGATTCGCGTATTCCCCACGACCAATAACGAGACTAGGATGAAGGCAAATTTAAGCTGTATCATCCGCATCGCATCTCTTCACTTTCCCGCCTTGCATTAATTTGCAGCGGACCGCCAACGGATCGTTCGAATCAATTCCCGATTCGAGCAAGACCAATAGGTCTGAGCACTTCATCGTGTCAGTTGATGCTATTGCCGGAAAATCACCGCGAATAGAGCAACGAGACCAAGAATCGAAATGAGCCCGGCAAGCAGCACAGCCAGTGAACGTTGATTTCCGGTGTATTGCTCTCCGAGCGCGCGAATATTGTGGCGATATTCGCGCGTCGCCAATGGCAGTGAGATGAGCCCTATGCTCACCAGTATAAGCGCGAAACCGCGCGGTCCGATTAAGGCGGGTGGCGTGTGTCCGTGGTGGTGTTTCGATTTGAAAGAATTTGTAGATGCTAAAGCCAAAGGTGATCAGCGAAGTTGCTGTTCTGATCCACGACATCATCGTCCTTTCGTACGATGCCCGTGTGCGTGCGACAGCGAGTTCCGTTGAACTGTCAAGCACCGTGCGGCGGAGTCTCGGATCTGCCATTCCCGCTGGTTCCGGCGTATGAATCCTTGGGCCGCCTCAAAGATCGCTACCGACCGGCTTCGGCCGTGACTGGGAGTCGCGAACGAAACTCGCTCAACAATATGTAAATGCTGAGCAGCAGCATCCAAGCCGGAAAAACGAACGTGATCCACTTCCAACTCGCAATCACTAACACCAGCAACAAGGCACAGGCGTAACCAATAGCCGCGATCCATCGCGGAATAATCGCCGTCCGCAATCCGATAGTGCAGGTCGAAAACATAAACCAACCGGGCATTCTGACATCAGCGGGAACCGCATATCTGACGAATCCTAAACCAACGATCATCAGGATCGAGAAGATTACACCGGCAACTGCCGCCCCTCGCGGAGCCGCAAGTCCTTGCTGACCAGAAGGTTCTGGCATGGTGCTCATCGCGTCCAGCACTGCAGGGCACTGCGTGGGAGACGAAAAGCCTCATTGGGCTAACCGTCTGAGTGGGTATTCAGGGTGCTCACAGTATTCCGAGTAGTGGTCGCAGGGTAAAGTCTCCGGCGGTTGACGCCGAAATGCAGCACCGTGCCATTGAGTGTAGTGAGCAGCGATCGTGGCCTGATTGGCGTGATTTTTTTCCCATGGTTTCGTTCCATAGCTCGTATTTAAAGCTTATTCTCGCAAGCGTGGAGCCCCCACTTAAGATCCGTTGCAACCCTTCGCCAACCAATTTCATTTGCAGTGAGCATTTGCAATCAGCATGGTTTCACCAGGCTGAGCCGAGCGCTATCGGACTTTAGTCCGATGCGTCCTTGTTGTGCTCACCAATTTCGATGCCGCTCCGTGTGCGGCCGGCGGGTTAACAGGATGTTGAAAAAGGCACGATCATCACAATTGGACGCCTGACCGGCCTCAACACCCTGGAGAAAAAATGGCTTCTTCCCTCAATCTTCTCCCCCCGCTCTTTTTGCGAGGGAGAAAGAGAGGGGGTGCGGGCTGTGATTTATCAACACCCTGCTAGAAGACCTTCGGCAATCAGCCACTCGTTGCAACCATGGGTCTCAACACCGGCGGCCGAGCACCGAGTGTGGCAGATGGGTAGGGCAAGCGGCCTATGCGCGACAAAGGGCACCTACGTTTCGACGGCCTACTCGCGGCGTGAACCTCGCATCGGCTTTCGGAGCAGACCGGGGTCGCTGATGCGGCACTTCGACGGCACTACGGGGGGGTTCATCCGCGCCGACGCGGCGGACGTCTTGGAGTCGTCGAAAATCGACTCTCACGGCCCCGAATCGGCGCAGTTTTGCCCTCCGAAGGGCAACCGGTCCAACAAACTCTTTAATTTACATAGGAAATTTGGTGGAGCAGAAGGGATTTGAACCCTCGACCCCTACGTTGCGAACGTAGTGCTCTCCCAGCTGAGCTACTGCCCCACCGGCGCTATCTTACTTTATCGCCAAGCGTCTTCAGATAGGCGCGCAAACTATCAGCCAATTCCGGCCGTTTCAAGCCGAAGCCGATTTGCGCCGCGATAAAGCCGGCGCGGTCGCCGACATCGTAACGCGTTCCTTCTATCTCGTAGCCGTACAGCTTGCGCTGCCGGCTGAGCTCGAGCAGCGCGTCAGTTAACTGAATTTCCCCACCCGCGCCCGGCGCGGTCTGTTCGAGCAAGTCGAAAATCTCGGGCACCAATACATGCCGGCCGATAATCGCGAGATCGCTCGGCGCCTGCTCAACTGCCGGCTTTTCGACCATCCCGGTCAACTGGTAAATCCTGCCGTCAAGCTGACGCGCCGCGACGATGCCATACTTGGGGGTGTCCTCACGCGCCACCCGCATCAAGGAGACCACCGGCCCGTTCATCCGCTGGGCAACTTCAATCACCTGGGCTAACAGCGGCCGCTCCGCATCGACAATATCGTCGGGATAAAATACCGCGAAAGGCTCCTGCCCGACCGCCTCTCGCGCCTGCAGCACCGCATGCCCCAGTCCCAGCGGCTCGCGCTG
Source organism: Binataceae bacterium (SeqCode) (assembly GCA_050736615.1). GTDB lineage: Bacteria > Desulfobacterota > Binatia > Binatales > Binataceae > JBOHWJ01. The sequence continues at coordinate 4,571 of JBOHWL010000282.1, read as the reverse complement.
CTCGGCTATCGAGAAACGCGCCAGGTTATCGGTCCGCCGAATCATCTGGAGCAGTTCGTGCTTGCCGCGCCGCTCCAGATGCTCTTCGAGTTCGGCCGCGGGACTAAAGTGATCGCGCGCGAGCGTCCGGCCGGGACTGAGCACCAGGATGATTTCCTCGATGCCCGAAGCGACCGCCTCCTCGACCACGACTTGGATGGCCGGACGGTCGACGATTGGCAGAAGTTCCTTAGGGATAATTTTTGACGCCGGCAGCATCCGGGTGCCCAGGCCGGCGGCCACAATCACGGCTTTACGAACTTTCATATGAACGGGTTTTCCCCACACCAGCGCGCGCCCACTTGGCAACAGCTTGTGATACGCCGCGATGCGCCAAGCGACGCGAAATCGATAGGGTTAATCCTAGCGTTCGCCCAACGCGGAGGAAAATGCACGCCTTTAATGGCGTTCGCGCGCCTCTTGCGCCGATTTGCAATTGATACAGAGGGTGGTGACCGGGCGCGCCTTTAGCCGCTCGAGACCGATTTCGTCACCGCATTCCTCGCAGCGTCCATAGCTGCCGCTCTCGATCCGGGTGAAGGCTTCGTTGATTTTGGTCAGTAGCTTGCGTTCGCGATCGCGCATCCGCAGGATAAAATTGCGGTCGGATTCCAAAGTGGCGCGGTCGGTCGGGTCGGCGTAGCTGTCCTCGCTCTTGTGGTTCATCGAGTCGAGGGCGCGTTCCGCCTCGGCCAGAATCTCACGTTGGCGCTCTTCCAGCACACGCCTGAATAGCTTCAGCTCCCGTTGCCGCATAACATGAAATGACCGGAAAGTCAGCGTTTTGATTCTAGTTATGACGTGCTGCTATGTAAAGCTTAATCTATGAAGACCGCATACCTTGACGCCTTCTCAGGCCTCAGCGGCGACATGATCGTCGGCGCGCTGCTCGACGCTGGCGCGGATTTTGGCGCGCTGGAACGCGTTGCCGCCGGGCTGGGCCTGGGTGGTTATAAACTTGCGCTGCGACGCAAAACCTTAAGCGGCATTGCCGCGATCAAATTTGACGTCGAAGTCGGCGAGCATCAACCTGAGCGCCATCTGGGGGAAATTCGTGGCATGATTGAGGGCGCCGGACTGGGCGCGCGCGTGACTCGCGACGCCGTCGCGATTTTTACCACGCTCGCGGCGGCTGAAGCCAAAGTCCATCACACCACCCCCGACCGTGTGCACTTTCATGAGGTCGGCGCGGTCGATTCGATTATCGACGTGGTTGCCGCCGCATGGGGATTTGAACAATTCGAAATCGGCGACATCGTCGTCTCGGCGCTGCCGATGGGAACCGGGTTTGCCCACTCTCAACATGGCGTGATTCCCGTGCCGGCGCCCGCCACAGCCCAACTGCTGGCCGGTTTTCCAGTGCGCCTCAATGATGGCGGCGCCGAAATGGTCACGCCGACCGGTGCCGCGATCGTGCGCACGATGGCACGTCCGCTGCCCGCCGATTTCACCTTCACCAGCGACGCGATCGGCTATGGGGCCGGAAGCCGCGAACTCAGCGACCGGCCCAACCTGTTACGGCTGATCGTGGGCCGCGAGCATCGTGCCTTCGCCAGCGACGAGATGGTCGAAATTGCCGCTAACGTCGACGACCTCAATCCGCAGATTTTCGATTATGCGAGCGAGCGCTTGTTCGCCGCCGGTGCGCGCGACGTCACCCTGACGCCCACGATCATGAAAAAAGGGCGGCCGGGCGTAATTGTCAGCGTGCTGGCCGAGCCGGCCGCGCGTGAGCGCTTAGCCGCAATCCTGTTCGAGGAAACCAGCACCATCGGCATCCGCTTTTATCCGGTGGCGCGGCTCAAGCTCGAACGGCGCATCATCGAAGTTGTTACCCGTTATGGCATGGTCCGCGTCAAGCTTTCCGGCAACCCCGCCGCGCCGTCGTCGCTCGCGCCCGAATACGAGGATTGCCGCCGCCTGGCGCTCGAGCACAAAGTCCCGCTCAAATTGGTCATGGAAGCGGCGCAGGCCGCGGCGCGTCATGAACTTGGCTGAAAACAATCCGCCGCGCGTTCGCGTGAATGAAATCTTTTATAGCGTGCAGGGTGAATCGACCTGGTGCGGCCGACCGTGTGTGTTCGTACGCCTGACCGGATGCAATCTGCGCTGCCGCTGGTGTGATACCGCGTACGCCTTCCATGAAGGCGGACAAATGCCGGTGACGGCGGTTATCGCGGCGGTGGCCGGCTATCGTTGTGAACTGGTTGAAATCACCGGCGGCGAGCCGCTTTTGCAAAAAGGCGTGTACGCCTTGATGAGCGCGCTGTTGGAGGTTGGCCACACCGTGATGCTCGAAACTTCGGGCGAACGCGACATTAGCGGCGTCGATCCGCGGGTCATTCGCATTGTGGATCTAAAATGTCCCGGCAGCGGCGAATGCGTGCGCAATCGATGGAGCAATCTCGCCCATCTGGGCGCGCGCGACGAAGTGAAATTCGTGCTGAGCGATCGGAGAGATTACGAATGGGCCCGAGCGGTGATCGCGCGCGAGCGCTTGTCATCGCGCGTCAATGCGGTGCTGATGAGTCCGGTCTTCGGCCAGCTCGAACCGGTGGCGCTGGCAAATTGGATTCTTCAGGACCGTTTGCCGGTGCGCATGCAGTTACAGATGCACAAATACATCTGGCCGCCCACCACCCGCGGAGTCTAGACGCTGATACCTCGCCCAGCTCTTGGTCTCATGGCTGCTGGGGTGGCAGCAATTCAAATCCTAGGGAAGCTCTGCACAAGCCCATTTGTCATTCCGAACGGAGACTGCGAAGTGAGGAATCCCGAAGAAAAACTCAAGAACAGCAAAAGGACCCGGGATTCCTCGCTGCGCTCGGAATGACAGAACTATGCTTGGGCCGAAGTTCTCCAGACAAGCGCGCACCCTCATTTTAGAAAAGACGGTGGTTCGGTGATCAAGCGTACGAGTCCTCTCACGCGAGCACGCGGCGCACCAACGTTGCGCGCTCTTTGCATTTCTTTTCGCCTACTTGGGTCCTAAGATCTCGTTTACCGCGTTTGGCCCAAATTGCGGGCAGACCGGTATTTTCCACCGCCTTGGCGAAGGCTCGGCGTTCGACAAGATCGGTCAGCGGCTTATTCTCCAGATGAACGCGCACGAGCTCGAGAATGTCGCTTTCACTTTTGCCTGATAGTTCGAGCGCCCAGCGGCCTTCCGGTGTTTTGAGCTTCTCTTGTCTGTCGGTTTCGCTCCGGCGCGCCGTGTCCTTCTCGCGGAGCTGCCGCACCGCGGCGTCGGTGGCCATTTGATCAAGCTCGAAACGTCCGTAGCCGACGGAGGTCTTAGCTCCGCCGCCAAGGAATTGAAGCGCGTCCGTAAGCCATTGCCAGGCAGGCTCAAGTATCTCCACCGCGCCCGCCCATGCGGGCGTGATCGCGAACACGAATGAATTTCCTCGCTCCATGACCAGGAACGGAATCGGTGTCGGTGAACACCAATCGCCGGGCGGGTCAGCCTGGGTCCAGTTCGCGCAATGAGGCGTGATTATGTCGGCGGCAAGTTGCACTGGTTTGATTGGCAGCGCGTCAAGCAGAATCACGCGGCCCACTTGGCCGGGTCCGCCGAAGATTTCATCGAGTTGAGGATCCGGCAGCCGCGGTTGAGCCCAGTTTTTCGCCCACGCGTGGACCATCCCCTTGATCGAACTACCCGGTAAGTAAGGCATGCCGAGCGTCGGATGCCAGGCGAAGCCGTTTTCCACCGGATGGCTGCGGCCTAGGCCGGTTACAAAACGACTGGCTGCCACGAAGATGCCGGACTTGCCGCCTTGCGCTTCGGAAAACCGCATCAGGCGTGCGGCGGCTTCATCCAGCAGTGGCTTGTCGCCGAGTGGGTTTCGCGTAACCGTTTCGATCCACAGGAGTTTATTTTCGATCTGCCACGCGTTGTTCCATTGGTTAAAGAATTTGTCGTACCAAAGGCCGGCGTGGCCTGAGCCGAGCCGAAGTTCGGCACGCGCAAGGTTTGCTCCCAACGGGCGCAATGGGTTAGTCACTTTGCTTATCCGCCGGTAGATAGGCGCGGCAGAATTTCTTGTGCCATTCGAGCCACCCCAGCGCCTCGAGCTGCGCTCTCAGGTATTTGCTTTCTCCATGTTTGACGATCGCCTCAAGCAGATCTCCCGGGGGATAGATCTTGCCGTCGCCGCATAGCCAATCCCGCAGATTTTCATACAGTCGAAGATGCGCGAACCTGTCAGGCGCCATTTTTTCACGCTTGTCCGGCACCTCTCCGGCGGCGGAGAGTTCAGTCGCCAGGGCTTGTCCGAGGCCATTCATCAGAATTGCCGGCCCCAGCCGATCAACATAACCGTGATAACGTTGCAGCAGTTTTTCCTGCTTGTCTTCGGGCAACGTTCGGTCGGCACGGAGCTTTTGCACCGCCCTCAGGGCGTCGGCGGCGCGGCGTTGCTCGAGGTTGCGCGCGGGACTCGGAGTGGACGAGCGCGCCTGGTCCCTCGTGTCACTCATGGTTTTCCCCAAGGATCGAAACGGCGACCCAGCCGTGCCCGACGGTTTCA
>JBOHWL010000281.1:0-30410 GCA_050736615.1 Binataceae bacterium (SeqCode) | reverse complement strand
GACCGCCTTTTTTTTGCCCGAACCATCGCCCCGACCCGGTGCGTGTGGTCCGCCAGAGGCGTATGCTGGCGCTTCCTTACATCACTTAATCCCGCGCTGGCGCGTTTCGCGTGGCTGGCTTTCAAGCGACGCGCTCGCAGCAAGGGAATTGAGCCAAGGTCGCGTTGACTTAGGTTCCGCTTTTGATCGGGAGCTTCGCATGACCACGACAATTTATCGCGCACAAACGATCGGTTCCCTGCTCCGTCCGGACTACCTGAAGGATGCCAAGCGCAGGTATCGCCACGATGAGCTAAGCGCGGCGGAGCTGAAACGCATTGAAGATCAGGCCGTGGACGAGGCACTGGCGCTGCAGGAAAACGCGGGCTTCGAGCTCGTTTCCGATGGCGAGCAGCGCCGTTTGAGTTTCCTCGGCTCGCTAGTGGAAACCACCGAGGGCCTGTCGCGGGATCGCTCGATCACCAAGCCCTGGCATACCGATCAGAACCATGTGGAAGAGCTGTCGCTAGGTCTCGCCGCGACCGGGAAGTTGCGCCGCCTGCGCTCGATGGTGGGTGAGGAATTCGTGTATGCGCGCGCCAGGGCGCACAAGCCAATCAAGGTGACTTTGCCAAGTCCCATGATGCTGTTCATGTTCTGGTCGGCAACGGAAGCGCGCGGCGTTTATCGCGATCCCTTCGAGCTATTCGCCGACGGTGCCGAAATCATCCGGGAGGAAATCCGCGAGCTTGCGCGGTTGGGATGCGAATATATCCAGATTGACGCTCCGGAATTGGCAATCATGGTTGACCCGAGCGCGCAGCGCAACGTGTTTGAATTAAACGGCATCTCGCCCACGCGCGTGCTCGGCGAAGGCCTCGACCTGCTCAACGGCCTGGCGGACGTTCCCGGAATCAGCTTCGGCCTGCATATGTGCCGTGGCAATAATGACGGGCGCTGGCTGAGCCAGGGGGGCTACGAGGCAATCTCGCAAGAGGTGTTCAAGCGGGCCAACCACTACGGGGTATTTCTCCTCGAATACGACGATTGGCGCTCGGGCTCGTTCGCACCATTGGCCGACGTGCCACACGACAAGCAAGTCGTGTTGGGCCTGGTGTCAACAAAAAAGAGCGCGTTGGAACCGGTCGGCCAGTTGGTCGCGCGAATCGACGGGGCGGCCCGTTATTTCCCGCGCGAACAAATGGGACTGTCGCCGCAATGCGGTTTTGCCTCGGGAATCAAAGGCAACCCGCTCGACGCGGCGGCGCAAAAGCGCAAGCTCGAACTGGTCGTCGAGGTCGCTCATCGCGTGTGGCCTTGAATAAACGCCTTCAGGGCGGTCCTCGGGCGTCGTCGAGAAACCGGCTTGCGCATTCTTTGCGGGGAGGCGGTGATGCGAATAATCCGGCCTGCCTATTACCTACTTGGCCTGCACGTACCTCGCGGTGCTTCGCACTTGGCTTGAGGGCCGGATTACATCACCGCCTTCGTGAACAGCGGCCTGCAAATCGATGCATGCGTCGAGGTCCCTTGGGGTGAACGCGAAGCCGCCATGGTGCGGAGCGCGTTGATCAAGCCTGAAATCGTGTGCGCCGCGCTGGTGGGCATTCCATGCGCGCTCGTCTGGCGGCTTACTCGCCCTTAAAGGACAGCTCTTCCAAAGCGTTGCCGCAACAGGGAGAGCGGTCCGCGTAAATGTACGCGAGCCGCTCCCACCTCTTTTCCGCAACGGAGCTCGCGGGCTCGTCTGCTTGGCTCCGCTTCGCGCCACCTAGGGAAGCTCTGCACAAGGGGTGGTTCTGTCATTCTGAGTGCAACGAAGAATCTCGCATCCTTTTGCTTTTGCGAGCTTTTTACTGGGATTCTTCACTTCGCAGACTCTGTTCAGAATGACAAATGGGATTGTGCAGAGAGTCCCTAATGGTTCAGCATTGGCCCGAACGTAATACCCGTCCGGGCAACGCGCCGGTCGCTTTACCATGTTCGTAAAGCACCGCACCGTTGACGACCGTGTATTCGACGCCGCGCGCCGGCATCACGAACCGGCGGCCGCCGCCGGGTAAATCGTTGCGCATCTCGCCGCGCATATTCGATCCAATCGTTTGAAAATCGAAGATCGCGAGGTCGGCCGCCAGACCGGGCAGCAAGCGCCCGCGTCCCTTGATGCCGAAGTAGTCGGCGGGTTCGGAAGTGATGCGCTTGATCGCATGTTCGAGCGTCATCGACTGGCGATCGCGCACCCACGTGCCGAGCAGATAGGTGCAATAGCCGGCGTCGCACAGCATATCGACATGCGCGCCACCGTCCGACAATCCAACCATCGTGCGCGGATCGCGAATCAATTCGGGAATGCGCGCTTCATCGGCATTAAATAGCGCCATCGAGTATTGAATCCGCAAGTCATCTTCGAGTGCGAGGTCCAAAAACGCGTCGACCCCATCGCAGCCGCGCTCTTTCGCGATCTCCGCCACGGTGCGGCCCTCAAGCGGCTTGAGGGCAGGATTGAACGCCTCCTTCACTTCGAGCCGTTCCCATTTGCCATTGAAAACTGCCGGGCGTTCCAGCGCTTTGCGGAAAGCGTTGCGGAAATTCTGATCGCGATAGATTTTCGCTTGCACCGCGGCCGGCTGATTGAAGACCGGATTCCAACAATCGAGATTGGCGAAGATAAATGGCGAGCGCAGGTCAATTTGCACTATCAGGGGACGGCAGGTCACCTGGGGAACGCCGCCACGTTTGATCAGCGAACCGGCTTTGCGCAGCGATTCCTGGCATGCGTCGGGCAGATCATCGCGATTGAGTAACGCGAGCCACGTTACCGGCCGGCCGCTCTCCGTCAAAAGAAAGTCGAGAAACTCACACTCTTCGTCGCTGATGACTGAAACCGACTTGGTCAGGGCGAGTTCGATAGCGCCGCGACCCAACTCCTTGAGTGCGTTGGCGTAGGCCTTGAACTCGTCGCGGCTGGCGTTGCGGCACGCCAGCGGGCGTCCTTTATAGCCGATATGCTGCGGCGCGGTGCTGGTAGTGAAGCCAAACGCACCCGCCGCCACCGCTTCTTTCAATATGGCTTTGATCTGTGCGGTTTCAGCCTTGGTCGCCTCCCGTTCCATCGACTCCTCGCCCATTACGTAATGGCGAAAGGGCGTCAAGGGCGCGAGGAAGCCCAGATTAATACCGCTGCCGCGGCGTTCGGCGGCATCTAGGTATTCCGGAAAGGTTTCCCATTCCCACTTGATGCCCTTGCTTAGAACCTCGAACGGAATCGCTTCGACGTTGACCAGGTCCCATGCGGCGATTTCGCGCACGGCGGGGCGGCAAGGCGCGATACCTACGCCGCAATTCCCCATCATCACCGAGGTTACGCCATGCCATGATGACGAGGTGATATACGGGTCCCAACAAATTTGGGCGTCGTAATGAGTATGCGGGTCGATGAAGCCGGGCGCGACGACCAAGTCTGATGCGTCGATCACTTGACTGGCGCTTTCCTTGAGTTCGCCGATCGCGACGATTTTGCCTTGCGCGATTGCGATGTCGGCGCGGCGTGGCGCCGCTCCAGTACCGTCAACCACAGTGCCATTCCTAACGAGTAAATCGTACGACATGGAAGCTGGCCTCCGAAAAGGCGCGGGTGTTGCCCTCGGGGATCACCTGACGGCGTCGCCGCCGATGGCGGTTTAATCATCACGGGCGACGCCTGACCCTTGGCGGTTGCGGATGGCGCCGTACATTCCGCACCTAAGGGCGTTCGCGGCATTGACTTCGCCGACTATGCCTGAAACTCACGCTAGTGCAGCGGCGCGGAACGAGCAAGCGAAGCTGACTTTGGCGGAATCCATCCGCGACGTAACCGCCGAAAACGAGATTGTGGGTGAATTTTCCGCAATTTTCATCGAACGCCGCGGCGCGGCGCGAAGCCACGTAAGCCCCTTGAACACCGTATCGAGTTTTTTTCGCAAAATTGTGAAGCGCCGGTCCAGCGCCATAATTCCGGCCGCAGGTTCACCAGAAAACAGTATTTCATGATCGACGCCTCCTGCCGGGGTTGGAAGGCGGGAGCGACCATCAAGCGACTATTTGCGGGCAACCGATGCGCTCACGCATTTCCTCTTCGAAGCCGGGGCCGAGGGCAACTGGATCAACCGCTGGAATTCATTACGTAACGAAGGCGGCACCGAATGGGCTTCGCAAAATGGCATTGAAGCCCATGTGCGCTTGTTCTATTCACGCCCGGCGTGGTTCGGCCCGGCGCGTCCGATGGTGGGTTTCCTCCTTTATAGCTATAGTCAGTTGAAGGATTCGCACGAGGACGACAATTTCATCCGCTGGTCGAGCTATGACTCCGAAATCGGACTTAGCCACAGCTTCTGATCGATCACGCGGGTGCGAAACGCGATGCGCGCGCTAATCTTTCAGCGGGACAATCATCATTACCCGCGGCTCGTCGCCAACCGCTCGCGTCGTATGACCCTTCCCGGTCAAGTCCTCGGCGAGAATTCCTTCGCCGGGGCCAAAACGATGCAAAGAGCCGTCGCCGAGCCCGATCTCAACTCCGCCGGCGAGCGTTATCACGTACTGGCGGCGCGGCGCATTGTGCCAATCCACGAACGCGTTCGGCGCCATCCGCGTGAAGATCACGCCCGTCGCTGGTTGCAGCGGTGTTTGCTCGGCGATTTGCCCGGGCGCAAATGCCATCTTGAGTTCTTCCAGATGGGACTGTTGATCATCACCACTATAGAGGCGACAGAGTCGCATAGCTGAAACCCTCGGAGAGAAGTTTCCCGTCCATTATCGCGCCTGCGGCTTGGGAGCAAGCTTGACGCATGCGATCCGCGAGCAACCTGAACGTTACTTACAGACGGATATTTGCAGACGGAAATAGTTGACGTCGTTAAAGCATCGATGTTATGCCGTCAGCAGAACGTAAGATTCTGTCCACGCGCTTAGCCGATAGTACCGCGATGCTTGAGGCGGTGCCATCGACGACTAGCCAGTGCGATGACAAGATCTTTTTCCGGTTACGAAACGCGGCTGCGAAAAAACAGGTTCCGAGGCATATTGGGAAGAGCGATATGGTAAATTTTCCACAGCGGGCACCGGCAGCTCAAAGGGCACTGGCGGCATCGCGGGGCACTCTCCTTACGCGAATTCGTAAGGATGAAGCTGAAACGAATCGCCACGCATCCTGCGACACGCGGCGATGTCAACTTCCCGTCAGCTCGCTCAGTTGGCGGGCGCCATCGCCCAATTCCACGCATCGTAGCCGGGCGAATACCGCATGATATTCTGTTCCGGATTGCGGTTGACCAACGGCCGCATATACAGCGGATGTTTCAGGCTGCGCACCTCGTGTTCGATCGTGAACAAGGGTTTCCCGTTATCAGGATCAATGATGTCCTGGAATCGATACTGATGCTGGTCGCTTTCCTGCGTGATAAGCCCTTTATTCTTGAGCTTGTTATACGGTCTCGAAAAATCCGCGATATAGATCTGGATGTGATGGTTGTCATAGGCGGGCAGCGAACGATCGGTCTCGCGGAAAAACAGATTCTGCGCGTTTCCGACTGTCACGCATGCAAAACGCCCTTGTTTGTCCTCCAGCGGAGCCGCTTGAGCCCCCATAATCTGTTGGTAGAATCGCGCGATTCCATCCGCAGTATCAGGAGGCACGTCGAACTCGACGTAAGGGATGCCGAGCGTTATTCGGCCGAAGCGATCGCTCGGTTCGAAGCAGCGGATGCGGTTGCCCCAGGGGCAGGTTGATTCGACACATCCGTCAAGTTCGCGGAAATTGAAATGTGTGCCTTCGAGGTGTTTACGCGCGCGTGTCAAACGCTTCAGCAGCGCCGCGCGATTCGGCAGCACGACACCGGTATGCCCGCGCAGCAGTTGCGGCTTGCTGGTCGGCAAGTGGAATTGGCTGCGCCCAACATTTACCCACATATTGGCAGGGCCGGTCATCATGTACGGGTCGCGCGTCAACCCAAGCGCATCAATATAGAAGCGGGTCGCCAGCTCTTGATTGGGGACCGTGACGTTGACGTGTTCGAGCGCGACGATATTGCCGAGGTCCTCGGCGGCTCGATCATAGCTTTTCTCCGGGCGCGCGGAGCCATTCGGAACGCTTCGCCCGTTTCCGCCGGCACCTAGTTCCGCCATCTGCGCGGCAAGGAGTTCATCGGAGATTACCCCCTTGCGATAGGCCCTGAGCAGTTGCTGCAACTCGAAATCTTTATTTGCCATCGCGGTCTTTCCTCCTTCAATAAAGGTGTACCAAGCCGCTCGCACGCCTGGGCAAGACCATGTCTCACACGACAGCGGTGTCCAAGCCGCTCCCTACGTAATCCGGATGGCCCCGCTCGACGAGCTTTTCAAGGCCGGCTTCGTAAAGCCCTCACCTCAGTCTTTACACCCCCGAAAACGAAAGCGGCAAGGAAGAACGACGCTTCTTCCTATCCGGCAATGCCGCGCATGTTCGTGCGCGGGGGCGACTCGACGCCTATGAAATTCTCTTCCCACGACTTTCTTATTTCTCCTCGTACCACTGAATTGCGCCGCGCAGACCGCGCTCCTTCCGCACGTTCCGGATCTCGTCGTTGCCCGGCCCGAAATGAAAAATGGCGTCGAACTCAGCTCCCGCCTGTACGGCGGTCCGGAAGCCGCGCAGGTCCATCGCACGGTTGATCGCGAGTTTTTCCAGTCGAAGCTTCTGCGCGGGAACCTTGGCGACCCGCCGAGCGTAGTCGTAGGTTTCCTGTTCGAGACTCGCCGCGGGAAACGCGCGCGTGGCAAAACCCATCGCTTCGGCCTCCTTTCCACTAATACGGCTGCCGGGAAGAAAGGCCAGATATTTGGTGCGATGCGGACCGACCATCCAGTTCCAGAATGAGCTTACGTAGCCGGCCCCGGCGGGGATTGACGGGAAACCAACGCGCGCATCCTCGGCGACAAAGATGATGTCGCTACTGATGCAGAGCTGGGTCGCGCCCGCCAGGCAATAACCGTGAACCATCGCGATCACGGGCTTGGGCAAATCCCGCAGCCGCAGCCAGTGTTCGATGTAGCGCTGTAAAAAACGTTGATCATCGTCGATCGTAAATGGTTTCGAACCACCCTCGCCCCAGCCTCCCGTCAGGTCATAGCCAGTGGAAAAAGCACGTCCCGCGCCGCGGATGATCAGCACCTTGATCTCGGAATCCTTTTCGACTTGTGCGAGCGCCTGGCCGAACTCCGTAATCAGCGTCGGCGTCATCGCGTTGAGCTTTTCGGGACGGTTCAAAGTCAGCGTGCCAATTCCGTCCTGTTTTTCAAGCACAATATTCGTAAAGGCCATCTTGGTTTCCTTTAACCCTTGAAATAAATCGATTGCGCTTATTCGAGATCAATTTTGTGATTGCGGCGCCGGTGAAAATTATCTTTATCCAATTGGTACTTTCGTACGTCATCAACGCATCCCTGCTTGAGACATAAGCGTTTCACAAACTCTCCGCGAATGCATATGCTCAGGCGGTCTGCAGGCTCAAGCGTGAGTCGTGAGAGCATCCGACGCGATGCGACTGAACAGAGGAGATCACAGGACCATGGACTATGGCGCGTACGAATTTCTCAGGGTCGAAGTCGCGCAGCGAGTCGCGACCGTTACGATCGAGCGTCCGGATCGGCTTAACGCGGTGAATGCCGCCTTGCACCATGAATTCGAGCAGATTTGGCTCGATCTGGCCGAGGACCGCGACGTCAATGCGATCCTCCTGACCGGCGCGGGCAAAGCGTTCTCGGTCGGTGGCGATATCACCAGCCGTGACAAACCGACCAGGAGCAAAGGGCGCGGCGGACGGCGTATCGTGATGGCTGACGGGCGTCGCGTGATCGAAAACCTGCTTGACGTCGAACAGCCGATCGTGGCCGCGATCAATGGTGACGCATTGGGCTTTGCCGCCAATGTCGCCCTGCTTTGCGATGTCACGGTGGCGGCGGAGACCGCCAAGCTCGCCGACACGCATGTCGCGCTCGGCGCGGTCGCCGGCGATGGCGGCGCGGTGATTTGGCCGCTACTCATCGGGCCCAATCGCGCCAAGGAATTTCTCATGCTTGGCGATTCGATCACCGGGGCCGACGCGGCCCGCATCGGCTTGGTAAATTACGCGCTACCGGCGGATCAGGTCCTGCCCAAGGCCCGCGAACTCGCCCAACGACTCGCTGACGGTCCGACCTGGGCGATTCGATGGAGCAAGCTCGCCGTCAACAAGTGGCTCAAACAGCAGGCCAATCTGATCATGGACACGGGTCTAGCCTACGAGGCGCTAACCCTCACCACCCAGGATCACAAGGAAGCGGTAAAGGCGCTCACCGAAAAGCGCAAACCCAATTTCGTCCGCGCCAGATGAACGGTTCCATCGAGCCGGTGCCTATCCGGTGCCCATATCGTCAACCGTCCGTGCGTGACTGCGCATTCCTCGCGGCTTAAGCCGGTGCGCTGAGGAACCAATTCTACGTGTTTTCCGGCGGTGCGAAGACGCTCAGAGCAAACAACCGATCGGTGCCGGTGCGCAGCGCATGGGGCGCGCCGGCTGGAATGCTCACGAAGTCTCCAGCCTTGATCTCGCACTCCTTGCCTGACACCCAGCACGTCGCACTGCCTTCAATTACGTAGATGAGCTGGTCGCCTTTGTGCGTATTCTCATGGTCATTGCGGAAGCCCGGCGGAATGGTAAAGACCATGGATTCGGATTGTGGGGTCTTCGCCAAGGTTCGCTGGCTCATCTTTGCGCCGTCGCCGCGATGGGAAAAGACGTTCGGAACAGCCGCGCTGTGGCCGCCCTCCACGAGCTGATCCATCTGCTGGGCAAACAGTTCCTCCGAGATGACCCCGTTGCGATAGGCCTTGAGCAATTGTTGCACTTCAAAATCTTTGTTCGGCATTGGCGGTCTCCTCTGTGAACGGACCGTAGAGGACTGGAGCCTGACACAATCTGCGTACCTGTGCCACAGACGCTCGCAGCCGGAAAACCCACCGCTCGGTTTTCCATTTCAGCGGAAACGCGCAAATATCTCGATTGGCTCTGATATAAACGGAATTGCGCTGGGAGGTCCGCCCATGGCACGCGAATCACGTCGAATCGTCACTGGTCATAATGCCGAAGGAAAATCCGTCATCGTAATCGATGGCCCGCCGACCCCATTTGGCGCCTATTGGCTGACCGATGCCACCCCGGTGGATAACACCGGTTCTGGCGATGCCGGCATGCGGGTCCGGAAACTCGAACCACCGCCAGGCGGCAGTATCTTTCGCTTTGCGGCTATCCCGCCCGAAGATCCGAATATGCCGGCCGCGGAGCGCGAACGTCAAACCGCAAAGATGTTTGAGCAAATGGACGCCGCTCATTGTCGCTCCGACACCAGCCGCCATCCCGGGATGCATAAGACCCGTACTATCGACTATGTCGTACTGCTTTCGGGCGAGGTGACGCTGCTGCTCGACGAGGGGAAGGTCGACCTGAAACCGTTCGATGTCGTCGTCCAGCGCGGAACCAGTCACGCCTGGGTCAACCGGGGCAAAGAACCAGCGTTGATCGCCGCCGTCCTGATTGATGCGAAAGACGCATAGCCGGGAATAGAGGCGCCTGGCGCGTTCAGGGGCTTGACGTTTTAATTACGAGCTAACAGCAGCTCCTGAAAGTGACCGCCCCGGCCGGTCCGGGATCAGGCTCCCAGCCCCATGGTCGCGGGCCCCATTCGGGGCTGAACACCTCGCCACGCTTCAGCGTAAGGGCGGGCATCAGCGCCCGACTGACCTTGAGACTGGCCCCCAGCACGTCATGGACCGTCCATTCGCCTTCTTCGATTCGCAGCACCGAGACATCCGCCTGCCGTCCAATTTCAAGGCTGCCAAGCCGTTCATCCGCGCCGATAGCTCGCGCGGGATTTGCGGTGCACATGGTGACAACCTGTTCCAGCGTGAAGCCCAGGCCAAGAAAGCGGGTCATCATCTCGGTCATGCTATGCACCGTACGAAGGCGCCCCGGCACAGTTAGATCCGTGCTGATACAGTGCGGTAAGAGGCCCTGGTCGATAATTCTGCGGCCAATCTCAAAGCTGAAATTCATCTGTCCGTGCGCGGTGTCGAACCAGACTCCGGTCTTCGCCGCTTCCCACGCCTCGGGCACGAGCCGTCCATTACCGTCAAGCACGCCGCCCGGATTGGCGGTAAAATAATGGGTGAGAATGTCGCCCGCTTCCAGCATCGGCAAAAGACGCCGGATCACCGTCGGGTCGTAACGCTTCTCAGTATCACCAATGTGAACCATCAGCTTGATGCCGCTTTCACGCGCGGCCCGCTTCGCCAGCCGCGGCATTTCCATGCCGAGAATTTCAAGCGCGGGCGAGACCATCCGGGCCTTGATGCCGCAAATGAGGCCCTTGTGCCGGTTGGCGACGCGCAGGGTTCCGTCTAAATCAATGCTGCCCTCGGCAATGATGTCCGGAATGGTCGCGAGGCCAGTCTGACAGATGTGCAGAAACGGAATTATCTCGGTATGACAATGCGGCAGAATATGCCGCGGGAAACCTTCGAAGGTCGCGCAGCCCGCGCTGCCCGCGTCCACCAGCGTGGTAACGCCCGCGTACACTCCGCCGATATCGGGATTCACGCCAAACCGTGTGAAGCCCTCGAAAACGTGAGCATGCAGGTCTATCAGGCCCGGCGTAACAATTGTGCCTGGTATTTCGATGACGCGCCGCGCTTGCTGGCGCGCGATCGCCGGCCCGATATGCGCGATCGTTCCCGCTTGTACGGCGAGATCTTGCGTACCATTAAGATTGCGCGAGGGATCGACGATAGTGCCGCCTTTCAGGATTAAATCGTACATGACGGACCTTGCTGAAGCTCACTCACGGGCGGACGTCAGACGAAGCGGGCCATGATGCGCTCGCCCAGGATGCGCATGTAATGCAACTGCCGATCGAGGTTCCCACCCTCCGCGTTCAGCCACAGTTTAGTGGCACCGGCCTCGGCGAGCTGCTCAATTCGCGCAATCCAGTCGTTCGCATCTCCGGCGAGCGCAAACCGCTCCATCGCGTACTCGGTCAATCCCAACTGTTCCATCCGTTTGGGATTCTCGCCGGCGCTGACGACGTGATCGTAAAGGACATAGTTTTCGACATATTCGCGAATTTTCGCCCGCAAGGCGTCCGGGACATTCTTCTCTTCAAGCGTCTGCCGCATCGAGTGATTAAGAATTGAGGAAACCGAGGCCTTGGCATTTTCGATGGCTCTCGCCCGGTCCTCATGCAGCGAAGTGCGCGTGGTGAACCAGATTTCAACGTCGGACGGTTCGCGCCCCGCAGCGGAGGCGCCCGCGTGGATTCGCGCAACGGTATCTTTAATGACTTCAGGCATGAGCCCGGTCCCGGCGATGACCGCGTCACCGATGCGGCCGCCCAGATGGAGCATCTTCGGGCCCTCGGCGCAGATCGAAATGGGAATGTGCGGACGCACCACGCTGGCGCTCCAGCGTACCCGTTGCGCGCGGCCCTGATAGGTTGCTGCGCCGTTGGCCAAAAGATCGCGGATACAGGCCACGTAGTCTTCGATTCGGGCGCGCGACGCGATCTTGAAGCCGATGTTCAGTACCGCACTGTCGCCGCTGGCGATATCCATGAACGCCCTGCCCTCGGTCAGGCTGTCGATTGACGCGAGGAACGAAGCCATCACTTGCGGTTCGCGGGTGAGCGGATTGGTGGGACGCAAGCCGACGCGCGCCTGGTGCGAAGCCAACGCGATCGCGGTGGCCCTGACGTAGGCGTCGCCGCCGATAAAGGCGGAATCGTACGTGCCGATCGCTTCAGCCCCGTAGTCCTCCGCCATACGTACCAGGTCCGAGAATTGGCTAAGCTCGGCCCGGCGCATGAGCGGTTCGGGAGAAACCAGATGGATTCCGAACGACACTTTCATCAGAATTTCATTCCTTCTATGCGCCGCCCGCCGCCGCCGCGCTCGATTGATGGCCCGGCGTTTCCGCCAGACTTACCGGCGTATTCAAATCGAAGGGACTGTTAAGTCCAAACTCGTTGGCCGCCTCGCGCAATCGCGGCAGCACTGCCCGCCCAAGCAACCGAATACAGGTCTTCGCGTCCTCATGGCTGACGTTCCCGTCGTTGCCCCACAGCGCGAGGATCGACGGCCGCGTCTCCGCCATAATAATCCGCAGTTTTTGCGTCACCTGGTCGGGCGTTCCCGCGATAATCAACATCCGCTGGAGCTGCTTTTCGAAAGGCGCGCCTGCCGCTGGATTCGGCCGTCGTCCAACGTGAACCTCGGCTAACGCGCGCCGCGCCCACGGTCCCAGATATCCCGAGGGCGCCGCCCACACCGGATGCTGCAGGCCGGTGAACTCCCCCTGCATCCACATGAACTGGCGGGCATTCGCGAGCGCCTTTTCTTCGTTTTCCTGCACGTGGCACCGAATCAGATAACCGCGTTGCTCCGGCCCACCCTGGTACCCGGCGCTCTCCGCGGTTTCGTCGTACACGGCCCAAATCTTCTTGCTATCCTCGATCGAGGTGTTAAGTGCGATATAGGGATAGCGATGCCGCGCCGCCCAGATGATCGTCTCGCGGCTCGACACCCCGGGAATCCAGATGCGCGGATGCGGCTTTTGCAACGGCAGCACCCATGGATTGACCACGCGCAACTGATAATGTGTGCCTTCCCATCGCCACGGACCCGGTGTCGTCCAGGTCTTGATGATTAGGTCGTGCGCTTCCTCGAAGCGTTCACGGTTGTATGCTGGATTGGTGTTGGTGGCGAGCGACTCGACCCCGCCTCCGCGCACGAAACCCGACACCAGCCGGCCCTTCGAGATCATGTCGATCATCGCCAATTCTTCGGCCAGCCGCACGGGATTCTCCGCGATCGGCAGCGGATTGCCGAGCAGCACGATCTTCACGCGCTTGGTCACCGCGGCAAGGATCGACGCCATAATATTGCATTTGGCTTGCATACAGAACGGCGCATTATGATGCTCGTTGAGCATAATGCCGTCGAAGCCTGACTCCTCCGCGAGTTGATATTCGATTATGCGATTCTCGTAGAGCTGGCTGCCGGCGACCGGGTCGAAATACTTGTTGGGAAAGACCAGCGCCGTGTAGCCGAATTTCTTACCTTCGTCCGCCGGATAGGCTGACATTGGCTGTTCAGTGAAGTACATCAAATGCATAGCGGATTACCTCCGTTCATTTCACTTCCATCGGGACGCTGGCGATGCGGAACTTATCCGGTTGCCAGATGAAAATAGCCGCGATCTTTTTTGCCGCGAGCGTTTCAGCCGGAGACTCGCGGCTAACGCGCCGTGGTGAAATCCCGGATCAGCTTCGCGAGCTCGGACGGCTGCTCGACTTCAGCGAAATGGCCCGCGCCCACAATTGTTTCCAGGCGTGCTCCGACAATAGCGGCGCGATACTGTTCGCCGCATACCGGCGGCACGATCCGATTGTCCGCTCCCCACACGATCAACGCCGGCGTGCGCACGCCAGCAAGCAGATGCAGCATCGTCTGGTCGTACATATAGGGCTTATACGCGATTCGGCTCGTCATCTCGCGATTGATTTCCCATTGCTCGAGCTGATCGAGCGGCGGCTCCGCCGTATACAGCTCTATATATTTGTCCGGGTTGCTAAAGCCGCTGCGCGTATAATCAATCGTATTAATCAGGAATTGATCGAGAATCTCACCTCGCTTCGGCAACATTCCCATCGCGTTGACCAGCACCATCCGCGCGAACGCGTGCCGGCACATCATCGCCATTTCCGCCGCTATCCATCCACCGAAACCGAGTCCCACCGCGGTGACGCCGTCGAGCTTCAGCTCATCGAGGAGCCACTGATAGACGAGCGCCATATCGCGCACCGTGCGCATCCACTCGGGGCGCTCGGACTTACCGAAGCCCGGATGCGACGGAACGTAAACGCTGAAATCGCGCGCCAGATTCTCGTACAACGGCAACCACCCCGGATTCCCGATATCGTGGTGGAGGACGAGCAGGGGCCGGCCGCTACCGCCCTTGAGTAGTTGGATTTTACCGCCGGCAATCTTGACGAAACTCTCGCTCGGTGTCACGCACACACCCCCTTTTCGGGCGATTAAAACTTAAAAAACTAACTTGCCTCAGTGGGGCGGAATTTGTAAAGGCCCAACGGTTGCGTTTCACGCCGTCGGCGCGCCTTGCCCTATAGGGACGAGTGATGCGATACACTTATGATTGAAATTACGAAAATGCTTGGAGCGTTGACTATTGTATTCAGGAGGGATTGGCGATGGCAGACTTGCGGGTCATTTCCGCCGACTCCCATATGATGGAGCCGGCTGATCTCTGGGAAACACGCCTCGACAACAAATTCCGCGACCGCGCGCCGAAAGTGGTACAGAGTGAACATGGCAAGGGCTACATGTTTATCGCACCAGGAGTGCGGCCGTTTCCGGTCGCGGGCGGCTTCGGGATCGGCAAGAGCGGCGAGGAGCTCAAGGAACATCTGAAAAAGGGCTACGAAGCGGCACGCCCCAGCGGATGGGATCCGGCCGAGCGGCTCAAGGATCAGGATATTGATGGGGTACAGGCCGAGGTCATCTACACCACCCTGGGAATGCCGTTGTTTGGACTTGATGACGATGAGCTGCGCCGGGCCTGTTTCTGCGTGTATAACGACTGGGTGGCGGAATTCCGCTCGTACAGCCCCAAGCGGCTGCATCCGGTAGCGTTACTCTCACTCGACGATATACCGCTTGCAGTCAGCGAACTGGAACGATGCGCGAAGATCGGCCTCAAAGGGGCGATGATCTGGGGAGTGCCGCCCGAGGACAAGCCGTATTATAGCGAGTTGTACGATCCATTCTGGGCGGCGGCGCAGGAGCTGAAGATGCCGCTCTCGCTCCATGTGATTACGCAGCGCAACCAGCGGGGGCGGAACAAAGAGAAGAGCCCTGAGAAGGCCGACGAGAGCGGCCCAATCGCGCTCGGCGGAATGAAGATGCTAATCGGGACAATGCAACCCGTTTACCAAGTACAGCGTACGCTTTCGAGCTTTATTTTCGGCAAGGTATTCGAACGCTTTCCGGAGCTGAGAATCGTATCAGCGGAGAACGACACCGGCTGGATCGCACATTTCATGTACCGTAGCGACCATATGTACGGAAAATTCGGGACGATTCGGGCGGAGACGAAGCTCCAAATGAAGCCGTCGGACTACGTGCGGCGCAACGTCTGGGCGACGTTCCAGGACGATGCGATTGGGCCGATGACTTATAAGTTCTTTGGCGAGGACAATTATATGTGGGCGTCGGACTTCCCGCATACGGACTCCACGTGGCCGCACTCGCTGAAGGTAATTAAGGAGGATTTCGAAGGCGTGCCAGGCGCCGTGACGCGGAAGATAGTCTGCCAGAACGCGGAGAAACTGTATCACATCGAATTGAGCTAACGGCGTGACGCCAGGGGCATGCGCGAGGCTCAATTTCCTTCCGCGATGAGGAATCGCGCATCCACGGAAGCCCTCTGGACGCGTCTTCTACAGTTTTGTAGGCTCCGCCAGCTTCAAACCGGCGGAGCCGCTTTTCTTGGCGCCATGAACCGCACTAACGGGCACGCCGCCGCGATACCAGCATTGCGGTCCACATTTTTTGGTGACATCGTTCCACGCGCCATTTGCTCAATAAAGGCACGATAAAAAAATTCATCGCTTCGCGTCGATCCGCTATGTACGCATCTCGCAGACTCGTTTGCTCGCTCCGCCTACGGCTTCGCTGGTGCGATCTGCGCTGCGCTTCGCTCGGGATGACAGACGAGATTTGTGCAGAGGTTCCCTAGCCGAGGCTCAGGCGCCTCAGTATGGCGCACTTTGGAGTACGCCGTCCTGCTCGAGTTGCGCGATCTGGCCGTTCGAGTATCCGAGCCAGCCGCAAAGAATCTGTCGATTATGCTCGCCGAGGAACGGCGCTTCGAGCTCCAGCGAATCGGGAAATGCCGAAAAACGAAATGGCACGCCGGGAATCTGGAAGTCGCCGAGAATGCGATCATGCACCGTGCGGATGGTTTTGCGCTCGCGCAAATGCGGATGTTCCATCGCTTGCTCGACGGTCAGCACCGGTGCGTGAGGAATATGGGCCTCGCGCAAAATCGCCACCGCGTCGTCGATCGACGGCAACTTCGCCAGCCATTCATCGATTACCCCATTCACCATCTTGCGGTTGGCAACACGCTTCAGATTGTCGCCGCACCGGATATCGTCGATCAGATCGGGCCGTCCCATCACCCGGCATAGACTCGCCCAATGGTTGTCCTGGAACGCGAAGATCCACAACGAGCCGGTCCTGGTCTTGAAAATACCGGCGGGTGACAGCACGCCAATCTGGTTGCCCATCCGCTGGACGCGGGCCGCGCCGCCGCTGGCGCTGTACATCGACACCGCGAGGTCGTGGTAATGGAAGTACGAATCAAGCAACGAGATATCGAGATGCTGGCCCTGGCCGATGCGCTCTCGATGCAACAGGGCCGTGACCACGGCGGCGTAGGCGTGGACCCCGGTCGAGACATCGCCTATCGCAAGGGCTGGTGGATAATAATCGCCGCCGTCCTCGCCGCTGAGCGCGGTGACGCCGGCATAAGCCTGTCCGATAAAATCGTAGCCAGGCTCACGGGAAAGCGGTCCGGTCTGGCCGAAGGTTGAGACCGAGCACATGATGATCCGCGGGTTCAATGCGCGCACATTGTCGTAATCAAAGCCCATCCGCCCGATAACTCCAGGCGCGTAGTTCTGCACCAGCACATCGACCTTGGGAATGAGAGCGCGCACGATAGCCTTGGCGGCGGGCTCTTTCATGTTGAGACAAAGGCTCATCTTGCCGCGGTTTTGCTGGACGTAATAGGCGCTCCGCTCATTCTTGATATACGGAAAGCTGCGGCATAGGTCGCCGGTCGGTGCCAGCTCGATTTTAATTACCTCAGCCCCCATCTCGACCATCAGCTTGGTGACGGTGGGTCCGGCGACGAATTGGGTGAAGTCCAAAACCTTATAGCCGTCAAGCAAATGCCTGGGAGCGGTCGTCATAGTCGCCATTCTCCTTGCATAGAACGCCGGTGCCGCACACGGCGGCGGGTTTGAAACCAAAGCTGGAACTTAACGCGATAAGGACTTCGCGGCAAATCGCGTTTGCTTGCCGCCATCACGCCCAATGGTCTACAGCTTTGAATATCGAACGAAATTCGCGTTGCTTACGACTGTCCCGAGCCGCGGCGGTCGCTCGGCCGTCAATGCTCGCGCAGCCTGGGAAAGGGAACCCCACATGAAAATAAAAACGATGGGCCGAACCGGCCTGAAGGTCACAGAAATCTGTCTTGGAACCATGACCTTCGGGATGCAATGCGACGAAAGGGCAAGCTTCGCGATCATGGACGCGGCGATTGAGCGCGGCGTCGATTTTTTCGACACCGCCGACGGCTATCCGATGGGCGGAACGCTCGAAACCGTCGGCACGACCGAGACAATCGTGGGCAAATGGCTCAGAGGCAAGCGCGATAAAATCGTGCTCGCGACCAAATGCTGGGTGCCGATGGGGCGCGGCGCCAATGACCGCGGGCTCTCCCGCAAGCATATCTTCGACGCGGTCGAGGCGAGTTTGCGCCGCCTGCAAACGGATTACATCGACCTCTATCAGGCACATGCGCCGGACCCGGAGACACCGATCGACGAGACGCTCCGCGCGTTTGACGATCTGGTCCGACAGGGCAAGGTGCGTTATCTCGGTTGTTCGAATTTCAGAGCATGGCTGCTCGGCAAGGCGCTCTGGTTTTCCGACAAACACGACTGCGCGCGATTCGACTGCGTTCAGCCCCGCTACAATCTGCTGTTTCGCGAGATTGAAAATGAACTGCTACCGCTCTGTCGCGATCAAGGTGTCGGCGTTATCGCGTATAATCCGCTCGCGGGCGGATTTTTAACCGGCAAGTATCACGCTGACACCGCGCCTGAGCGCGAAACACGTTTTGGCTTCCTTTCCGGGTCGGCACATTCGATTTATCACAAGCGCTATTGGCAGGACGCGCAATTCGCGGCCGTCGACAAGCTCCACAAGTTTTTTTCGGCACATGATAAGCCACTGACGCAGGTGGCAATCGCGTGGGTCCTTGCGCAACCCGCGATCACATCGGCGATCGTTGGGGCGACCTCCGCCGCGCAGCTTGAACAATCATTGCCGGCCACCGAGTTGACCCTCGACAGCGAAGAAATGGAAGCCTGCAAGGAAGTCTGGTTCGAGTTGCCCCGCCTGAGTGATCCGGCCGTGGCGACGCGATAGTGAGGCGCGTCGATCGGTTCGTTGTCCGCGGATCGCGCGGGCTTCACCTCGGAAATGAAGCCCGCAGCGCACCTGGCGGTGCGGGCTTCAAACTGCCGCGCATCCGCGTTCAGACCTCACGCTTTTGGCAAATTCGTCGCGCCGCGATCACGAGTTAAACGGTTCGATCAGTTCCAGAAACGTCCCGTCGGGATCCTTGAAGCAGAAGAATTTGGCTCCCGCTTTGTGGGCGAATCGAATCGTCACGGGTTCCGAGACCATCTCAACCCCGTTGGTCTTCAGGCGCGCGTATTCTTCCTCGAGATTCCTGGTGAACAGCGCTATGCGGGCCACCCCCGCATGATAAAGATGAGGATACGGGATGCCCTCGGTCCGCGGTTGCTTCCATTCGATGAGATCAATTCGGGTAGCGTGCGGGTCGTCGCCGAGGGCGAGCAGCGCCGCTCGCGCACGGCTGTCCGGAATATTCAGTCCTTTATCATTTCCCTTATTAGGTCCCTCGCCGATATCCAAGACGACCTTGAATCCCAACATTTTGTAGAATTCGAGCGACCGCTCGAAATTCGTCACATTGATATTCACATGGAAGACCGATTTTATCATCCGGCACTCCTCGCGATCGATTTAAGCGGTATGGCCGCCCCACAATTCGGGCTACCGCACCGCCGTAATTAATTAAACTAGGGAAGCTCTGCGCGAGTCTTAATCTGTCATTCCGAGCGCGGCGAGGAATCCCGGAATCTGTTCATTTTTTAAGGGTTCTATCCGGGATTTCTCGCTGCGGCAGCTTGACCCTGAACGCAGCTCGCGGACTCGCCTGCTCGCTTCGCCTTCGGCTGCGCTAATGCGCTCGAAATGACAACCGAAGCTTGTGCACTCCGCCGATCCCGGCATTTGTTGAACGCGCAGTCGAGGCGGCCAAAGGTTTCGACGGTCTTCACGACGGCGCCTTTCTCCTTCATAAATTCGGAAAACTATTGTCGTTTGTGGCGTTGATTAGTTACACTTTGCTGGTTCGCGTCTAAGCAAGACAACGTTCGCGGTACAGAGCGGATTTGGGCGTTCTGGTGCGCTGCCCATCGCTTGACGACATTGAGAAGCGTGAGGCGCTCGGTCCACGAAGATGGGCCGACTCGTACCTCGTCCGGCTGTGACGTGAAGCTTAATCGTCAGTTGGAGAACCAGTGATGAACTTGACCGCATATGCGCCACCTTGGCCCTATCGCTGCTAGCCGTTCTCGTTGGCGCCTGCGGCAATGGCGGTGGACGCAATTCATCCTCGACGAGGCCGGGGTTTGTCTGGGTCACCAACTATCTCGGCGACAGCGTAACCAAGTATGCGATAGACCGCTCTGGCAATGTCGCGCCGGTTCTTTCCATAAGCGGGTTAGCCACGCAACTGGATGAACCTCGCGGCGTGGCGCTTGATTCGGGCGGCAACTTATACGTCGCAAGCTACGCCAATAATCTGATCGGCGAGTTCACGCATGGCGGCACCGGAAATACCGCGCCGACCATTGTGATCGACGGTCCGAATACCAGGCTTGATGGTCCTCGCGGGATTGCCTTGGACGTGAAGGGCGATATTTTTGTCGCCAACTATCTCGGCGACAGCGTGACGGAGTGTGCCGCCGGCGACTCTGGTAATGCCGCGCCCGTGGTCGCCATCGCCGGCGCCAACACCGCGCTCAACCTGCCGACCGCCGTGGCAGTTGATTCGGCGGGCCGCATCTATGTGACCAACGAGAGCACATCAACTATCACCGTGTATGCCGCCGGGACCAATGGCAACGCCCAGCCAGCCGCAACCATCAGCGGCTCCGCTACCGGGCTTCAGTCGCCGGAAGGTGTGTCGCTCGACGTGCTGGGCAACATTTTCGCCGCCAACGGCGGCGCCGATAGCATCACCGAATACGCTGCCGGCGACAACGGCAATGTCACGCCCATTCTTGCCATCCAAGGCGCGAACACGGGGCTCGCCTATCCGGAGGGCGTGGCTTTTGATTCGGACCACCATCTTGTTGTCGCTAATTATAATAGCAACACTCTGATTAAATACTCAGTGAGGAACACTGGCAATCATTCTCCGATAACTACTATCGGAGCAGGTACCGACCCGCTGGGCTGCCCGGTGGCGGCCGCGTTCGACAGCGGACAGCATCTTTTTGTCTCCAATCTTTGCGCCAACGCTATAAGCGAGTTCGCCGCTGGCAGTACGGGCGCGGCTGCTCCGGTGGCAGTCATCGCGGGAAGCAACACCGGTCTCTCCCGGCCCTGGACTTTCGCTCTGGACTCCAGCGACAACCTTTACGTGGTCAATGCGAACAACAACAGTATCACCCGTTACCCGCCCGGCAGTAACGGGAACGTGGCTCCGACGGCCAACATTCAGGGTCCCAGCACCGGCCTGGACGCCCCTAATGGCATCGGTATCGATAGTCATGGCAATTTTATCGTGGCTAATTTTCTCAATAATACAATAAGCGGCTTTGCCGCTGGGAGTAATGGCAACGTCGCGCCGATATTGACTATTGGCGGTTCGAATACGCAGTTGAACGATCCCGGCGATCTGGCGCTCGACAACCGCGACAATATTTACATCGCTAACCGAGCCGGCCACGACATCCTGGAGTTCGCCGCTGGCGGCGGCGGCAACGTCGCGCCAATTGCGGTCATCGCCGGTTCCAATACGACGCTGGACTTCCCCGGCAGCCTCACAGTGGACAGCTCGGGTAAGATTTACGTCGCCGACGATACTAACCACAGCGTCTTCGTGTTTGCGGCGGGAGCTAACGGAAATGTCGCGCCCATAGCCAGCATCGCGGGTCCCGCGACGGGCTTGTCGCTCCCGATTGGCCTGTTCGTTGATGCGGCGGGGAATCTTTATGTTACCGATTCAAATAAACAAACGGTTTCAAAGTTCCCACCCGGTGCAAACGGCGATGCCGCTCCCTTGAGCGTCATCGCCAGCACGGACGTTACCCAGCTCGCCGCACCATCAGGCTTGGCCTTCAGCTTCAACTGAACGCGCTGCCCGTTGTGAAACTCGCGTCAGGCGTCTGCCTCTCTAATTTTCGACTGCGACGAGAGCCAAGGTGGCGGACAAGAGACTATACGACACACCTGTTTGAGCGGCTGACTCGCACCTGGTTGAGCAAAAGGCGCGCGACACCGCTGAAAGCCGGCATTGACAGTCTACCGTTGACGTGGTCAGCGCGCCGGTCCTAAGCTTCAACAATCGATAACGCGAGGACTTATGACCAGCGACGAACTCGAAAAAACAATCACACGGCTCGGGGATATCGAGGCGATCAAACAGCTCAAGGCCCTGTATTGCGAAATCTGCGACGACAACCATAACCCGGATAGAATCACCGGGATCTTTACCGAGGACGGCATCTGGGAGGGCGGTGATTTCGGCAAAGCCCAAGGTCACGAGGCGATCAGAAAGCTTTTCGCGGGCTTTCAGAAGCTGATCAGCTTCTCTCAGCACAACGTGTTTAACCCCCGCATCGATGTCGATGGCGACCGCGCCCGGGGTTCATGGTATTTGCTCGGCCCGTTCACCTTTCGCGAGGATAACAAGGCTCGCTGGATCGCCTGTCGCTATGATGACGACTACGTCAAAGTGAACGGGGTGTGGAAGTATCAACATCTGCGCGCGGATATCCGCATGGTGGCGCGATACGAGCAAGGCTGGGCTGGTCAGGCTTAGCGGGCTGGCGGTAAATCACAGCCTGCACCTCCTCTTTTTCTCCTCCGCAAAAGGAGCGGGGGAGAAGATTGAGGAAACAAGCCAACTCTCACGCGGAGTGTCGAGCCCCGCCATTCAATTGTGATGGATCATGCCTTTTCCACGGCCTGTTAGGCGGCCGGCTGAGCTAAATCGAGTAACCCGTCTGAAATGAGCGAGAGGAGCGAACGGTGCCCAACGACAAAAGAGAACTGCCGGAAATTTTGCAAAACCTCCCGAAAAACTGGGGACGCTGGGGGGCGAACGACGAGATCGGCGCGCTTAACTTTCTTACCAGCGACGAAGTTCTACGCGGGGCGCGCGCGATCAGACAAGGCAAGGTCTTCATGCTGGGGGTTCCCGTCGCCCGCCCGCAGGGCGACCCGCTCCACCCCGTGAGGTCGCAGCCTATTCGCACACAGACCATGGACGAGGGCTTTTATATCAGCGGACGGGCAAAACCGTTTCCTGGCGGCATGAAATATTCCGATGACGTGATAGTGATGTTTCCCCAAGGTACTACTCAGTACGACGCCTTGGGCCACGCGTGGTATGGCGAAAAGCTATATAACGGCTATGATCCTAAAACGACTATCGGCGGACTTCAGAAGTGCTCGATCCAGCCCATAGCGGAGCATGGCGTGATCGGCCGCGGCATTCTGATCGACGCGGCCCGATACAAAGGCAAAAAGCATCTTGATCGCGGCCAGGGAGTTACGCTTGATGATTTGCTCGGCGCGGCGAAAAAGCAAGGCGCCGTGATTGAAAAGCACGATATCGTCGTGCTGCATACCGGTTGGCTTAACCGCTACTACGAAGAGGGCGCGCAGGCTTTTTTTCCCGATGGCCAGTACGACGAACCGGGATTGCAATACAGCGAAGAGCTGGTGCGCTGGTTTCAGGAGATGGAAATACCATCGATCAGTGCCGACACGATTGGATGCGAACAGGCGCGGCATCCTGAAATCGCGGCCGCCGGGCTGTTACATTCCGCGTTGCTGTGCAATTTAGGCGTTATCTTCAACGAGATCGTGTGGTTGAACGATCTGGCCGACGATTGCGCCAAAGACGGGCAATATACGTTTCTATTTGCCGGTGCACCGTTGAAGCTGGTTTACGGATGCGGCTCCGCGGTAAATCCGATCGCGATCAAGTAGAAGCGGCCGGGCAAACCTGGCTATCCGCTAAAATGCGGAGCGCGATTGTTGCCGCTCAGGTGTTACGAACGCTTCGGAGCGTTGAGGTTTCGACGCTCTTTTGAAGATCTTATCGCTGCTCCAGGGCGATCGGGCGAAGCGCTTCGATAACCTTAAACGCCTCAATTCGCTTCGGCGAAAAAATGATGCTCCTCAATCCAGCGCCGGGTCCGGCGAAACGCATCCTCGGTATAAGGTAGAAACACAATCCGCTCGCCGACGCAGAAACGACGCGCGTCGGCCATTTGCCGGAATCGCTCGGGAATCTCGTTGAGGTAGTGCTTTTTGTACAGCTCGGGCCGCAAGTCAATTTCCATCTGGGCGCGTTTCAGAGCACGCATATATTTTTCGATGTCCTCGCGATCGGCGTCCTTGGGAAACATGAACGTGATCATGAAACTCGCATCGGCTAAACGGCGGAACCCCAGTTGCTCGAGTATCTGCAAGGACAGCCCCCAGGCGCTGACCGCCTCCACCTCGCCGTCGAGTATGGCATCGAGCCGTTTCATCGGAGCGCCAATGAACCTGAACTTGATTTCCTCGGGCTTGAGAAATGCCTCCAGGGCCTGCATCGTGGTGAAATGACTGCCTGAATGATAGCCGACAGCGATATCGACGTTGGCCAAGTCCTCGGGCTGGCGCAGGCGTGATTCCGGCCGCACCATCACGGATCCGGGCGTCACCACGTATGCATCGCGATAGACATTACCGGCATCTTCGACCGCGGCTTGATTCACCGCCCAATGGCATGCGCAACTAATGTCCGAACGTTCGGCACCCTTGTTGCCGCCATGATCGCGATAGCTCTCGAAGGCACCGGATCTAACCTCCGCCGCGCCTTTTTCACGCCGCGTCAGGCCCATATCGAAGCCGCTGGTGAAGACGTACTGGAGCCCCTCATCCTTGAAATAGCCATTTTCATCGGCGACCCATTCTTGCAGCCGTCCATGCGGTTGGATATGGAAAATAGCCATCACTGCGCTCCTCTGACACTTTTACGTTGTTTCAGTACCTGCGCTTTGTCAAATTTACCGCCGCTGGTCTCTAACCTTCAAACGCCCCAGCCCCCGAACGCGGAAAATCATTGTAAATCAATCATCTATGCCATGAGCATCCTTTTCTTAGGGTGTATTTCTACATCGATCTGCCTAGTACCCTGAATACCCATTGTATGGCCTCTAACTGGAGGCCTGTGGCCCAGCTAACTTAAATCGTAAGAAATTGGCACTGCTACCACGATGACCGATTGGCGCATAGCGAACAACGAGGTTGGTAACGGAGTTATCGTGCACGCTACCGCCTCCAGTTCGTCCATCTCCCACGTTCATGATTTCCTCGAATGACAGCTACACGGCGCAAAACTCAAATGTGGAATTTGGCGTGGAGGCAGGACCCTTTGGCGGTTCGTCCGTCTCGGATGTAAACATCTCGAACAATCACATTTATGCCAGCGCGAGCGGGGGCGATGGCGGAATCTCCTGCGTGAACGTCACCCCGTGCACCATCTCTGGAAACAGCTTTGACGCGAACCGTTTCTCGATCACAAACACCGGAATTGAAACTTCCGGCACGGGAATGATTGAAACTGGAAACAGCGTTCGGTTGGGTACGCTATCGAGCAACTACTCCGTATTTCAGATCGGCTCAGGCATGAACATCGACGGCGCCGTTGTTTCGGGGAACTACGCCTCCGCGACTTACACAGGGACGGGCAGCCAGAACGTTGCGTGTTTCACAGTGACTACCAGCGCTCCTACTACCAGCCAAGGCATCTCCATCACGGGAAACACATGCGACGTGATGGATCGACGATGACAAGCGCTGTGATATCCGGAGTCTGGTTCCAGGTCAACAACACATCCGCCACGGTCAAAAATGCCCAAGTGGGTGGCAACACGCTCATCGGCACCAACCTAGATTCAGACGCGGGGTTTGGGGAGAGGACAACGCAGGCACGATGTCCGGCATAAATGTCGGCATGAATTTCTACTCCGGCTGGCCGCAAAACCGAGCGGGCTGCTGCTCTTCCCACGTGCCAACGTGCTCGATCAGCGAGTTGCTGAACACCACTTCAAACGCCCTATCCCGAAACGGGCAACGCAGGGCATTGGCACGCACGAAATCGATCCCTCGATTTCCTTGGCTTTGGTCAAGATTCACGAGGGTAACGTCAAAGCTGCGAGCCCAGGTCCAGTTGCGTGGCGTACCACCGAGGTCAACGACGCGCCGCGATCGGACGAACATCGCGGCAAACATGTCCATCCGCTTCTTGCGCCAACGAGTGCCGAGCAGTGCATAAACAGATTCGGTATTCATCGCGCGAAATTATAACCCGCACGTACATGTTGTGAGTATGCAATCCGGCGGTCACGCCTTCGCCCTGTGGCGCTTTGATGAATTCTAGCAACGCTCCCCAGATTCGTGAGTTCCCTGAGGCGCACTCGATCTTTGAATAAACTACGTACAAGCAGCACCGTGTTCCTGGCTGGCACTGCGGTTGGCCGAATTTCAACGGGTATATCCCATCGCTTCGAGAAAGTCGTCTAGGGTAGGAAAGCGCATATACATGTTGCGACGCTTTTCATGGCCAATAGTGGTACTCGATTCCACGGAATAGGCATGACCAGGATACACCACCGTGGTGTCGTCCAGGTTCTTGAGCGTGCGGTTGAGGCTGTAATACATCGCTTCGGGATCGGAGCCGGGCAAATCGACCCGGCCGCACGACCCCACGAACAGAGTGTCACCCGAAATCAGATTGCCGTCGACGAGAAAGCATTGCGAGCCCGGCGTATGGCCGGGAGTATGTAGAAATTTGATGGTCAACTGTCCGACTGTCGTTTCATCGCCGGCCTCAACCTTGACGATGTCTGAATCGCTCAGACCGGCCACGCGCTTGGCCCCGTCGGCTTCGTTTTTGTTGAGATAAACCTTTACCTTGATGCGCTCGAGCATCTGCGCGGCGCCGGGCACGCTATGACCCATCATGCCACCACCAAGATGGTCTGGATGGTAATGGGTCACCAGAAGCTTGTCGATCTCATAGCCTTGATTCTGAACAAAGCTCAAAATCGCGTTTACGTCCCAGGCCGGGTCGACCACCGCGAGCTTGCGCGTGACCGGGTCGCCGATAAAGTAAACAAAATTGGCCATTGGCCCGAGCTGGGCCTGATGCAAAAAGATTTTCCCCTGTCCGCTTGCCATATCCGATGCCTTTAGCAGGGTGTTGAGAGAACTGTGAAAAGCACTGGTTTGCTGCCGACTGGACTCACACCCTGGTGAAAGATGGTCTCCTTCCTCAACCTTCTCTCCCGCTCTTTCGCGGGAGAGACAGGAGAGAGGGTCTGGCTGTGATTTATCGACGGCCTGTTGGGCCTCAGGACTCGCCGCCTTCGCCGGTTTTCTCGGCAGTCTTCTTGTGACGCGCCGCGCGGCGGATTTCGTCGATACGCAGTCCTCGGTCCCATAGGAATTCAGGTTCGTTGAGTCGCTTCGACACCCATCGCGATTGCACAAATAAATGATCGCTCAGGCGGTTGACGTAGATGATAAGATCGGGATTGACTGGCTCGTCGCGCACCAGCCGCCAGCATACCCGTTCCGCCCGCCGGCATACCGTGCGGGCCTGATGCAGAAAGGCATTGAGCACACCGCCGCCTGGCAGGGTGAAAGATTTGAGCGGCTGCAGTTCATCCTCCATGCGGTCCATTTCTTCTTCGAGCAACTTGATTTCGCCGTCACCCATCCGATGCATGCCGTCGTATTCGGCGCCCGCCGGAGTCGCCAGTTCGCTGCCAACGTCGAACAGTTCGTTCTGAATGCGCCGCAAGGACTCGGAATACCATTTGAAGTCGGCGCCAAATCCGTCGCGATAATCCGGCAGGAAAGTCCGCACGATGCCAACGATAGAATTCAACTCGTCAACCGTGCCGTAAGCTTCCAGCCGGGCGCTCTCCTTGGGCACACGCGCGCCACCGACCAAGGCGGTGAGCCCCTTGTCGCCGGTTCGAGTGTAGATGCGGTTAAGCCGAATCGCCATCCCTATCCCTCAGGCTAAGCTAGGCTAAACGCCTAGAAGCCGGCCTTTTTGCGCAGCGCCTGATAGGAGCTCTGGCCAGTCTCCTGCGATATGGGTAACCCGGCCTCACGCCAACCCTTGACGATCACCGTGCCAGTGGCATCACGCGCTCCGCCGAAGCCGCCGCGCACGTTGTTGAGATTCGTGTAGCCGGCATCCTCGAGCATTTCGCAAGCACGCTGCGAACGTCCGCCCGCCTGACATCCGACTATCAGTTTGAGCTCCTTAGGCAGGATTTTGGCCGCGACTTCAAGAAATTCCGGATTGACCTGCATTTGCCCCGGTCCCTTCAGAAACACCACCGGGATATTGAGCGCATCGGCCGCATGGCCTTCGGTGAATTCTGCTTCGGTGCGAACGTCGAGGTAGATCGCTTCCGGATCATTGCGCAAGGCTTCATAGGCCTGCGGTGGTTCGAGCTGGTTAATCGCCATGGTTGAATCCTCGTCGTGATTTCCGGCTGACGCAGCTGCGGCTCTGGAAATCCGTTTAGATATGATAAAAGTCGCGCGCGTTCTTGCACAGAATCTTGTCAATTGAATTCGCCGGCAGCGGCTTCAGATATTCACGCGCCTTGTCCACCGGATGAACGAAGCCTTCCGCATGGGGATAATCCGAGCCGATGAAAAACTTGTCGTCGCCCGCGAACTGCACGATATACTTGAACATCTTTTCTTCAGGATCGCCGCTGATCCAGATATTGCGTTGGAAGTATTCACTCAAGGGCCGCTTCATTCCCGTGGTGTGGCCCATGTATTTGTAACGATAATCGATCCGTTCGAGCCATTCACCTACCCATCCGACCATCGCCTCTATGGTGCCCACGCGCAATTTCGGGAATCGCTCCAGCACGCCGTCGATCACGATCGTGGTGAGAGCCTGGCGCGGATCTTGGATGAGGTTCATGGAAAAGTACATCATCGGCGGCTTCGGGTCATGATACCAATCGCTGCCTGTGTAATGGCGATGCGAAACGAGATGAATCCCGATGGCGAGGTCGAGGTCTTGTGCCGCCGCCCACACCGGGTCGAACTCCGGATGGCCGAAGCTGCGGCCGCGAATCGGCGCGGCGGAGATAAAAGCAGTGCGGCAGCCAAGCCGGGCCACTCGTTGCAGTTCACGCACCGCCAAATCCGTATCGCGCAAGGAAATGTGCGCGGCCGGGAACAGGCGCTCCTTATGATTCGGCACCAGCTCGAAGGCCCAGGTGTTGTAAGCGCGGCATAACGCATCCGCCAAAGCCGGGTCATCGACCTCGCCCTCCCAGATGATGCCGATGCTCGGGTAGATTACCTGTGCGCCGATTTGCTCCTCGTCCATGAAGCGGACGCGCGCGTCCATGTCCTGCCATCGTGCGTTATAGGCCATGTAGCGATCGAAGTTGCTCATGTTGAGGCCGGCTTCCTTCTGCCCATAGGCGGACAGGAGTCCGAGCACCTCGTCGACATCGCGCAATTTCAAAGGCTTGTTGTCCACCAGCATCGCGCGCTTGCCGGTGACCGAGTCAACGCTTATCTTGACCGCGCGGTCGCGAAAAGCCGGGTCAATATAGCGCTCGAACAAATCGAGTGGTTCCATGAAATGGCTGTCACCATCGATGACCGTCATCGATAATACCTCCAGACTACGACCAAGCCTGAGCTTTAGCAGAGTTTGCCGCGCTCGCCCAGAATCCTTCGGAGGCGCATTCAGCGATGGTCATGGCGGCGTGAGGGTGGACCAGGGCGCCGGCCCTCGATGCTCCTTAGTGTCGCCCGCCCATGATGAGATTTGTTCTTGAGCAGCCGCATCGCGACAAACGCGGCGATAATGTAGAAGGCTGCGAAACCCGCTTCCATCGCGGTGATGCTCGGGCTCACATGCCACCAGAAGATGCCCAGGAAAACCGAACCCAACACCAGCCATCCGGCCAGACGCGGAATGAAGTTGCGCAAGGGCGTTTCCGGGCCGGCCTCACGCGCGGCAACTATCACCCAGACCATCGGCACCACGAATGCGAGGCCGAGCAGCAGCAGCCCGAGTTGCGGTCGATGACCGTTGTAAAACCACAGCGCCGAGCCGAACAGAATTGCCGTAAGCGCGCCCAGAATCACGGCGCGCCACGGGATTGCTCCTTGCTGATTGTTTTCAGACACCATTGTCTATCCGCCCAAATCAGGACCGCTAGTTCACAGACGCGCGTTTTACCTGATTTCGCCTGCGGTCTTTGATTTCCTACGTTCCGCCAGTATCCATGCGCATTATGGAATAGACAAGTTTGCCCGTAAACCTGCTAATTTGGTCGCCAAACATGCGACCAACAGGCCAACTCGTCGACTGATAATGGCCGGAGAGATCAATGTATCAAACATTTGAATTTTCGAAGAATAACGAGGGCATCGCCCTGGTGCGGCTCAACCGCCCCGACAAACTCAATTCCATCGACGCGGTGATGGTGCGCGAGTTGGGCGAAATGGTCGCGGCGGTGCGTGCCGATGATCATGTGCGGGTGCTGATCATCACCGGCAACGGCCGCGCCTTTTGTTCCGGCGCGGATATTTCGAACCTCAACAGCGTTGCCAACGGCGCCGAATTCATGAACCTGATCGAATCGATTCAAACCACCTTCAGCGCCCTCGACGACTTGCGCAAACCGACTATCGCCGCGCTCAACGGGCTCGCTTTCGGCGGTGGGTGCGAGATGGCAATCGCGTGCGATTTTCGCGTGATGGCGGAAGACGCCCGCATAGGAGTGCCCGAAATTTTGATCGGCGTGCTGCCCGGAGCCGGTGGCACGCAGAGATTGCCGAAGCTGCTGCCGCCTGCCATCGCCAAACAGATGATCTACCTGGGCGAACCGCTGAGCGCGGCGCAGGCGCTGCAGTTTGGTTTGGTCAACGCCGTGGTCCCCAAAGACAAGGTGGTCGAAAGCGCGACCAGTTTCGCTCAACGCCTGCTTAAGGTGCCACCTTTGGCATTGCGC
The DNA here is from genome assembly GCA_050736615.1 of Binataceae bacterium (SeqCode). Lineage (GTDB taxonomy): Bacteria > Desulfobacterota > Binatia > Binatales > Binataceae > JBOHWJ01. The sequence goes on along the minus strand of JBOHWL010000281.1, from coordinate 116 downwards.
TCGGCCAAAATGCTCGTGCATGCGTCGCTCAACGCCGACCTCAAGACCGGTATCGAAGCCGAACGTCAGGCGATGGGATTCCTTTTCACCACCGAAGATCGCGAGGAGGGCATGAG
>JBOHWL010000280.1:0-5921 GCA_050736615.1 Binataceae bacterium (SeqCode) | reverse complement strand
ATCGCGGGCCATTACACCTGCGTGCTCTGGAACTGCGTGCCGCATGACTGGGATCAACCTGAGCGATGGGTTGATACAGCGCTGTCCGCGTGCGCCGCACGGCTGTGGAGCCTCGTCGTGCTGCATGATCTGCCGACCGGCGCGATGGTCCATCTTGAGCGTTTTCTCGAACTCCTGCGCGGGCGGCACGCCGAAATCGTTCAGGAATTCCCGCCTGACTGTGTTCCGATTAAACGTGGCATGGTGATGGCCCCGATCGATGCTTATGTTGCTGACTAACGGTGGATTGCACTTTCCGCCGCGAGAACCGGACGCGGAGGTTGGCGCGTGATTAGAGTGATTGTAATCGGGCTTATCGCCGGATGGATTGCGGGAAAGTTGATGCGTGGCAGAGGTTACGGCGCCATCGCCGACATCGTGCTCGGGCTAATCGGCGCCGTTATCGGTAGCGCCCTCTTTAGGTTCATTGGCATTGTGCCGGCCATGCATCCGTTCGGCAGTCTCGCGTTGCTAGCAATGGCCACGGTGGGAGCGGTCATCCTGGTCGGCATCGCTCATCTTTTTGGCGGTCACGCCGCCCGCCTCCCCGCACGTTAGGGGGCTTGTGCATCACGGTTCTCCATAGCGCTCGTGGCAGGCACAAGCCTGTCCAACGTTTTCCCATAGATTTCTAATATTCCTGGCGGAATTTCCCCAGACACATGAACAACGGCGAATCGTTGAGTATCTGTTTTGACTTCGCAGGGAGGAAATCCAGGGTTAGAAAAGGACACCAGCAACTGTCTGGGTCGCGCAGGTTTCTCGAATGCGACAAAAATGGTCCAATTCATCGGTGTGGATAGGACTACTCTGCCTTCGTGCTGCAGTTCCATTCTCGGATGGTACAAGGCGTACCAGCCATTGACATTTTCACGTCGTATTTCGGTCGGGATGACCTGACCACCGAAAAACTGCAACCGCAACGACGTACTCTCAGTGGCAACATCCATCGCCGTCTTGCGCCGCTCAGTCCAAGGCAGCCTAGCTTCGTAGTTTCGCCAAAACCCCACCGCAACTCCTGTTACGCCGATTGCAAAAGAGAGAGCCGCCACAATAACAAGCGCCAACTTAGGTTCTTCTGGAGGAGCAGTCGTCACTAGCGCTAAGATAGCGGCAACAGTTACACCGAAGAACCAAGCCGTGTTAAAGCCACCTACCAAATGATTCTCCGTGAGTAGGGAATCAGAAGTAGCAATTCTCAAGAGTTAATGCACGTAAGACAAGTCTTCACTACACCGCGTTGAAACCCTCGCGGCTGAAGAGCACGCGATCGGGACCCAAGCGCGCGCGCATCGCGGCCATCAATTCCCGCTCGGCGCCCGGCTGAAACCATCCTTGGTAACCCAGCCTCTGGTAGAGTTCGCCAATTTTCAGCATCCGCGAGCGGCGTCCGTGCGCACCATCGCCGTCGAAGTACGTATCGATGATCACCCGGTCGGCGACGCTATCGGCCAGCGCCGCGAATCGCTCCGGATGGTTCGGCATCATGGGCGCGACCGCGAGCTGCACGAAGACGCCGGCCTCACGCAAGCGGCGCGCGGTCATCAGGCGGCGTGCGACCGACGGTGAGGTCGGGGTCAACGCCCGGCGCACCTCGTCGTCATCGGTCTCGAGCGTAATCGATGCAATCACTCGCGGACCGAGCTCACGCAACCGATCGATGTCGCGTTCGATCATCGGGCTTCGCGTCTGCACCAGAACGCGGCGTGGCGGAAACCGGACGAATGCTTGCAAGGCCGCGCGGGTCAACCGCAAGCGCCGCTCCAAACCCTGGTAAGGATCAGTCGCGCTCGCCATGAACACGGTGGTGGCTTCAAGTTTGCCAGCCCGGCACAGCGCTTCGAGTTCACGTTCGAGGTGCGCAATCAGATTGCTTTTGGCAATCACCCAACTACCCCAGCCACCGGGGGCCGCGCGCGCCACCGGCAACGCGCGCACGTAACAGAACGGGCATCCACCCGCGTCACCGAAAGCGCATCCGACGTAGGGGTTGAGCGTATATCCAAAGCCGCGCAAGAACCCGCCAGTCGGATTCAGCGCGCGCGTGACCGTTTGTGACAAGTAAATCCGCACGTGAACTCCAGGCTATTCCCGGTGACGCCATTGACATAGACGGTTCGCGTAGCCCAAACTTTCAGCGATGAAGCGCGCCGCATTATTATTGCTGACGATCGCGTTGCTGACTCTTCCAGCGCTCTCATATGCTCAATATACGGACACCAGCAACGGAGACCTGGAGAACCCACGCAACTACAATGACGTTGAGGACGGCCAGCTCCTCAAGCTCGCGAGTTACATCCTGGGCCCGATTGGCTATGGGCTCGAATGGGGTCTTGCGCGCCCGCTGCATTACGCGGCGACAGAGAGTTCGCTTGCACCGCTTTTGAGCGGAGATACCAATCGAGCGTATTTCGGCCAAAACCATAACGCCGACAAACTGCCGCCCGGCACTTTCACCACACGAGTGGAAACGTATCCGGATATCGCGGCGTTGGAGGCCGAAGGAGCAAAGAATCCCAAAAAATTACCCGGCCAACTGACCCAGCCTTTCCATAATCCACCTATCACCAAGGTGCCCTATGGCAAGAACCCCTATGCCCCGGCGGCGAATACCGTACCGCCACTGCCTTCTCAACAGCCAGCGATGCGTTGAGATTCGAAATTATCCGCGATCGCTGACCGCGCACGAGTTGGGGGAAAGACAAGCCGGGTTCTTTACCCTCCACGGCACTCTTCTATGCTGGAGCTGATTCGATGCCGACGATTAAGACCGCTTCGATTAACATCAATTATGAAAGCTTCGGAGAGGGCGATCCTCTGCTCCTGATCATGGGCTTCGGGATGCCTGGCGCGGCTTGGGCACCGATGCTTCCGTTCTTGTCAGGCTTTCGTGCGATCTATTTCGATAACCGCGGCACGGGCAAGTCTGATAAGCCTGACGGCCTTTATACCATCCCCGAAATGGCCGACGACGCCAGCAATCTGCTGAAAGCGCTCGGCATACAAAAGGCCAAAATTTACGGCATTTCAATGGGCGGCATGATCGCGCAGGAACTCACGCTGCGTCACCCGGAACAGGTGTCCAAAGTTGTGCTCGGATGCACTACGGCGGGCGGTGAAACCGGCGTGCGCGCGTCCGAACACATCCTGCAAACCTTGATCGACGGTGCCAAATTGATGGCGACCGATCCGTCCGGCGGATTGGACATGATTATGCCACTGCTGTTTCCGGTCGATTTCATCACCGCCCATCCGGAACTCAAGCAGATGATGATGCTTGGTTTACAAATGGCGCCGCCAACCCCAAGTGAAAGTATCGACCGCACGATTGCCGGTATCATGCAGTTCGATGCGCACGCGCGACTGCCTCAAATCAAGTGCCCGGTGCTAATCGTGCATGGCGACCGGGATATTCTGCTGCCGCCAGCCAACGCGGAGATCATAAAGAAACAGATTCCACAGGCGGAGCTTTTCATCATTCCAAGCGCCGGCCATAACTTCGCCGCCGCCGATCCCGTCGGCATTCATGAACGCATCAAGGCGTTCCTGAGAGATTAGCCTCGCTTGCTCGGTGCGCCCGGGCCGCCGGAATCGCGCACCGCAATGATCAACGCACGCGATTTTGCAGCAACGGACCGTTCTGCGAAACTTCGAAGCGGACCTGCATGGCAGCGTCACTCTGGCCCAATTCGCGAGTCATGCAGCAATACTCGAGCAGAAGCCCATTGGGGTCCTTGAAGTAAATCGATTTCGCCCAACCGTGATCGACGACCTCGGTCACTTCGACCCCTTTGTCGAGCAGCTCGCGCCGTCGCTGTTCAAGACCGGATTCGCTCCCGGCGTCGAAGGCGAAATGGTAAAAGGCGGCCGGTACTCCCAATTGGCGTACGATTGAGGTGTCATACTCGCCTGGAACACCGTCGACGCCGCGCGCCTCCATGAAAGCCAGATATTGGTCGCGTCCGGTATCAAAGAAGATATGGCGGATGCGCCCGCCTTCCTTGACCGTGATGGTGTCGCATCGAGCGGCTCGAAAGCCCATCACGTTTTCATAAAAATCGCGGGTCTTATCCAGGTCGAGGGTCGACAATCCGATATGGGAAAACCCTTTGTTCGACATGTCCAAACCTCCGGGAAACAGTCAAGGTGTCGCTAATGAACGACAAGGCACATTTTCCACTCAATTTTGCTGTAGCACTCTGACTATCGCAGCGGCAATCGAGCAAAGCTTTCGAGCTAAGCCGCATATACGGGTTCCGGCATGAAATCCGCCGCCATCGCCTGTTCGTATGTCCACGGTAAGGTGTCTGGAAAGGCCGATTCCGGCAAGTTGGTCTCCTCGATCGCGCCGACAATCGCGTCGCCATAGGCCTCGTCGTATAGCTCGTCAACTTTGCCCTTGAGACCGGGGTTTTTATCGAGAATCTTAGCGATATCCATGCGTGCTGACTTGATGCTGGCGCGCCAACTGTTTTCGCGTCCAGCTCGTGAGGCGAATCGCCATTTCAGCAGATGAAGGAGTAGCCGCACCATCTGGCTCTGAAGCGCGTCTCTTTGCCGTTTCCCCAAATCGTCGATCTCCTCCGCAACAAACTCCCAATCTTCCGGTGCCAGTTCGTCAAATTGTTTCCGCTGGATTTTTTGCGCGGTTTCAATCGCCCAGGTGTAGCAATCGGTTTCGTATAATGAAGTTTCGCGGCGGAACATATGGACGAATTGCGCGCTGCCGTTTGCGTCGCATTGTTCCCAATTAAGGAGTCGGCAGACCCGCGCCATGATATAGGCAAGTTCGTCAACAACGTCCGATTCGCAGGGGCTCTCGCTTGCCGCGATCTGCTCGCCCTCACAACGAAGCTGCAAGTCTGAATAATTGGCATCGCGCGTCTTTGCTTGAGGCGTCCCAAAAGCGGAACCAGCGCTCGCGACCACATGCTTTCGAAGTAGCAAGCTGTTATTGGTCCAGGAAGGGTACCACCATGGCCCAACGCCACTTTGCAAACGGTTCAGGAAACGGTTTCTTTCCTCTTCGGATTCACACAACTGCTTCCATCTGGCGCGCGCCGCCACCAGGCCGGCGGCTGAAGGCGTTATGGTGGGCAATGGATCGGTTTGTCTTTGCGTATTCATTCGTCCGCTGCACATGAAAGCGCCGCCTCACAACAGGCCAGCGCCACGCGCCCATTGGTACTTCGCCCCCAGCACCATTACGGGCTTCTCAGTCGTGTAGGGATAAGCCGGGATGCCGTGATCGAACAAGTAACCGCAGGCTTCCTCCACTTCGACGTCGCCCACCAGCGAGGCGACGATAGGCTTATTGATACCCTCGCGCCGGGCTTCCTCTACCGCCTCCGAGGCCAATTTCGCGAAGACCATCGGCGGCGTGATAATCGTATGCCAATAGCCGAGAATCAGCGCGTGGATGCGATCCTCCCGCAAACCTAGCCGGATGGTGTTTTGATAAGTCGTCGGTGGCTCGCCGCCCGTGATGTCAACCGGATTACCCGCCGCTCCGAAGGGCGGAATGAATTTGCGAAAAGCCGCGTCGAGGTCCGGCGGCATCGGCATCAGCTTAAGCCCGTTATCGACACACGCGTCGGATAATAAGACGCCCGAGCCGCCCGCCCCGGTAATGATCAACACGTTCTCGCCCTTGGGCGCGGGCATGATCGGCAGGCAGCGCGCGAACTCCAGCATGTCGTTGAGGCCGCGCGCACGCACCACTCCGCACTGGCGCAGGACGTCGTCGTAAATGCGATCATTGCCGGCCACGGCCGCGGTATGGGAACGGGCCGCCCGCGCGCCCAAGGCCGTGCGTCCGGCTTTGAGCACGATTACGGGCTTTTTCCTTGATACGCGCGCCGCCACTTCGGCGAAGGCACGTC
>JBOHWL010000279.1:0-3467 GCA_050736615.1 Binataceae bacterium (SeqCode) | reverse complement strand
TGCTGACGCGCACGGCCGGGGTGGAGCTGGCACCGCACGGCATACTGGTGGCTGGCGTCGGCCCGGGCGCGGTCGCGACGCCGATCAATCTCTCCACCATGAACGACCCGGCATTGCTGGCGAAGCTCGATGCCGCGATCCCGCTCGGCCGGATGGCGAAGCCGGAAGAGATCGCGAATGTCGTCGTCTTCCTGGCCGGCGATGGTGCGAGCTACCTGACCGCGACCACGATCTTCGCCGATGGCGGGATCATGCAGGGGAGCGTCGGGCTGTAGCGCCGAAAGGCGCCGCTCTGCATAGCGCAAGCCGGAGATACGTCCAAACGGTCCGGGAAGACCTCATTCATCGAAATGAAAGCCCTCTCCGCCCCCCCCATGGTCCCGTTTGGGGGGAGAGGGTTGGGTGAGCGGCTGTCTTGTTCGTTGCGCTGCCGTCGCCCCCTGCCTGAAAGCCCTCTCCGCCCCCTTTTGGGGGGGAGGGGGTATAGCGATATCCGTGGCGGGAACACTTTTTGACCTCACCCTGAGCCGGCCGAAGCATGGGGGCAATGCGGTGCGTCGTCATCCGGGTCCAACGGAGGATCGTGCAGCCGGTTGACGAGCCCTCCGCGATCGACTCGGGGCTCGCTGACCGCCACGATGGCCAGGAGCGGGGAGCCACCGCTCGAACTTCAGCTATCGACCCAAGGCGGGCACCGCGGCTGATTTCGCCATTTCACGAAAGCCGACATTGGGATTGCCCAGTCGAAGGTCGTGGATGTGCCATAAGGAGACCTCGGATCGAGAACCGGTGAGGGCGACTTGTGCGGAATTTCGCTCGCCGGCAACGCAGTGATATGATCCAATAATGGTCCGGGGGGGAGCCTCGTGGCATCGGAACACGTTGAGCGCAAGCTGGCGGCTAAAGAAAGGTAACCCCAACCATGTCTGCACCGCTCACTCAGGTAGGGACTCGAAGAGCACGTGAACCAACATTTTACGGTCGTGACTTTTATGAAATGCAGTCGGCGGGTTCAGCGCGTTCTGCTTCGATCGTGGTGCCAATCGTCCTTCAAATGCTGAGCGTGCAGTCCGTTTGTGACGTGGGCTGCGGCGTTGGAACGTGGCTGAACACGTTCGCGAACCACGGTATCCGTGATTTCCTTGGCCTTGATGGGGATTACGTCGAACCCGAAATGTTACAGATACCCCGAGACAAGTTTCAGGCCACAACTCTTGAGAAGTCGTTCCGGATTGGGCGCACGTTCGACCTAGCGGTCTCGCTCGAAGTTGCAGAGCATCTATCACCTGCTCGGGCCGAGAGCTTTGTTGAAGATTTGACGCGACTTGCTTCGATTATTCTCTTCTCCGCCGCAGTACCGAACCAAGGCGGGGTAAATCATATTAATGAGCGTTGGCCGAGCTATTGGGCGAGGATTTTTTTTACTCATGGCTTTGGAGTTTGTGACGTGGTCCGCTCGAAAATTTGGGACAATGGCGGAATCACTCCATGCTATCGTCAAAATCTGCTTATATTCGCACGCTCGGAGATCATTAGTTCGAACCCACTCCTAATCGAGTCGCGTCCTGAGCAAGTCGATGTTGCGCATCCGATATTCTACTCCCGCTTAATCCCCGATAGCGATGTCAGGCTTCTTGCAAAGCATCTATGGTGGGCAATTAACCGCAATTTGAGGAGGCGCTTAAAAACCCCAAGACGGGAGGGTGGGTAGGTACGTAGATAGATTAGCGCGAGGATGACATGTGCAGTCCTGTAGCGATGCGGCACGGTAGGCTTCCCGGGCCATGAAACAAGATGCTGGCGCCAGCGCCACCAAGCCCGGAGCCATTGCGATCGTATGCACCGTTCGCACAGACGAAGCCACGCTGACGCGATGGATAGCCTACCATCGGCATTGCGGTGTCGATCGCTTCCTCTTGTTCTTCGACTACGCAGATGATCCTGTGATCGAACGATTCGAGCGAGACGATTGCGTGACCATCACGCGGTGGGACGCCGCACATTGGGCACGCGCGACCACGCTGCCCGCAAACCCGGCGCTCGACGAACGCCAGATTTTCAACACTGCGTGCGCATTGACCGCCGCACGGCGCGACGGCATCGAATGGCTCCTCCATATCGACACTGACGAACTCCTTTATGTTCCCGGCCATGATCTTCGGCGGTATCTCGCCCGGAATGGCCGATCCGCAGATGCGATGACGTTCCAGACGCTCGAAGCGATGCCGAAGGCGGCCTGCCAGCGGCATGTGTTTGAGGAAATCCGGTGGTTCAAGCGATCTCGGTCCCCGATAAGAGGAGCCGGTTTGGCCGCGCGGCTCCTTGGTTGCGGCACGCTCTTTCGCCACGGCCTCGTGAAGGGCCACGCGATTGGCAAGAGTATCGTACGGGTGGCGGCAGACGTAGGCATCATCGGAGTACACAAACCGTTCGCGACGCCGGGGCACTCGCTCCCGACGATCGTGGCACGTGACGCCTATCTTTTGCATTTCGACTGCTGCACTTACGATGACTGGGCACTTAAGTGGCAGCGCCGGGGCGACGGCACCGCTGCGGTCGCCCAGATGCGCGATGAACGCAAGGCGCAACTTGCAGAGTTCATGGCGACCTCTGGCGACCTCAAACGGCGGCGCGCCCTGTACGACCAGCTCATGGCGAGCCCCTGGCAATATGTTGTGCTCGCGCTTCTGCGCTTTACTCGCTGCGTTCCTTTGCCGAGCCACATGTTCCAGCCATGAACATCACGGTTAACCGCCGCACCACATTAGCCGTCGCTTTAGACGGCCAACCTTGCGCGCGCGGGAGTGTCCGGTTGGGGTCAGGTCGAGACGATGCCACTGCGGATATGCATGTCCGCTTTAGTGTATCGAGTGTCGGTATCGAGTGTCGAATTCTGCCGGTCCGCTCTCCACCCGCCCCTGCCATTCCCATTCGCCCAATGCCATTTGCTGAACGGCGGGTTTCGGGACTGCCGGCATCACGGACCTGCGTTCACCTTGGTCGCTTCCAGCCATGGACCATTGTCGAGGCGAACGTTTGCTCATGGCCCTCATACGGTCCAAAGCTGCCGTCGCCGTTCTACTCCCGGCCAGTGCTGCCTGAATGGCTGCTTTGCCTTCGGTGTGCCCGAAACCAGACAGCCTCCGTTCCACCGTGGGTGTCGGGCGCATGGAGGGATCCCCCGATGCCGGGGCGCCATTCCGAGAGCCACCGGCGAGGGCCGCGCGCCGTGTTTACGAACGCGCAAACCGGCCGTGCGATAAGAAGTCAGGAGCCATACGGTTCACCGCCATCGCACCTGGGACCACCAGCTTTTCTGTTGAGCGGCCATCACCGCGCGAGTGGCGCGAGGCGGCTTTGGCCGCCATCGAAGCGGGCCTCGCCGAGGCGCCCGGCCGCGCTGAACTCCTGTTCGAGCGGGCAGCCCTCTTCGATGCACTCGGCGAGGCCGAACGCGCCGAGGCCGC
>JBOHWL010000278.1:0-3142 GCA_050736615.1 Binataceae bacterium (SeqCode) | reverse complement strand
TTGATCTCGATGGTCTCGGCGGTGATCGTGAACTCAACTCCGAGTTGGCCACGTTTGGCGCCATAATCCGAAGCACGTTGATAATCGACGGTTCGCACGAGACCGAGCGGCCGCAAGGCCGCATCGTAAAACAGGCGGCTGCGGAGCAGCTTAGTTACGCCCAAAGACACATGGTCCAACATGTGATTTCCAATCCTACATTGATGTGGGTAAACCAAGGACCGCGGCTTGGTGCAAACTCCGCTGATTATCAACACATCAAATGGGTTTTCCCGGAAAGCGGCCAAAGGTTACACATGCGTTTAGCCAAGGCGGACAGGTGGTGCCCTTAGCGCGCGGCTAATTCGAAGACGTTTCGTGGAGAGTAGTGTTTTCCGCAGGGAACGCGGAAAATACACAATGAATCTGGTCTCGCTGATGAATTACGATTAAGTTGGCCTCCGAGGCGCCATGCGATTAAGTGGATTGAGCCTGGCTATAGCGGCGATTTTACTCGAGGCCTCAGCGGCGAGGGCGGCAACGTACAATCAGAGGAGCGGCAAGATGAGTTCGATCAAATCCGAAGTGGCTGCGCCGGCCATGGATGCCGACGTCAAGGCCAACGCCTTCCGCGAAGTGCTGAGTAAAATGGCGGTGGGCGAGAAGATCGATCCAGCCTTATGGAAACAGTTCGTCGGAGCGCAAAACGACGCCCCGCGGAGCGGCCCCGCAATTGGCCAGAAAGTCCCCGATTTCACTCTGCCCGATCAGAACGGAAAGAATTGGCCACTGCACGAGCTGATGGGTCCGAAAGGCTTGTTGCTGGTGTTCGTTCGCAGCGCCGATTGGTGACCCTACTGCCGTTCGCAGCTCGTCGAGCTGCGGGATTCGGTCGCCGGATTCAAGCGCAACGGCGTTAACGTCGCCTCGATCAGCTATGATTCGCCGGAAGTTCTCAGCCGCTTCGCCCAGGCCTACGGCATCAGCTATCCCATGCTCTCCGACAAAGGCAGCGCCGTCATCCGCCGCTTCGGTATCCTGAACACTAATGTGCCACCCGACGTGACGCGCTTCTATGGGATTCCGTTTCCAGGGCAGTATCTAATTGCGCCCGACGGCGCGGTGAAAGGAAAAACCTTCCTGCCGGATTATCAGGAACGGCCGGCGGCGTCGGAAGTTCTGATGAAGGATTTCAACGGAGCCGTGGGTGACAACCTCGCGCTTGTCACGGCGGACGAGCTCTCCGCCAAGATCCGGTTATCGGACGTGCGAAGTTTCAGCGGACAACAACTTGGCGTCACGATAGAATTCACGCTCGCCCCGGGATGGCATATCTATGGCGCGCCGCTGCCGTCCGCCTATACGCCGACGGTCGTGAAATTCAACGACGACGTGGTGGCTAGTCAGCAGATCGTATTTCCGCAACCAGCCGCGATGGGGTTCAAAGCGCTGAACGAGACCTTGCCGGTATACACCGGAACGTTCCGGGCGTCGGGTACCCTGCTGCTCAGGCAAAAGTTGCCACCCGGCAAGCACCAGGTCTCAGGCACTATCGAATTCCAAGAATGCAATGATTCCATCTGCAAGATTCCACAAACGGCGCGGTTCGAGTTGCCGGTGAAAATAGACCCGATGGTTCCCGCGGCGCCGCACAAGGCGGGATGAAATAACGGGCCAGGCTCGAAAGACGGGCGTTCCGCGCAATCCAGTCTAAGTTGCCCCCAGGGATTGGCGACGCGGATAGCCGTTTTCACAAGCGTTTGGATTCGAGGAAAACATCCTGCGCGGCATCGACCCGGACGGTTGGGGCCGGTGCCAGCGCGCAGCGTCCGCCGCTGACGCAATTGCCGGTGATCACGTCGAAGCGATAGCCATGCCAGGGGCATTCGACCACGCCGTTGCGAACCTTCGCATCCTCCAACGGGCCGAGCAAATGCGGGCATACCACCGCGTGCGCGATCAATTGTCCGTCAACTTCAATGAGACGGAAGCTCCGTCCGCCGAGCGACAGTGTGATTGGTAAACGTTGGCGCAATTGTGCCAGCGAACCGAGCGCCAGCCGTGGGATGTCGGCCGGAGCACGGCCCGCTTTGGCCTGGTCGAGGCGCTCCTGGCGTACCGTCATCATCCAGACGTCCTCGTCGTAGAGGCGCGCGTAAAGTTTGGTGTAGGATTCGCGGAGCGCGGCGGCACGCTCAGCGGATACGCGTGGAACAAAGAAATCCACAACGATATCGGTGCGCCGCGCGCCCATCGGAAAGGCGTGGGTCCAGACCTCGCTGCCACAGCCGGGGCCGTCCAGCGTTTTCGTAATCCACCGCCGGCATGTGCGGTCCAATTTGAGTTCGATTATGAACGGCGGCCGATCCTCGCCAACGGTCTGCCATACGCGCCCGCGAAAACCCCAAGTGCCCGCCGCCAGGCATTCGATGCGCGAAAACGTCGAACGATGCAGATAGGGGAGATGCTCCCAGTCGATTGCGTTTTCGTAAAGGCGCTCGTTATTGACCGGAAGCTCCCTGCGGTAGGTGCCAATATGAGGGACCCGGGAGTCATTGGTGGGCTCGCGGAGGGTCTTGTCGCGATTATGCACTAACATGCTCATTCCACGGCGTGGCTTTGTAGTATAACAGTGCGCTGAAAAGCGCGGATTCACAAGGGACCTGCAGGGCATCTCCGCGCGAGTCTTATCGGTCATTCCGAGCGTGTGTGAAGATTTTGTTTTTCTGTCATTCCGAGCACAGCGAGGAATCCCGGATCTTTCTGCTTATCCTGTGTTTTCTCGGGATTCTTCACTAAATCTAAACGCACGTCGCGGACTCCTTTGCTCGCTTCGCCTGCGGCTACGCTGGCGGCAGAGTCCGTTCAGAATGACAAAAATTCACAAACTCCGAGCGTCGCGAGGAATCCTGGAGCTTTTGACCTTCAAGGATTTTTCCGGGATTCCTCACTCATTTAGTTGCGCGACTCGCAGACTGGTTCGCTCGCATAGCCTGCGGCTACGCTAATGGCAGACTCCGTTCGGAATGACAACCGGGCTTGTGTGGAAATCCTCAGCGCGGAGCGGCTCTCGCGCATAAGCAAAGCCCGTCCACGAAAGATAATGATACGAGATGATTGAAGCCGGATGAGGACGGCCGCTCCGCCTTTGACAGAGTTGCCG
>JBOHWL010000277.1:0-4814 GCA_050736615.1 Binataceae bacterium (SeqCode) | reverse complement strand
CCGCATGACATCCTGACCATCCTGGGCGAGAAGGCGCTGGCGAAATATTTGGTCGATGAAATTCAGGAGATTTACCGGCTGCAGGGCGTGCGCATCAACGACAAGCATATCGAAGTGATCGTGCGCCAGATGCTGCGGCGGGTGCGCATCAAGGAAGTCGGCGACACCGATTTCCTGGTCGGCGACCAGACCGAAAAATGGCGCTTCGACGAGGAGAACGGACGGGTCCTGATGAAGGGTGGAGAGCCGGCTATCGCCGAGCCGCTGCTGCTCGGGATTACGAAGGCCTCGCTGTCGACCGAAAGCTTCATCTCGGCGGCGTCGTTCCAGGAGACCACGCGCGTGCTGACCGAGGCCGCGATCAATGGCAAAATCGACCGTTTGGTCGGCCTCAAGGAAAACGTCATCATGGGACGTCTGATTCCGGCCGGTACCGGTTTGCCGAAATACAACCGGATGGAGCTGAAGGTGGACGGGGCGGCGCCGGAAGAAGAAGAGATCGCGAAACCGGAGACGGTGACCGTCCCGGCTGGAGATTGACAGAGCGGGTCGATTCCCATAAAAGTTAACATTTCCCCCAAGGGTGATAGATGCCCTTGGGGGGTTTGTTTGCGCAGTCGCCGCCCGCCGCGATGCGAGCGGCGACGGGTAGTTGGGCCGCAAACCACTTGGGTCAAAGATTCCGTAACATCCGGCGCCGCGAGACTTCGCGCCGCTGGAAGAATGAAGTCCGAACGTGCCGACGATTAATCAGTTGATCCGCAATGCGCGCATTAAAAAGCGCTACAAGATGACCGCGCCGGCGCTGCAGGGCTCGCCGCAAAAGCGGGGCGTATGCACGCAGGTCAAGACCACCACGCCGAAGAAACCGAATTCAGCCTTGCGCAAGGTCGCACGCGTCAGGCTGTCCAACGGTTATGAGGTCAACACCTATATTCCCGGCGTCGGGCACAACCTGCAGGAGCATTCGGTGGTGCTGATCCGCGGCGGCCGCGTCAAGGATTTGCCCGGCGTGCGCTATCACGTGATCCGTGGCACACTCGATTCCATCGGGGTGCAGGACCGTCGTAAAGGGCGTTCCAAGTACGGCTCGAAAAAACCCAAATAAGATTTAGATTGAAGTAAGCATATGTCGCGTAAAGGCCAAGCCCGTGTGCGGGATATTGTCCCCGACCCCAAGTTTCACGACCGTACCGTTGCGAAGTTCGTCAATGTCGTGATGGCGCGGGGGAAGAAATCGGTTGCGGAGTTGATTCTCTACAACGCCATCGAAGTGGTCGCCGAACGTACCAAAGAGGACGGCTTGACGGTGTTCAAGCGTGCGCTCGACAACGTCCGGCCGGCGGTCGAGGTGCGTTCGCGGCGGGTCGGCGGCGCCAATTACCAGGTGCCGGTCGAGGTGCGTCCGCTCAGGCGCAGTTCGCTGGCGATGCGCTGGCTGGTTACGGCCGCGCGGGCGCGGGGTGAGAAATCGATGCGCGACCGGCTGGCCAATGAAATCATGGAAGCGGCCGCCAATCGGGGCGGCGCGGTTAAAAAACGCGAAGATACCCACCGGATGGCGGAGGCCAACCGCGCCTTCGCGCATTATCGCTGGTAAAGGACGAATAGTTTTTCCGGATGGCTCGTGAGACTCCCATAGAACGGGTGCGCAATATCGGCATCATGGCTCATATCGATGCTGGTAAGACCACCACCACCGAACGGGTGCTTTACTATACCGGGATCAATTACAAGATCGGTGAAGTTCATGAAGGCACCGCGACGATGGACTGGATGGTACAGGAGCAGGAACGCGGCATTACGATTACCTCGGCCGCGACCACCTGTTTCTGGCGCGACCACCGCGTCAATATCATCGACACGCCCGGCCATGTCGATTTCACCATCGAGGTCGAGCGCAGCTTGCGCGTGCTGGACGGCGCGGTGGCGGTGCTGTGCGCCGTCGGTGGCGTCGAGCCGCAAACGGAGACGGTGTGGCGCCAAGCCGACAAGTATCGCGTGCCGCGCATCGTCTTCATCAACAAAATGGACCGCGTCGGCGCCGAATTCGAGCGCGTTGTGAATGAAATTCACGACAAGCTCAAGGCCAAACCGCTCTTGCTGCAGCTTCCCATCGGCAGCGAGGAGAAGTTCACCGGCGTGGTCGATCTGGTGGGCGAGCGCGCGCTGCTTTGGGACGAAGACCGGCTCGGCGCCAACTTCCGGGTGGAAGAAATTTCAGCGGCGATGCGCGAACAGGTGGCGGGTTACCGCGACAAGCTCATCGAAGCGCTGGCCGACCATGACGAAAAAATCATGGAACTCTATTTGGAGGGCCGGACGCCTTCGGTCGAGCAAATCAAGGCGGCGATTCGCACCGCCACGCTGAGTATCGAATTGGTGCCGGTCCTGCTGGGCTCCGCGTTCCGCAACAAGGGCGTGCAGCCGATGCTCGACGCGGTAATTGATTATCTGCCGTCGCCGCTGGATTTGCCGCCGGTCGTCGGCAAGAACGGCGACAAGATGGAGGAGCGCTGGCCGCGCGACGACGCGCCCTTGGCGGCGCTCGCCTTCAAGATCATGACCGACCCGTATATCGGCACGCTGACCTTCATGCGGATCTATTCGGGACGGCTCGAAAGTGGCAGTTCCGTGCTCAACTCGACCAAAGGCAAGCGCGAGCGTATCGGACGGTTGGTCAAGATGCACGCGAATAAGCGCGAGGAGATTTCCGAGGTGTTCGCCGGCGATATTTGCGCGGTGGGATTGCGCGACACGACCACGGGCGATAGCCTGTGCGACCCGGCACATCCGATCGTGCTCGAATCGATCGAGTTTCCCGAACCGGTGATCCAGATCGCGATCGAGCCCAAGACCAAGGCCGACCAGGAACGATTGGGCGAGGCGCTCAGCAAACTGGCCAAGGAAGACCCGTCATTCCGCGTGAGTGTCAATCGCGAGACCGCGCAGACCTTGATCGCCGGAATGGGCGAGTTGCACCTCGAGATCATCGTCGACCGGATGTTGCGCGAGTTCAAAGTGGACGCCAACGTGGGCAAGCCGCAAGTCGCCTATCGCGAAACGATTCGGCGCCCCGCCGAGGCGGAAGGACGATTCGTGCGGCAGAGTGGCGGCCATGGCCAGTTTGGCGTGGTTGAGCTCAAAATCGAGCCGCTGCCGAAAGGCTCGGGCTTCGAGTTCGTCGACGAGACCAAAGGCGGCTCCATCCCGCGCAACTTCATTCCGTCGGTCGAGGACGGCGTCAAGGAAGCGATGGAGAGCGGCGTACTGGCCGGTTATCCGATGGTCGACCTCAAGGCGGTGCTGCTCGACGGCAAATACCATGAGGTTGACTCCTCGGAATTGGCCTTTAAGATTGCCGGTTCAATGGCGTTCAAGGCGGCCTGCGAACGCGCCCACGCGGTGTTGCTCGAGCCGGTGATGGAGGTTGAGGTGGTCACGCCGCAGGAATTCATGGGCGAGGTGATTGGTGATTTGAACGCCCGCCGCGGCAAGATTCAGGAGATGGAGAACCGGGCGGGGGCGCAGGTGATTAGCGCGCGCGTGCCGCTGGCAACGATGTTTGGTTATGCCACGCGGCTGCGTTCAATCACCCAGGGCCGCGCCAACTATACGATGCAGTTTGGGGTGTATGAGCAGGTACCCCAGCAGATTTACGAGGAATTGACCGCGCACGGCGCCGGCGAGCCGGCCGAGACTCGGGCGCGGGCCTGATGAGAAGGAGAAAGAGCCGGGAGGGCACACCATGGGCAAGGCTAAATTCCAGCGAAACAAGCCTCATCTTAACGTCGGCACGATTGGCCACATCGATCACGGCAAGACCACTTTGACTGCGGCCATCACACGCGTGCTGTCGGCGAAGAAGCTTGCCCAGTTCACCGCGTTCGATCAGATCGACAAGGCGCCCGAAGAGCGCGAGCGGGGTATCACGATCGCGATCGCGCACGTCGAGTACGAAACCTCCAAACGCCATTACGCGCACGTCGATTGCCCGGGACACGCCGATTACATCAAGAACATGATCACCGGCGCGGCTCAAATGGATGGCGCCATCCTGGTGGTTGGCGCCAACGACGGCCCGATGCCGCAAACGCGTGAACATATTCTGCTCGCGCGCCAGGTCGGCGTGCCGTCGATTGTGGTCTTTATGAACAAGGTCGACATGGTAGACGACCCCGAGTTGCTCGATCTGGTCGAACTTGAAGTGCGCGACCTGCTCAAGAAATACGAATTCCCTGGCGACGATATCCCGGTGATTCGTGGCAGTGCGCTTAAAGCGCTGGAATGCGGCTGTGGCAAGGACGATTGTCCCGCTTGCAAGCCCATATTGGATCTGATGGACGCGGTTGACAGCTACGTGCCCCAGCCACCGCGCGAGATCGATAAGCCCTTCCTGATGCCGATTGAAGACGTGTTCTCGATTTCCGGCCGTGGCACCGTGGTGACCGGACGAGTCGAGCGCGGCAAGGTCAAGGTTAGCGAGGAAGTCGAAATCGTGGGTTTCCGCGATACCAGCAAAACCGTGGTGACCGGGGTCGAGATGTTCCGCAAAATTCTCGACGAAGGCCAGGCGGGTGACAATATCGGCGTCCTCCTACGCGGCGTCAAACGCGAGGAAGTCGAGCGCGGACAGGTGCTCGCGCGTCCGGCTTCGATCACGCCGCATACCAAATTTGAAGGTTCGGTTTATGTTCTAACCAAAGAGGAGGGCGGGCGTCATACCCCATTCTTCAATGGTTACCGGCCGCAATTTTATCTGCGCACCACCGACGTGACCGGAGTGGTGACGCTGCCGGAAGGTACCGAAATGG
>JBOHWL010000276.1:0-3436 GCA_050736615.1 Binataceae bacterium (SeqCode) | reverse complement strand
CTGTATGATAGCGCAACTTCTCGACGTCCTTTTCATCACCGATGCCCATCCCGAGCGCGGTGATCAGGGTGCGCAACTCGGCCGAGGACAGCACCTTGTCGATACGCGCGCGCTCGACGTTCAGAATCTTGCCGCGCAATGGCAGAATCGCCTGCAACCGGCGGTCGCGTCCTTGCTTGGCGGAGCCGCCGGCCGAGTCGCCCTCGACGATGAAGATCTCGCTGCGCGCAGGGTCGCGTTCCTGGCAATCCGCCAGCTTGCCCGGCAATGAGCCGGAATCGAGCGCGCCCTTGCGCCGCACCAACTCCTTGGCTTTGCGCGCGGCCTCGCGCGCGGTGGCCGCTTCGATCGCCCGTTGCACGATCCGCTTGGCGTCGGCCGGTTTCTTTTCGAGGTACTCGCCAAGCTTTTCATTGACCAGCGCGGCGACCAGGCCTTCGACCTCGGAGTTGCCCAGCTTGGTCTTGGTCTGTCCCTCGAACTGCGGTTCAGGCAGCTTGACGCTGACGATCGCAACCAGCCCCTCACGTGTATCGTCACCCTCCAGCCGCATCTCCTTGTTCTTAAAGAGATTATTCTTGCCGGCGTAATAGTTCAGCGTACGCGTAAGCGCGCCTTTCAAGCCCGACAGATGGGTGCCGCCTTCAATCGTGTGGATATTGTTGGCGTAGCTGAAGATGGTCTCATGGATGGCGTCGGTCCATTGCAGCGCAACCTCGATATCGTCGCCTTCGCGCAAGCCCTTGAAAAAGGCCACGTCATGCAGCGGTTCGCTGCCCGCGCTGATTGATTCGACGAATTCCGCGATCCCGCCTTCGTAATGGAATTCCTCCTGCTTGCCGGAGCGCTCGTCCTTTAACCGGATTCTGAGGCCGGCATTGAGATAGGCCATCTCCCGCAGGTAACGAGCAACGGTTTCGTACTTGAACTTGACTTCGTTGAAAATGGTGGAATCGGGTGTGAACACCGTGCGCGTGCCGGTCGCTTTGGCAGCGCCGCGTTCCTCGACTTTGCTCTTGGGCACGCCGCGCTCGTAACGCTGAAAATAAACCAGGCCGTTGCGCTTGACCTCGACCTCGAATTCCTCACTGAGCGCGTTGACCACCGACGCGCCGACCCCATGCAGGCCACCCGAGACCTTGTAAACGCCGCGATCAAATTTGCCGCCCGCATGTAGCACGGTATGGACGACTTCGAGCGCCGAGCGCTTTTCCGTCGGATGCATCCCGACCGGAATGCCGCGTCCATTGTCTTCCACCGCGATACGATCGTCGCCCAGGATGACGACGCCGATTTCACTGCAGAAGCCCGCCAACGCCTCGTCCACCGAATTATCGACAATTTCAGTGACCAGGTGATGGAGTCCGCGTTCCGCAGTATCACCGATGTACATGCCAGGGCGTTTGCGAACCGCCTCCAGCCCCTCGAGGACCCGGATCGATTCGGCACCGTAGCCGTCGGACGATTGTTTGTTTGCCATAGATATGGGGAAAAACTGCCTCTCAATCAACCACCGGAAAGCGATCTTATTGTACGCCTTGCAAGCCAAATAGTAAAGCCGGGAACATACCTTTCCGGCCATCGATTAGGACGTATTCAAACAACGTTCGAGACATCCCTCTTCGCGGTGAAATTGTGCGCGCAGATGAAGCAATATGTCCTTTTATTTGAACGCCGAGGCGAGTCCTGGCTCAGCGCCGCCTTCAGCATCGAACAAAACATTGTTCGGACATTATGCCGGAGCGCGAAGACGAAATTTTGATGCCCGGATCATCTTGCTTCAAGAGCCTGCGGCAATCGGCGCATGCCCTCAATGACGAAGGGGACGAGTCATTTTTTTCGCGGCTATGCGTGTGACCCGCAGGATGGTTTGATCACATGGGATAGGGTAAAATCGGTATGGAATATTTTGGGATATCCCTCGATCTGACGGCAATTTTCGGCCTGACCGATGCCGATTACTCAGTGTCGAATCGATTCGCCAAATGACTAACATCTACGCCCCCCAAGACAGGCTACGCTATGCCAGCGCGACGAAATGACTAAACCATCTTGCCGTTTTTACTTCAAGCATCGAATCGTCGAAAATACCCGACAAACGCTGGAGAATTGCCTGATGTGACGACGAAGACTGACCGATGCTTCCAGAAATAGCGAGAACGTGAGAACCATTAGCAATCCTAATAATCTCACGTCCAGCGACAGCCGTAACGCGCGACCAGTGCCGCATACAGTGCCGGCCAGCCTTCCTGTAGAGCGGAATCCTGGCGACCGTGCGGCGGCCGACCGGCCGCGACCTGCGCATGGCTGAGCGCGCGGCGAAAGACGACGGCAAGACCGCGCAGGGCTTCGCGCTGCTGGCGCGGGTGACGACCATCAGCGGACGCCAGCTTGTGCTCGAGGATATCGACGCGATGGACCTGGCGGATATCAACGTATTGTCGGAGGCAATCGCGCCACATTTTTTATCGGCCAGCGCGAGTTCGCCCTCCTCATCGAACGCGGACTCCGACTGAGCGAATTGGACGAGATGGAGCCGGACGAAATCGCGTCGTGGCTGACGGCGTTCTCAGAGATCGAGAAAGAACGCGCCGAAGCAATTAAACAAAAACATTGAAAGCTTTTGTGTCATTTCGAGCGCAGCGAGAAATCCCGGATCGGAAGATCGGGATTCCTCACTCTGTTCGGAATGACAAACGAAAAGAGTAATTCAGCATGAAACTTTACGTCGGAAATCTTCCCTACAACACGTCCCCGCGCGAATTGCAGGACGCGTTCAGCGCGCATGTCGGCGTCAAGAGCGTCGAAATACCAACCGACTCAGCGACCGGCAAGCCGCGCGGCTTCGGCTTCGTCGAATTGATTTCAGAGGCCGACGCGCAGACGGCGATTGATGCGCTGAACGGCACGCAGTTGGGCGGCCGTACCATCCGAGTCAACGTCGCGCAACCGCCGCGCTCACACGCGACGACGCGCCACGGCGGCGAGGAATAGATGATTACCGCCGCGACGACCGCGCCCGTCACGGCCACATGCAGCGCCGCTAGCCCGGAATCAGATGAAGGCGCTGAGACTAAATGGATTTGTAGCGTGCGAGTGCGGCGCGCCGTTCAGGCGTTCCGCGCGGAGCCGCGCACAACTCGTGGAAGGCGCGTCTCTTCGCCGCAAATCGCACGCGGCCCTTCGGAGTGTAGTGCGACAGGATGGTGAAGATCGGAACCAGCACGATGCCGGCGACGAACACGCAAATCAGCACGCTGAAGGCCAACACGTACAGCATCACGCCAATCACGATGCCAATGCCGACCGGAAGGAAGATTGCCGTCATGATGCTTGACGCTCCTCTTAATCATAAATCTAAGCCCTCAGACAGTCAGGAGCAACCAGAAATCTGATGCCGACGCCTCTGCAGTTAGCGTTCGTCCTCAGCGTTGGC
>JBOHWL010000275.1:0-4734 GCA_050736615.1 Binataceae bacterium (SeqCode) | reverse complement strand
ATGGTGTCATTGCGGCCAATGCGCGGAATTGGGTGGCGGCGCCCACGTCCCGCAACTGCAATATATGGAAGTGGTCAACGCGATCGCAGTCGCCTTGGCCGATTCCGAACATGCCCCGCCAGTCGCCTATCTCGCCTATCATGACACGCTGGCGCCCGACCCCAAGCTGCGCCCGCAATCCAACGTATGGTTTGAATGGGCCCCGCGTGAGCGCTGCTACAGCCATGCGATCGACGACTCCGCCTGCGAAGTCAATCCGCGCTATTTCGATGCGCTCAAACGCTATATCGACCTGTTCGATGGCCGCGGCCATGTGTTCGAGTATTATGCGGATGCGATCCTGTTTGGCGGTCTCGGCTTCGCCACCCCGACCATAATTGTGCGCGACCTGCGCGCCTACCGCGCGCTTGGACTTGGCAGCGGCTCATGCCTGACTTTTGGCGCGTGGAGTTCGCTTGTCTATCCGGTGAATCTCGAAGCCTTTGCGCGTGGCTCTCGTTCACCGGATTTTGAACCCGGGCAGTTGCTGGCGGATACCGCCGCCGCGCGGTATCCGCGATGTGCCCCAGCCATGACCGAGGCCTATCGTGCGCTCGAGCGGGCCTCCGGCTTGATTCTGAATGGAGGTGGCGACGTGATGCGCCCGCGGCTTCATCCGCCGGGGTTCCATCGGCGCGATCAATTGCGAGATGCCGTCGAAGCGCTGACGCGCGCGATTGAGGCGGCCGACCATGTGGCCGCTCTCGCCAGCGATCGGATGATTGAAGCGGAGCGAGCCGTTTGGCATTACGGCCGCGCTATTGTAATCGGAATAAGCGAATATTTGACGAGTGGGCGGGAAGCTCGGACGGCGCGTGAAGCGGCGATAGAGAAGGTGGGCGCCGCGATCCATCATGTGAGGTCAATTGACCCGTCAATCAAGGGCACCTGGGGTGCTTACGATCTCGAACGGTTCAGTGAAATTTGGCTTGCGGCAATGCGCCGGCGGCTGGAAGAGAACGATGGGTGACGCCCGGCGCAGCGAAGCAGCCGAATCCGCTAGGGGAACCTCTGGACAAGCGCCAGTTGTCATTCCGAACGGAGTCCGCCATTAGCGTAGCTGCGGGCGGAGCGAGCACACTAGGCGGAGCGAAGCGGAGCCGAGCGAACGAGTCCGCGAGTCGCGTTCAGGACAACGAGTCTGCGAGCTGCGTTCGAATAGGGAGACGCATCGATGGATGGCGAAAATGGTCAGGGCTATCGACTGCCAGTCGAGTTGGTCGAGTTGCGCGAGCAGGTGCGCCGCATCATTCGTGACGAAGTAATTCCGGCGGAAAGCCGCGTCGACCCGGATGCACCTGAAATCCTCGACGAGGACTATGAAAGAATCGCCGGGAAAGTCCGGGCCGCCGGCATGTGGTGCATGGGCACGCCCAAAGAATACGGCGGTGGCGGTCTCGGCCGCTTCGATATGTGCGTGCTGATGGAGGAGATGTGCCAGCATCGGATGGGCCTCTATAATCCCGGTGCCGGCGTCTTCGGCCGCAATCCGCCGCCTGTGATATGGGCCGGAACGGAGGAGCAAATCCAAAAGTACGCGGCACCGGCGATAAAGCATGCCTGGTACACCTTCTTCGCCATTACCGAACCCTCGGGCGGCTCCGATCCGGCCGGTGCGATCCAATGCCGCGCCGTCCGCGACGGTGATCATTACGTGCTTAACGGCACCAAAACCTTCACTTCGCACGCGCACGAGGCCGAATGGGGGGTCGTGTTCACCCGCACCGACCCGCAAGCCGGGCGCGCCGGCGTGACGGCATTCATTATTGAGAAGGGCACGCCAGGCTTCACCGCGCGCCCCTTCAAGGTGATTCGCACCGCCGCTTTGCCGAACCTCGTGCACTTCGAAGACTGCCGCGTGCCGGTGGCGCAGCGGCTCGGGCCCGAAGGCGGCGGCTTGAGCCTCTGCATGGACCTGCTGACCGGGCTGCGCTTCCCTTATTCGGCATGCAATATCGGGATTGGCGTCGCGGCGCTGAAAATGGCGGTCGAACATGCCAAGCAGCGCAAGACCTTCGGCGAATTCTTATCCAGGCGCCAGGCGATACAATGGATGCTGGCGGACTCGGAAGTCGAATTGCGCGCGGCGCGATGGTTAACATGGGACGGCGCGTGGAAATCCGATCGTGGCGAAGACGCGCGGATGGAGGCGTCGATCGCGAAGCTGTATTCGAGCGAGGTGCTCGGCCGCGTGATTGACCGCTGCGTGCAAATTCATGGCGGATATGGCGTCAGCAAGGAATTTCCGCTCGAACGATGGTATCGTGAAGCGCGGGTGCGACGCATCGGTGAAGGCCCCTCGGAGGTTCATCGGATGGTCATCGCGCGCAATTTGTTGCGCTGACTATAATCATTGCGGGCGCGCGGTTATCAGGAGTTCAGCTTGACACCGGCGACGTTTATGTTGCCACGAGAACGGACATCCATGATAGCGAGCGCATGGAAACTAACCACGTGACCACCGGCCACGACAAAGGATCATGGAAGCATGAGCACGGAAAAATCACCCCTTCAGGCCCGACTTGAAATCGCGAGCGGGCACTCGAAAACCGCACGGCCGCAGGAATATTACGAACAGATAAAAAGGAAATTCGCCGAGGAGCGCGACCTCAGGCTGCGTTACCGGCCCGAAGGCACCAAACAATACACCTCCGACCTCGACGGCCCGCTCGAAAAATACGAGATTGACCCTTATGGCGGCGCAACCGCTCCGCGCGTGCCCATCGACGATACGGTCGAATGCCTGTTCATCGGCGGAGGGTTTTCCGCCCTCCTCACCTCGGCGCGTCTGCGCGAGTATGGCGTCGAGAGCATTCGCATAGTTGAACGCGGCGCCGACGTGGGCGGCACCTGGTACTGGAATCGCTACCCCGGCGCGGCATGCGACGTGGTCGCTTATGATTATCTGCCGCTGCTCGACGAGATGAACTACGTGCCCTCGCGTCATTACGCCAAGGGCCCTGAAATTTTCGCCCACTGCCAAGCGATCGCGAGAAAATACAATCTCTACGAGTTGGCGGTCTTCCAGACCACCGTCACTTCCACGATATGGGACGAGGGCCAACAGATGTGGAATATCGCCACCGATCGTGGCGATCATCTGAAAGCGAAGTTCGTGATCTGCGCCAACGGCACGCTCTCGAAGCCCAAACTTTCCCGGATCAAGGGGATGGAGACTTTCCAGGGCCACTCCTTCCACACTTCGCGCTGGGATTACGAGTATACCCGGCCAGACCTGTCGGGATTGGCGGAGAAAGTCGTCGGTATTATCGGCACCGGGGCGTCGGCGGTCCAGGCCATTCCCCATCTGGCGCGGACGTCCAAAGAGCTCTACGTTTTCCAACGCACACCGTCATCCATCGACATCAAGGATGACTGGATGACCGATCCCGAATGGGCGCGGAAGTTGAACCCGGGATGGCAGGCCAAGCGGCGCGCGCAGGCGCGGGCGGAACCGCAATTGACCGAAGAACAACGGAAAAAGCAAGAAGCCATGTCGCGCGAGGAAAAGGTCCGTCGGCAGGAAAACGCCAACATCGAATATATGATGCGCATCCATAAGCGCATTGACGAAATCGTCCAGGACCAGGCGACCGCGGACGCGCTCAAGCCTTGGTACATGTTCATGTGCAAGCGTCCGTGCTTCGACAACGATTACCTCCCGGCCTACAACCGCCCGAACGTCCATCTCATCGATACCCACGGCAAAGGCATCACGGAAATAACGGCTAAGGGACCGCTGTTCGAAGGCAAGCAGTACGACCTCGACGTGCTCATCTACGCCACCGGTTTCGAGGTCCAGAAGACCGGCATCTACAATGAAATCAGGGGCGAACGCGGGCTCGAGCTCAATGACAAGTATCGCGATGGAATCCGCACCCTGTTGGGCATCCACTCCCAGGGCTATCCGAACCTCTTCATAATGGGCGGCTACCAGGCGTCGTTCCAATTCAACTTGACCGATATGCTCCAGGCTCAGGGCGATCACATTGCCGCGTGCATTGATTACGCGCGCCGTCACGGTTATCGGACCATCGATGTAACCCCGGAGGCGGAAGAATTTTGGGTGCGGGAAGTCATCGAGCATCGCGGCAAGACCACCCGCAACCAGGACTGCACGCCCGGCTATTACAATTTTGAGGGTGAATTCCAGCGCCGTCAGGATGGCAACTACAACGGGGGATTCAACCACTACTGCAGTCACATGGACGATGTGAGGGCCGGTATGGAGCGACATTTCGTCTTCCAGAAATAGTTGGATAGCGCCGGTCGGGCACGGCTATCGCGGCTCGTCCCAAGGGAGATTCGGGCAGCCGCAAAAATTGGCGCTGGAGTTGTTCCAACGATAGAAACCGCGTAAGTTTTCGCTTCCTTGAGCGGAGAGGTGGCCGAGTGGTCGAAGGCACCAGATTGCTAATCTGGCGTACTGGGTAACCGGTACCGAGGGTTCGAATCCCTCCATCTCCGCCAAAATAAAGGGTTTTTCGGCTTTGGACACGTGTTTTAGACTTCGCCGGTGGCCTTAAGATGGCTCGGGGTGGGGTCAGGGTGGGGTTGATTTGAGGGTATTCGCACCGTTTCCAGCCTCGCCAGTGCGTCGTGGCTCAGCTCGCCGGGATTGATCCAGCGCCAGTAGTGACGGATCAGCATCTGGAGATTTCGATGCCCCATCTGCTTCTGCAGCCAGTCGATGGG
>JBOHWL010000274.1:0-26565 GCA_050736615.1 Binataceae bacterium (SeqCode) | reverse complement strand
GACCTTAATTGCTTGAGTAGTGAGATCGGTTCCGATGATCTTCAACGGGATCTTGAGGTCTTCGAAAAGCACAAAATCAAACGGTCCGCTCGCCTTCCCGATACGCTCTTTTAACAGTCGATTCAGCCACAATATGAATTGATCTGTTTGAAAGAGCCCATACGCCGCGGTGAGTTCGGATAGCGCTTGTCGGTTCCGCCAATAGAAACGTGGAATCGACATCCAGAGACGGGGGGTCGAAAATTGCGAAAGTCGTCCGGCGTCAATCTTTAGCGCCTGAAATCGCTTCCACTTGGCCGGATCCAAGAGTCCTAGAAAGTCGAAGTCGAAGGCTCCTCTCGGCTCCGTTTGGGGATCGTATAACTCATCGGCCCGGTAACCAGCTGCGACCAATGATGCGACGATAGCGCCGGCGGACGCTCCCGCTAGTCCGACAAATTCAACCCCACGCTCGTCGGCGGCCTTCACTGCCCCGATGTGCGCTAGGCCCTTCGCACCTCCACCTTCGAAGACGCCGAACGCCTTCAATTCGCCACTCTCTCGATTTTGGTCCTCGTGTGATGTCTAGCAACGGGCAGCAGTGCTCGTTCGATTTCAGCCCAGTTGCGACTCCGTTTGATCAGGGGACCGGACGGAACGTGCCGATTCCATGGGTGCGCGAGAACATAGCACCGCTGGCCAGTCGCCGCGAATTCGACGGCCTGCGCAGGGTCATCCTCAATCGCGGTCTGAAGCCCGCCGAGCAAAAGATGCTTTTCGCCGCGAATCACGAAGTGAAGGCGATGTGGCGGAAAGCTGTGCTCCTCGAGCCATTCAACCGTCGCTTTGCGCGCGTCGGCAAGCCTCGAGGTCGCGAGGTGAAGATCGTATCGCTCACTCAAGCGCCGCAGAATGTTCTGGATCGACGGATAGGGTTTGACAGACATGATCCAGGGCGGTCGAGAGAAAAGCTTGTGGATGGCATGCCACTCCTCAGCGCTAATATGCTGACCTCGCGCGTCGCGGCATTTCGCGTAATAGAAATCGAGGATGTGCCGATACAAAAGGTTCACTCGACCTCCCGTGTAATCGCGAATGACCTGCCGCATAATCAAATCGGTCTGTGCGATGACATTGTCGATATCGATGCACAATCGTGGTTTGGACATCGTCCGACTTCCTGTGCGTCAGGAGCGACCTCCGTCGCATCTCCCGAGTTACGCCCTCTCGATCGTCGGGTGACCGGCATAGAACGTATGATACTCTGACACGGGCTTCCATCGGCGCGGAAGATCGTCGTCTCTTATTCCTTTATTTCGTAGGGTCAATCGCACTGACCACAGTAGCTCGTTTGACCATCCGATCCATCGCGCTCACAGATTCAGACTGTTTTGCTGTTGCATTTGCCCCGAGCATCGCTGATCACAGGATGGCGGTGGCCATGGGAAAAATGGCCTATATTCAGAAGAGCCGCAATTCGGTCTGAGACAGAATTCCACTCGTTCTCCAATTCATAAGCTCTGACTTTACGCTGCGAAATTGAGGTGTCGGCCGGTGCATCGTATTTGGCAATGCCGGCGTCCGTTGGCGTCCCCGATCCAGCATTGCGGGGCGTCGTTTACTGTGTGGCAATCCGAAAAAAAGTAGAAACAGCCAAAGTCTGAGCCAATGTCGATGCTCCGAGCTCCTGACAATTAAAGACCGCAGAGCCGCTAGGGCCACATGTACGTTGAGAAAGCTTGGTGCCGGGGGCGGGACTCGAACCCGCACGGGGCTTTCGCCCCAGAGGATTTTAAGTCCTCTGTGTCTGCCGTTTCACCACCCCGGCATTAATCTGAATGCCAACCGCACGTCCGATCCGCCTTCTTTGTTTACCTGAAGGCCTATCAGGCTAGAAGCGACCGCCGAATTCAAAGTCCCGCAGGTGAGATAGCCACAGCCGTCGCATCAATGTCTTGACGGGCAGGCCCAAGCATCGCCACGGCCCTCCGATCGCAGTTCCGGCATTTTCGCCCGGTCGTCATAATCGTGCAAGGCGACGAGCTATCAGCAGCGCGGAAGCTGCGCTGCAAAGGGTGCTTGATTTCCTCGATGCTTGGCGGATTATCCTAAGACAATTCCGCGGCTGAGGGTTTCATGCGCGAAGGTGCGGTTGACGAGATCTCACAACAGCGGCCATCGGCGGGCGTCTCATTATGCTTCGCGCTGGCCGCTTTTTTGTTCGCCGGATGTGCGATCGCGCCGGCGCCGATCAAAGACACGCCCAAGGTCGCGACCACACCGCAAAAAGGCGAACTCACCGTGGCCGCCGTCCCGGCCGCTGCGATCGGCGACGTGGAACCGGTCTACGTCTCGGTTGCGAACGGTACCGACGTGCCGCGGCAGGTCGTGCCCGACCAGATTTTCGCGTTGGATGACAATGGTAATCGTATCGCCCCGATACCGGCTGACGAGGCCGCGCGTCAGGTCGGCGGCACGGGCGAACTCAAGGCAGCGCTCGAAAGTGGAGCGGCAAGCGGCGTGGTCGAAGGCGGGCTGGGCGCGGGTATTGGTGCGCTCGCCGGCTCTTTCTTACATAGCGGGGCGGCTGGCGCGGTGCTTGGCGGGGCGGTCGGCGGCGCCGAAGGTTTAGTTGGAGGGGCCGCGTCCGGACCGTCGAAAGCCGCCAATCAAGCCACCAGTCAGGTTTCGGCGCTGGCGCTGCAACCCGAAGACGTGCGCCAGAATTTCACCGTCAGCGGTTACGTGTTTTTTCCGAAGGGCGACTATCAGCGAATTGAGCTTTTGCTGGTGAATTCCGAGACCGGAGATACGGAAATCGTCGACCGGCCGTGGAAATAGATGAAACGGCTGAGCGGCTCAAGGATTCCGCTCTGTTCTGGAACGGACGCGGCTGCTTTGAATGCCGCCAATCTCAAGATTTATTCAGCTTCTCCCATATTTTCGATGAAAATATGGCAACACCCTGGCGCCCATCAATTCGATCACCTTGAGTTGCTGGTAACTCTCCATCCCGGGCCATCCAACGCGGAATGAAAAGAAATTGCATTCGAGCCGTTCGACCCGGCGCTCCAATTGTTCAATCACGTCGTCGGCATTGCCCAGGATGAAGCGATCACGTGCCAATTCGTCGAAATCGACGTGGAATGATTCGTTGCCCGGCAACACCTTGTCCTGCCCCCACTGCGCGTAGGCGGCGTACTTGGCCTCGAGAAATGGGCGCGCGGCCGCAATGGCCTCTTCGCGGGTCGGCGCGAGATGCAGTTCCTGAATCGTCGGGCGCATCGCGGGCAGCCGATGGCCATATTGCGCGAGCGTTTCCTTATACAAAAGCCATTGGCGTTCGAGTGTCGGCATCGCCGCGTGCGGATTCACCATCCAGGCATAGCCGAGACGAGCCGCACGTTTAACCCCAACGTCGGCATTGGCGGCAAACCAGATGGGAGGATGAGGCGTTTGCAACGGACGAATCGTCGAGGTGGCATGATGCAGATTAAAAAACCTGCCCTCGAACGTGACATCGTCTTGCGCCCATAGCTGCTTGATCAATTCCAGCGATTCGAGCGTGCGAGCAACCTTGTCGCGCGGATTGATGCCGAAGGCCTCGAATTCGACTTCGCGATAGCCAAGCCCGACACCAAAGATGACGCGTCCGCCGCTGATTATGTCGAGCGTTGCGATTTCCTCGGCCACCTGCACCGGATTGAGCAGCGGCAACAACAATATACCGGTGATCAACAACATCTCGCCGCTGTCCGCCGCCAGACGGCATAGCAGCGGCAGATTCTGCAGCGACTGATAGGGCGGCGAGAGATAATGATGGCCGGAGGTGATGGCGTCGAAACCGGCGTCGCGCGCCAGGATGACCTGCTCAACGCTTTGGCGAAAGCGCCTGAGCGGCGGGTCTTCGCGCGGATGTTGCGGCATGATTGCGAGGCCAAATTTCACGACAGGCTCCCTGGCCGGCGGCTATTTTTTGTTTTCGAGCGCGTCGAGTGCTTCGTTGACGAAGTAACGCTCGCCCGGATCGCGATCGTCGAGCTCGGCGCGTCGGCGCGCAACCCAGTCGGCCACCGCGATTAGCGCGGCCTGATGCGGTTCCCCGAGACCCAGCGAGCGTGTCACGCGTTCAAGCTCCCGCCATAACTCCTCGGGTATTTCGAGCTGCAACATTCTTTCGGGCATCGCAGTTCCTCATATAGTCTTGCACGCCGCCTAAGGTCAAAATGGAAATCGTGGCGGTGAACCATAAATTCGCGGGCGCGCTGGTCGAATATCTCGATGATGGCAAGTTGCGTCCAGCCCTGGTGACGCGCGAGCAGGGCGACCAACTGGTACTGCTCGGCGCAAACGGCCGTGAGCATCCGGTGGCGCGCGAGCTGGTCCTGCTAAGCCATCCCGAGCTCAAGGCGACACGTGAGAATCTAGCCGAGATGCTGGCGGCACTGAAGGCCGAACGCGAACGGCTGGCGGCCGAACTGGATCTCAACCTGCTGTGGGAAGTGGTGCACGAGCAAGCGCGCGGGTTTACCGCGGAGGAAATGGCCGAACTATTCTTTGGCGGCCGGACGCCAAGTGCGACCTCGGTAATGCTCGAAGCATTATTCAATGACCGCCTGTATTTCGTGCGGCGGCATATGGAATTCGTTCCGCGCAGCGCCGAACAGGTCGAACGTTTACGCGTTCAATACGAGCGGATTCGTTTGCGCAGTGAAGGCGGGCGCAAGACACGCGAGCTGGTACGGGCGATTCTGGAGACGGGCACCCCGCCGCCAGCCGAGCAAAGCGGGCCATTGATCGCCGAACTCAGGCGCTATCTGGAAAACCCTTTCACGCGCAATAGCGAAACCGCCGCGATGCTCGAAGCCGCGGTGGCTGATATCAGTCCAGCCGAGGCCGCTTATGAAGTGCTCGAGCGGCTGGGCCAGGCACCGCCGGGTCCGCGCTTCGCTTTGATCGGCGGCATCAGGACCCGTTTCAGTAATGAGGTCAAAACGGAAGCCGAAGCCGTGAGAGCGCCCGCGCGGCCCGATTCCGATGACACTGCCGCGGTCACGATTGACGACGACGATACTCTCGAGATTGATGATGCGCTGTCATGCGAACCGCTGCCGGACGGCGGCATCCGGGCACGGATACACATCGCGCTGGTGTCGGACTTTGTGGCCAAGGATGGTGCGATGGATAAGGAGGCGGCGGCGCGTGCGGCGACAGTATATTTGCCGCAGACCACCGTGCGCATGCTGCCCGACGCGATTGCGTGCGATCGCGCAAGCTTGATCGCCGGCCATTGGCGCCATGTGCTGACCACCGACGTGCAAGTCTCGGAACACGGAGACCTGGTTGCCTGCACGATATATCCGGCGCGCATCCGCGTGGCGGCGCGGCTGAGTTATGAACGCGCCGACGAATATCTACGCGGAAGTGAGCCCGAGGTGGCGGCGCCGGAGGCGCTGATGTTGCGCCGGCTCGACCAGGCCGCACAAAGTTTGCGCGAGCACCGTCGTGCCGCCGGCGCGTTACTGATGCAGCGGCGCGAGACCAAGCTGAGAGTGGTTGACGGGCAAGTCGAGCTCAAGATCATCGACAACGCTTCGCCGAGCCGTCAGCTCGTAGCCGAATTCATGGTGCTGAGCAATTACGCGGCAGCGCGCTTTGCCGCGCTCAATCGTGTAGCGATCATTTATCGCGTGCAACCCGGAAGTGGCGGCGAGTTGGGCAATCAACGGCCGCGGCTATCGCTCTATCCCGAATTCCACGCGGGCGTGGGACTGGACTATTACGCCCAGCTCAGCTCGCCGATTCGGCGCTACATGGACCTGGTGCTACAACGGCAATTGATCGGCGCGCTGTCCAAAAACGGTCAGCCGCCGTATCCAGCCGAAGAGCTGTTGGCGGTGCTCGCCAACTCCGAAAATGCCGAAGTGGACGGCCGCGAGCTGGAGCGGCGCGCAAAGCGCTACTGGACTTTACGCTACCTCGAAGCTCACGCGCTGCAACGTCCGCTGGAGGCAATTGTGCTGCGCGACGGCGCAAGTGCCGAACTCGACGCCTACGCCGTGCGAGGCACCCTCCATGGCGCCCCCAATATCGCCAGCTTTACCCATGTGATGGTGCGTATCGCGCGCATCGAGCCGACGCGTGGGTTACTCACCTTCGACTACTTGGGTGGTATGCCGGCGATGGTGGAGGGCATGGATTAGATAAATTGGCCCAATTGTGGTTGCGCCGATTCAGACTTGACGGCCGTTGCTGTCAACCGAACCGAAGCTATCCTGTTCGAGCCGCCAGCGGTCGATCGATTCGACATTGAAGCGCCAGTCGCTCCCGACCTTGAATGCTGGCAACTGACCACGCTTGAGCTGGCGGTATACCGTCGAGGGATGGACCTTCAGATAGTCGGAAAGCTCTTTGACCGTCATTACGCGACTGTTATCTAATTTCATGCGGCAACAACCTCCAATTTGCAGTTTGATCGTTGCTTCGACCAAGTTGATCGCTTAAGAGCAGAGTCCGTGCCATCGCATCTTATTGACTGCAAATGCGTCCTTTTTGGCTAAATTTACCAATTTTGGCAATTTTCTGCCGACAATATTTTGCCAAGTGACATAAAATTGCATTTTTCCGCATCAAATCGCTGTGCGGAAGTGATCACAGCCTGTTTCGACACTGCAATGCGGAGCCGTTCCGATTTAGAATGCACACGCCGGTGTGTTGGTATTGCCGCCACGCCGACATCAAACTTTCGGACGTTGCCTATTTTTTCGCCTGCGGCGCATCGTTGAAGTTTGTAATTAATACATACAAAATTGCGAAGGCCGTCTTGCCAAAGGTTACTTGCAGTCTAACATTTTTGTGCGTTCTGTATGCCTGATGATGACTCAATCATCGACGCAACGCGGGCGTTCGGACCAGGCGGGTACAAGGTCATTCTGTGCGAAGCGGTGGCGATGAATCGAACGGCCGCGCCCTCGATAAGCGAGAAAGGCAACTACGCTGGTGCTTGTGCGGCTGTGCAACACGAGTCGAGCGCGCATTCACCCGAGACCAGGCTGGAGAAATGCGGAAGCGCCGCCACGTCAGGCTGTAATTAACGTCGGCGGCGGCGCAAACGCTTACGCCTTCCTGATTAGCTCGCGTTCAACCTCGGCGACGAACTTCAACACTCCCGCTTCATCGCTAGCGCGATGGAGCAGCGTCAGGCGGTGTACGCCGGCTTCGGCAAATCGCTTGGCGGCCTCGCGGTCGATCCGGCCGCGCGGCGTCACACTGATTTCGAGGTCCTCGAAGCGGCGGCCTTGCGCGCGGCATGCGCTACGTAGCCCCTCAATGCACTTACTGGTGCTTTCGAGATCGAGAGCAAAGCCGTACCATCCACGCGCCAGCCGCGCCGCACGGCTGAAGGCCGGCTTGGTGTGACCGGCGAAGACGATTTCCGGATGGGGCTTTTGCACCGGTCGCGGCATCGCGTTGACGCCGCTGAAGGAAACGAATTGACCACGATACGCGGGCTTTTCCATGGTCCATAAGGCGATCATGGCGGCGAGGAACTCTTCGCTGCGCGGACCCTTGTGATCGAAAGGCGCCCCGAGCGCTTCGAACTCCGGCTGCAGGTAGCCGATGCCGATGCCGAAGATCAGGCGTCCGTTGGAGAGTACGTCTACCGACGCCAGTTCTTTCGCCAACACCGCCGGATTACGCTGCGGCAATATGATGATGCCGGTGCCAAGCCGCACTGTGCGCGTATGGGCGGCGACGTAAGATAATGCGATGGCCGAGTCGATGAAGGGGGTATCCGCGGGTACCGGCGAGGGCGGCACCTGGGGATCGGGCAGCACGATATGCTCGCCGGTCCATAGGCTCTCGAAACCCGCGTCCTCAGCCGTGCGCGCGATCTTGGCGGCGCTTTCCGGCTTGGCGCATGGTCCGGTATTGATTCCGAATAATCCGTATTTCATAACGCGAACCCCTAACACGAAGCGGCCGCCTTCGCCAGCGAACGCGAGTGTTCGCATGGGTCAACCTGCCGCGGCGCCAGGCTGATTCGATCCCGCAATATTCGCGCACGACGAAGTGCGCTCAGCATAATGATGAGGTGCGTCGAGCTTCGCTCTTGCGCGAGGTCGAATTGACCCTTGCTGGACGCTTCTCCATAATCGCTGCTCATTACGCCTGTCAGGCGCGACAATAATGCGATGAGGTGTCCCCAATGCGGTTTCGAAGCGGCGACGGGTGCCGCTTTTTGCGCGCGATGCGGCACACGGCTGATGATGCCGCGGCCCGAGACCAAACATGAGTATGCGCTGACGCGCATCCTGCCCTCATGGTGGCATTTCACCAACAAGCTGATCGGCGCGGTGATATTGATGGCCGGCGGTCTCGCCGTTATTGGCTATGGCCAGAGCGGCAATGCGAAAGAGCCGGGCGCGGCTGGCGGGCTGTTGATAGTCGCGCTGGTGCTGATCGCGCTGGGCGTGATTTCGGTTCTTAGCGTTGCGATCGCGCGGCGCCATTTGGCTTGGAGCCTGACTTCGGAGCGGCTGATCGAACGACGCGGCGTGCTATCAACGCGCCGGCGGGAATTGGAATTGGCCGATGTGCGGTCGGTCGAAGTGGATCGCAGATTTTCGCAACGGATGCTGGGTTTGGGCGACGTGATCGTGGCTTCGGCGGCCAGCGCCGATTTCGTGATCCGTTTGCTGGATATTCCGGATCCGGAACGAATCGCGGAAATTCTGCGCCAGGCGCGCACCAAGCGACTGGCCTGAACTGCACTGTGGAACAATCTTGCTCGGGCGTGGCGTGAGTGTTTGCCCGGATCTTCGGCACTTTTCATAATCATCTCGCAAGCTGACGATTCGACCACCGCTATCAAGCTGTCAATGGGCGGCGATGGCGAACTTCAGCCGCGATGAACGGCAGGCAAGCACGCATTGAGCAAACGGCCCGATCTTCGATATGAGCGCAGGTTATGGCGCTCGGGGATGCAGGTGATCGCCGGCGTCGATGAGGCCGGGGTCGGTCCGATGGCCGGTCCGGTCGTGGCGGCGGCGGTGATTTTTCCGCCCGAAGTCTTCGTCAAGGGTGTGCATGATTCCAAGCAACTGCAACCTGTTCAGCGCGAGCTCTTGTACGGCCGTATTCATGAACACGCGCTGACGGTGGGAGTCGGTGTAGCCAGTCCCGCCGAGGTTGACCAGCTCAATGTTTATTGGGCCACGATGATGGCGAGCGAGCGCGCGTTACTCGCGCTCAACGCCCGGCCGGACCACGTGCTGGTTGACGGGCGCCAGATTCCGGGACTCAAGCTTCCGCAGACGCACATTGTCGGCGGTGATCGCAAGAGCTTCTGTATCGCTGCCGCTTCGATCGTCGCCAAGGTCACGCGTGATCGTCTGATGATTGAATTCGACGCGCGCTTTCCAGGTTATGGGTTCGCCCAGCATAAGGGCTATTGTACGGCCGAGCATTTCGCCGCGCTTGACCGGCTCGGTCCCTCGCCCATTCATCGCCGCTCCTTCGCGCCGGTATGGGACGCGGCACAGCGGAAGCTGTTCGCCTGCGAATGATTAATTTATCGAACTGCCGGGCGTCGCTGACTTAGCCGCGCATAATGATTAAATTGGAGTTAGCTGACGCGCGGCGATTACCATAGAAGGATCCGCTCGTTTGACAGACGTAAGTCTTTCCTTCCGATTGGAACCTCGCCTTACGCTGTAGTGTCGTTTGCGTTAGTGTAAAAAATTGATGGGTGCTTAAGGCGCCCGGGGGGTTTTAGATGGCCCTTGAACGCGAGAAACATATTGCCGAGCGCGCGCTGCTGACGTTGACCGACAGCCAGCTCATGGACCTGTACCGGCGCATGGTGCTGATCCGGCGCTTCGAGGAAAAGGTCGCGGAGATGTATAGCCGCGGTAAAATTACCGGCTTTTGTCATCTTTACGCCGGTGAGGAAGCGGTCGCGGTCGGCGCCATTTCAGCCATCTACGACAAGGATTACGTGGTTTCGACCTATCGCGAGCATGGCCATTGCCTGACCAAAGGCGCCTCGCCGCGCGTCGTCATGGCCGAATTGTTCGGCAAGGCGACCGGCATTTCGCGGGGCCATGGCGGCTCGATGCATCTGTTTGATCCGAATCTGCGCTTCATGGGCGGCTACGCGATCGTCGGCGGCGGTCTGCCGCTGGCGACGGGATTGGGTCTTTCAATCGTTTATAAGCAGGAACCCGAAGTGGTTTGCTGCTTTTTCGGCGATGGGGCGCTGCCGCAAGGGGCGTTTCACGAAAGTCTCAATATGGCTTCATTGTGGAAGCTGCCGGTCATTTTCATTTGTGAAAATAACTTCTACGGCATGGGTACCCTGGTGCAGAACGCCATCTGCCAGGAGGAACTCTACCGCTTTGCCGAGCCCTACAAGATGCCTGGGGTGCGCGTCGATGGCATGGACGTGCTGGACGTTTACCGGGCGGTGACCGAGGCGGCCGCACGTGCGCGCGAGGGTGAAGGCCCGTCATTGATCGAAGCGGTGACCTACCGCTTCCGCGGTCATTCGATGTCCGACCCGGTGGAATACCGCTCCAAACGCGAGGAGCGCATCTGGCAGGAGCGCGACCCGATCAAGAACCTGATGCGCAAACTGGTGCGCGATGGGCGCGCCGACGAGAGCAAATTCAAGGCGATCGAGCACGAGGTAGACGCGATAATCGAAGACGCGGTCAAATTCGCCGAGGAAAGCCCCGAGCCCAAGCTCGATGAGCTCGGCAAGTACGTTTATGTCGATGCTTAAGAGGCGCGCTCAATGGCTCAGATAACCTATCGTGAAGCGCTCAATCAGGCCCTGCGCGAGGAACTCGATCGCGACGAGCGGGTCTTTATCATGGGCGAGGAAGTTGGCTATTTCGGCGGCGCGTTCAAAGTCACCGACGGCTTACTGGCGATATTTGGCGAGAAGCGAGTGCGCGATACGCCAATTTCAGAACTGACAATCGTCGGTTCTGGCATCGGTGCGGCAATGGGCGGTTTGAGACCTATCGTCGAACTGATGACGGTCAACTTCAGCCTGCTCGCGATGGATCAAATCGTCAATCACGCCGCCAAGATTCATTATATGTACGGTGGTCATGCCAAGGTGCCGATTGTGATTCGCGCGCCTCAAGGCGCCGGCCATCAGCTCGGCGCGCAGCACAGCCAAAGCCTCGAAGCGTATTTTTTGCACTGTCCCGGACTGCGCGTGGTTATTCCCGCCACGCCGGCCGACGCCAAGGGCCTGCTCAAAACCTGCGTGCGCCAGGATGATCCGGTAATGTTCCTCGAGCATGAATCGCTCTACGGAGTGAAAGGCGAGGTGCCCGAGGGCGAACACCTGGTGCCACTCGGCCAGGCCCGGGTTTGCCGCGAAGGCAAAGACATAACCGTTATTTCCTATTCCAAGTGCGTATACGATGCGCTGAGCGCCGCGGATGCCTTGGAAAACGAGGGCATCGACGCCGAGGTAATCGACCTGCGCACGCTCAATCCGCTCGACATCACGACCGTGGTCGAATCGGTCCGGAAGACGGGAAAGGCGGTCGTCGTGTATGAAGGCTGGCGCACTGGCGGCGCGGGCGCGGAGATCGCCGAGCAGATTCACGAGAATGCCTTTGACCTGCTCGACGCCCCGGTTGAGCGCGTGGCCACGCTAGATACGCCGATGCCCTATAACGCGCGGCTGGAAAAGGCGGCACTGCCGAGCGCGGCTGATATAGTGAGAGTAGCGGAACGGCTGGTTTAGCCAACTTCGCGATCGCGTGTTCGGGCGTGATGCACCGCGTTTATTTTGGACGGATGACACTTAGGCCGTTTTCGGCGCGGAGCCTTCTTAGCGAGAAGATGCCCAGCAGGAGTGTCCGCCAGAACCATTGCCTACGCGGCGCGCCAAGCCGCGCACTCAATTTAAGACTGTAAAAGGCCTCGACCACGTGAATCGCCAGCGTCAAAATAATCACCGTGCGCGCGATCAGGAACATTCCCGGCGCACTGGCCGCAACCGCGAGCGCCATCCAGTAGAAGCCCACTTTCAGCCAATCAGCCTCGTGTATCTGGGGCATTCCCGCGACCTCCGGCAATCGCGCGTCGCGCGCCGCCTGCCTTTGACCGCGCAGCGGCGGGCTCTCCCGGTGAACCGGACCGAACAACACAGCGGCGGCCTCGTTTTCGTGCAAGATACGGAAAGGGTTGTGCCATGAGCAATGAGATTACGATGCCCAAGCTCTCCGACACCATGGAGGAGGGCAAAATCCTGCGCTGGCTTAAACATCCCGGCGACGAAATTCATCACGGCGATGCGATCGCGGAAGTCGAGACCGATAAGGCCGACATGATTATGGAAGCGTTCGATGATGGCGTGCTGCAGGAATTAAAGCTCAAGGAGGGCGAGAGCGCTCGGGTTGGCGCGGTTATCGCCTTGATCGCGCCGGCGGGTGAAAAGACAACGGCCTCGCATCCGGCCGGCCCGGTGGCTGAGGCGGCGGAGGAAGCTTCTGCCGCCGAAGCCAATGAGCAGTCGCCGAAGCCGTCGCCACCGTCCGCCCGCTCTCAGCGGCGCCGGCGCGAAGGTGCCACGGAATTGCGCTCATCGGAAGCGCGGCCGGCCCGCGCGCGCGATCGTGACGACGAGTTGCACGCCAGCCGCTTGCGCGCCGAACCGCGTGAAACCGAAGCGGAGTACGACACCAACGGTGCGCAGCGCTCTGAAGGTGCTGATGACAATCAGCCAGCTCCACGCTTCCATCCGGCAATGAGTGCCAATCCTTCGGCCGCGCCGACGGCGATTGCGGCGCCGCCGCGCCAGGAGATCGCGTTGGCCACGCTCACGCTGCCGGACACCGCCGCGCGTGGGGCGGAGGCGGGCAAGTTGCGCGCGTCGCCATTGGCGCGCCGAGCCGCCGAGGAAGCCGGCATCGATATCACGCAGATTCATGGTACCGGCCCTGACGGGCGTGTAACCAAGCGGGATGTCGACAGTTTCCTGCGCGAACAGCAACTGTTTCGCTTTCGCCGTCTGGTCGCCCCACGCGAAGGCTTGCCCGGTTCACGCGAGGAATTGTCGAAAATGCGCAAGACCATTGCGCATCGGATGGCCCAATCCAAGCGTGAAATTCCACACTTCTATGTCACCGTCGAGGTGGACATGGAGGAGGCGGTTAAACTCAAGGGTTCGCTCGAAGCTACGGAGATCTTCGACGAGGATGTTTCCTATAACGACATCGTGATCAAGGCGACCGCGCTCGCGCTCAGCCGCTATACGCGCATGAACGCCAGTTACCAGGACGATGGCATCGTGATCTTCCCGAATATCAATATCGGGATGGCGGTTGCGGTCGAAGACGGACTGATCGTGCCCGTGATCAAACAATGCGAGCGGCTGAGCCTGCCGGAGATCGCCCGCGCCGCGCATAAGTTGGTAAACAAAGCGGCGCATGGCGGGTTCACTGCGGATGAGATGTCAGGCTCGACGTTCACCATCTCAAATATGGGGATGCTCGGCGTGGAACATTTCGCCGCTGTGATTATTCCGCCGCAAGCCGCGATTCTGGCGGTAAGCGCGATCAAGGACCGCCCGATCGTGCGCAACGGTCAACTCGCGGTCGGCAAGACCATGATGATGACGGTGGCGTGCGACCATCGTATTATCGACGGTGTGATTGGGGCGCGCTTTCTCAACGAAATCAAGCGTTTTCTGGAAAACCCGGCGAGCTTGCTGATCTGAGGCTCCAAGCATGCATTCCGCGCCCGCGCGCGGCCGTTTTAGAGGAACAAGTACTTGGCTAATTCACGCTATGACCTCGCCGTGATCGGCTCGGGACCGGGCGGCTACACCGCCGCGATTCGCGCCGCCCAGCTCAAGATGCGCGTCGCCGTGATTGAGCGCGACAATC
Organism: Binataceae bacterium (SeqCode); assembly: GCA_050736615.1. Classification (GTDB taxonomy): domain Bacteria; phylum Desulfobacterota; class Binatia; order Binatales; family Binataceae; genus JBOHWJ01. The sequence goes on along the minus strand of JBOHWL010000274.1, from coordinate 12,670 downwards.
CGGGCGGCGTATGCCTCAACTGGGGCTGCATACCGTCAAAGGCGCTGCTCAACTCGGCCGAAACCATGGAATCGATCCGCGGCGCCACCCATGAACACGGTATCGAAGTTGGCGAGATCACCTTTGATTTCAAGCGCGTGATCGCCCGCAGCCGCGAGGCCGCGGACAAATTGTCGAAAGGCGTGCGCTACCTGTTTCGCAAAAACAAGATCGATTTGTTCGAAGCCGCCGGCACGCTCGCCGGGCCAAACACCGTGGCGTTGACCCCGGCGCCGGGCAAACCGCCACCACATGCCGAAGCGATCGAAGCCGAACGTATTCTGCTGGCCACCGGCTCGGGCGAGAAGCTTTTTCCGGGCATGAAGGTGGGCGACGGCATGATGACCAGCAAGGAAGCGCTCGTGCACGATCATCTGCCCGCCAGCATCGTGATTATCGGGGCTGGCGCGATCGGCCTTGAGTTCGGCTACTTTTATCAGGCTTTCGGCGCCAAGGTGACGATTGTGGAATTGGAGAAGCAGGTGCTGCCCGGCTTCGACAGCGAAGTCGCCGAGGAATTGCGCAAGACCTTCGTCAAACGCGGCGTCAACCTGATGCTCGGGCATGGCTATAAATCAATGGCGCGCGGCAATGGAAACGATGGATGGACAGTGACCTTGGATGCGAGCGGCAGCGCCAAGACCGTCCAGGCCGAAGCGATCCTGGCGGCGGTCGGGCGCGGTCCGCTAAGCCGCGGTCTCGGTCTGGAAAAGGTTGGAATTGAAGCCGATCACGGTGGTTTCATCACGATCGACGATTCATTTCGCACCGCATGCCCATCGGTTTATGCGATCGGCGATGTCGTGCGGCCACCGCTGCTCGCGCACAAGGCCTCGGCGGAAGGCATCGCCGCCATCGAAATCATGGCCGGAATGCGCGAACCGGGTTTCGACCTGCTTTCGGTGCCCGCGTGTATTTATTGCGAGCCGGAAGTCGCGACCGTCGGCTTGAACGAGGCGCAAGCGCGTGCGCGCGGGATCGAGGTAAAAATTGGCCGCATGCCGTTTCGCGCCAATGGCAAAGCGGTCGCCGTTAATCAAACCGAAGGCTTTGTCAAACTGGTCGCGAGCAAGCAGTACGGCGAAGTCATCGGATGTCAGATCATCGGCCATCAGGCGACCAATCTGATTTCGGAAATCGTGCTCGGCAAAACACTCGAGACCACGACGGCGGAAGTTGGCCGCGCGGTCCATCCACATCCGACGCTATCGGAAGCGATCATGGAAGCGGCACTGGCGGCCGAGGGCGAGGCAATTAATTACTAAGTGCAATGGATTCCACCCGGAGGCTGAGCGTGGCGCGGCTCGGCATGGTCGATTATCAAGCCGCGCTGAAGCTTCAGGAAGCGCTGGTCGAGGCGCGTTTGCATGATCGGATTGGCGATGCGCTCCTGGTGCTCGAACATACGCACGTGTTCACGCTCGGACGCGGTGCTGACGAGCGTTTTCTGCTCACGCGACGGTCTGATGTGCCGGTTTTTCGCGTCTCGCGCGGCGGCCAGGTCACCTATCACGGTCCCGGACAACTGGTCGGCTATCCGATCTTGAAACTCGAGGACGGCGCGCGGGATGTGATGCTTTATTTGCGCGCGCTCGAGCAGGTTGTGATCAGCGCGCTGGCGCGCTTCGATATTTGCGCCGGACGCCGGGACGGATTAACCGGCGTGTGGGTCGGGATGCGCAAGCTAGCTTCCATCGGGGTCGGACTTCGCCGCTGGGTGACGCGGCACGGCTTCGCGCTCAATGTCTGTCCCGATTTGAGTTATTTCGACGCGATGATCCCGTGCGGAATCGACGGCTGCCGCATGACCTCGATCGCGGCACTCGGGCATGAAGTCGCGATGGCCGCCGTGGCTGAGCGGATCGAAGACGAATTCGTCCGTCAGTTCAACTATCAGAGTATTTCCATGATTGAGCCGGCTTCGCTTTGGCACCTGGTTGATCCCGGCAGGAGCGCTGGCGAAGCTCACAGGTAGAGGAATGATCGAGCGCAAACATCCCGACTGGATCAAGGTCCGAGCGCCGGTTTCGCCTGAGTACTTCCGCACCAAGGCTCTGCTCGCCGAGCTCAAGCTGCATACCGTATGTCAGGAGGCGTGCTGCCCGAATATCGGCGAATGTTTCGGCCATCGAACCGCGACCTTCATGCTGATGGGCGATGTGTGCACGCGCAATTGCCCTTATTGCGCGGTTGCGCATGGGCGTGCCCGGCCATTGGATCCCGACGAGCCGCGTCGTATCGCCGAAGCCGTCGCGCGGCTGAACTTGCAACATGTGGTGGTGACTTCGGTTGATCGTGACGATCTGAGCGACGGCGGCGCCGCGCATTTCGCTGCGACCGCTAGCGCGATCAAGTCAATGCTGGCGTCGGCACGGGTCGAAGTGCTGGTGCCCGACTTTAAAGGTTCTCATCACAGCGTCGCGACGGTGATGGGTTCGCCCGTCGATATCTACAACCACAATATCGAAACGGTACCGAGCCTTTATCGGTCCTGCCGTCCGGGCGGCCGTTACGAGCGCTCGTTGGACGTGCTCAGGTATGCAAAAGAAATCGGGCGCGAGCTTGAACGGCCGGTCCTAACTAAAGCCGGCATCATGCTGGGGTTGGGTGAAGAGCGCGATGAATTACTCGAAGTGCTGCGCGACTTGCGCGGTGTCGAATGCGACATTCTGACCTTGGGGCAATATCTGCGGCCAAGCCGCGAACATCTTCCTGTGGTGCGTTATGTACACCCGGAAGAATTCGCTGAACTCCGCGGCCTCGCACTTGAATTGGGCTTCCGTCACGTGGAATCGGGGCCGCTGGTGCGCAGTTCCTATCACGCCTGGGAGCATGTCAACTAAGCACGCCGCGATTGGCATGCTGGATAACGAAAGACCCGCGGCCGGACCTGGCGCGCGGGTCTTCTTGCGTTAGTATGGACGTGGCTATCAGGGCCAGGGCGAGGTTTCGTTGATTTCGCGCAGTTTGGCCGCGCGGGTTTGCAGATAGCCGTCTTGAACCGCGCCGTAGAGATCAATCGCGTAGCGGTCCACCTCTTCGAACAGATTCAGATGCAAGGAGCGATAGTTGACCACCTCAATACCATTTTTGCCCGCTCCCGCCGGTATATAGATGTACCAGGGTACGAAGTAGGGCAGCGGCCACATTGATCCATCCGCAGCATAGCCAACGACGGAACGTATCGTTTTCGGCCCGAGAAATGGTAAGACTAGGTAAGGTCCGGTCGGAACGCCGTAGTGGCCCAGCGTCAGGCCGAAATCGTCAGGATGTTCTTGTATTCCGAACCAATTGGTGGCGGGGTCGAACAAGCCGCCAACCCCCAGCGTCGAGTTGATTCCAAAACGAGCGACCTCCTCCATCGCAAACAGTGCGCGAAGCTGGAAGAGGTTGTTGGCAAAACGTGGAATGAAGCTGATGTTATCAAAGAAGCGGCCCACGCTCTGTCGGGCTGGCTTGGGCAGGACGTCGGCGTAACCCTTGGCAACCGGGTGCACGACATAATGGTCGAGCTTCAGGTTGAACGAGAACATTTTTTCGTTGAATGGCGCAAAGGGATCGCTGTAAGTCTGCGGTGCGTATTCGCCGGGCAACTCTGGTGGCTGACCCGGTTCTGAGGGCGAACCAGAGTTTTGGCAGAATGCGGGCGCGGCATTGGCGACCAGCAATAACCCCAACAATACGCCTAAGATTTTCGGTAACACATCGCCTCTAGCCGAGAGCCGCTTAGGCTTCGTATAAGGTATCATAGTTGCGCGTGGTCGCTTTGTCATGTCCCTCTGAATCCCACATCGTGGACTTTTCCGCCGGTCCGGATTGACGCGGGGGCGAGCTTGCATCGGCCTATACGACTCCATATATCGACATGGCCCGGCTGACTCCCTTTTTCGGCTTTCTCGCCGGGCGCTGGATGTGAGCCAATGCTAACGGCGTTCTCCAAGGGTTTCAGCCAACTGCTGCTGCTTGCTGCGCAGATCGCTGATCAAAGCGTTGTAGCCTCGATCGTTGATGACGCGATTGAACTGATTGCGATAGTTGGCGATGATGCTGATATTGTCGACCGTCACATCGTAGATTCTCCAGTCGCCACCACCTTGCAGCAGTAAGTAATTGACTGAAATCGGCCGCTTGCCTGGCGCCATAATATTCGTATCGACCTGGCTGAAGCCTTGGCCCAGGGAACGCTGGCCTTTGAACGCGACCTGCTGGCCCGAATAATCATTGATCTTGCTCAGATAAGCATCCTCGATGAAAGCGGTGAAGAGGTTGGTGAAATCCGCGCGCTGTCCGCTCGAAAGCGTACGCCAATGATAGCCGAGTGCGGAACGTGACATCGCGTTAAAATCAAAATTGCCGACGACTATCCGGCGCAACTCGTCGCGGCGCTGCGCGGCTGGTGTGGACTTGTTGCGCAGCACTTTTATCGCCCGTGTAACCACACTCTGAACCACCTCCATCGGGCTACCGCCGACATCCGCCCGTGCTGCCGGGCAAGGCGCCAGAGCCGCCAGCACGGAGAGGGTCAAAGCCACTGCCAGGAAGCGATTGAGCCGGCTTTTCCCCACCAGGGCCGCCCGCCGCATGCGCGTGATGCTCGATTCCGTTTGAGTCGAATTCATGATGTCGGCTATTTGCCTCCCTGGGCAGTATTAGCGCCGGGCGCGGACGGGCTCGGCGCGATTCCCGGCGGAGCTGTAATGCCGGGCGCTGCGCCGTCCGATTGCGCTTGTGAATTTCCGGTTCCGCCGGACCCGCTCGAACCTTTGCTACCGAAGCCACCGATTAGCTGTCCGACGACATCTTCGATCGAGAAAGTCGATTGGGTCTGGCGGATAATGCCGTCACTTTTCAACGTGTTCCCGCCGCCCAACTCGATAGATATGTATTTGTCGCCGATAAGGCCGGTGGTCTTCACCGCGGCAATCGCTTCATTGTCAACCTCGATGCCGTCCCTGATGCGCATGCCGACATGCGCACGGTAATCTTTAAGTGAGATACTGCTGACATGGCCGACTTTGACGCCGGAAATCTCGACATCGTCGCCGGTCTTGAGGCCGCCGATATTATCGAAGTTCGCGTACAGCGTGTATGTCGGTGCCGGCATCAGCCCGACATTACCCAATCGCACTGACAAATAGATCAGTGCCACAATGCCCAACAGCGTGAAGATACCGGCAATTAATTGAGTGGTTCGACTAGCGTACATTCAAGCCCGTCTTTCAGCTATCTCGAAACGGCCGCCCGTTCGTCCTCGCCTGAGGCCTTCCCCGCCAGGAATCGCTGAAAGGCTTCATCTTTTGCCGCCAGCATTTCCTTGACCGGGCCGTGCAGAGCGATTTTGCCGGCGTGCATAAAGGCTACCTGGTCCGAGATATTGAACACCTCCGGCACGTCGTGGCTCACCAGCACCGCGGTCAAATCGAATTGCCGCTGGGTCTTGCGCACCAGTTCGTGGATGGAACCGGTTCGGGTGGGGTCAAGTCCGGTGGTCGGCTCGTCCAACATCAGGATCTTGGGGCGTCGGATGAGAGCACGTGCCAAAGCGGCGCGCTTTTGCATACCACCGCTCATTTCGGAAGGATACTTCGATTCCATCCCGTCCAACCCCACCGAGGCCAGGGTCGCGCTTACGCGTTGTGCGATTTCGTCGCGGCGCAGCCGCGTTAATTCCACCAGAGGAAAGGCGACGTTATCGAATACCGACATGGAATCAAACAGCGCCCCACCTTGGAAGAGCATGCCAAATTTCTCGCGCACCCGCTTGAGCCCGCGGGAGCCCAGCAGGCTGACTTCGATCCCGTCTATAACGATCGAACCTGAATCCGGGCGCAGCAACATGTTCAAATGTTTCAGCAACACGGTCTTGCCGCATCCGCTGGGCCCGACGATGGTGGTGATACGCCCTCGCGAGCAATCCAAATCGACCCCGTCGAGCACCTGCTGATGCCCGAACCGCCGCCTGAGCTTGCGCACCACAATGGCGGCGCCGATGCTGTCGGATTGCTCACTCATGCCCACTCGAATCGCACGATTTTACAGGAGTACTGAGGTGAGGAAATAGTCCCAGGCGAGGATCAACACACTTGAGAGCACCACCGCTTCGGTAGTCGCGCGGCTGACACCGGTCGCCATTCTTTGCGCGTAATAACCCTTATAGCAGCACACCCACATCACGGTTAAGCCAAATATCAGCGACTTCACGATGCCGGTGATGACGTCGTGCATGCTCAGATTTTGTGCAATACCGTTCAGATACGGTCCCGCCGACGCGCCCATCAATCCCACCCCGACGCCGTATCCACCCCAGATCCCGATGACGTCGAACATCCCTACCAGCAGCGGCAGGCTAATGATACCCGCCAGAATCCGCGGCGAGACCAGATACTGCACCGGGTTAATCGCCATCACGGTCATGGCGTCCACTTGCTCGGACGCCTGCATCGAACCCAGTTCGGCCGCCATTGCGGAACCCGCGCGGGCGGCAATCATCAGGGCGCCCAGTACCGGTCCCAACTCCCGCACCAATATAAGGGCAACCACTGTACCCAGCGCGCCTTCCGAGCCGAACCGATGGAGCGTGTTATAACCTTGCAAGGCCAAGACCATGCCGGTAAACAGTCCGATGAGACCTACGAGGAAGAATGATTCGGCGCCGATACTCCGCATCTGGCGGATCATCAAGCGTGGCTTGTAAGGCGGGATAATGATGAAGAACAGCGCTTCGAACAGAAAAATCACGAAATTGCCCAGCGCGCCGATCCCATCCAGCACACGCGCGCCAAGGCGTTCAATCATTCGCACCATAGACACCAGACCCGTCTGTTCAACCGTGGGCCATCCCCAGGCGGGCCAGATGGCTGAAGGTATGCGTCATAGTGGGCGTACTGACGAATTCAATCAAGTCAGCCGGGAGATCGAGATCAATCGCCGGCCGCGTCAGCCGCAACACCTCGCAGTGCAGGTTTTGTGCGCGGCAATCATCAAGATGACGTACCAGGCTGAAGCGTCCGAATTTGGTGGCAATAATATCGGCGGGAGCACGAACGATCATATTCGTGCCCGAGAAATCCAGCGACGGTACCAATACCACTCCCGGATTTCGCGCGGGCATCGCCGCAAACGCCGCGTCAATATCCTCTCCGGCCACCATCGGGATGTCCGATAATATTGTGCATACCATCGTGGCGCCGGCCCTGATCAGCTCTTCGGTCGCGATCCGCACCGCCAGGTTGAGTCCGCGTGGAAAGCCCTCATCAATGGTGAGCGCGCCAGCGTGCCGCGCCAGACCCAGCAATACCGCGTCCGATGAGATCACCGCGACCACGTCCGCGGCGCGCGCGCTTAGGGCGGCGCTCAGGACGTCGCGAAACATCGCCTCGGCCAGCACGCTCCGTTCAGTGACCGAGGGCAGTGCGGGCGTCAGCCGGGTCTTGGCCAAGGCGAGTTGCTTGGCAGCGATCAAAACCATTTTCACGGCGATTCTTATAACTCAGATAAATATCCGGGCCAACCGGATGGTGCGCTGCTTGACACTATAAGGCGACGTGCCGAACATTGGACGCGACGGCACGGGGTCCGCCAGCACCCGGCCGGATGAATTGCGCTTTCATTTTTAGGGGGAGGGAACCGGTTGACGATCTCACGTTGGTGGCCTCGCGCAGTGCTCTCCAGCATTGCGATGCTCGCGTTCATGATGGCCTTGGCCGCATGTTCGCACAACGCCCTTGACGATCATCTTGCGGCGGGCGACCAGGCGATGCGCAACAAGCAGTTCGCCAAGGCCGAAACCGAATATCAGGCGGCGATCAGAGCGGCGCCCAATGATCCGCGCGGACATCTGGCGCTCGGCAATTTTTATCTCGACGAGCGGAAATTCGATCCAGCCGAACTGGAATTCATGAAGGTGCTCCAACTCGATCCCCACAACGCCTCCGCCCATCAGGCGCTCGGGGTGGTCTACGGATCGCAGTCCAAGCTGGGGTTGGCTGAGAGCCAGTTCCGCGCCGCCGTCGCGCTTGCGCCGCTTCGCGTTACCTATCGTTTAAGCCTGGGCAATGTGCTCGCGGCCGAGGGCAAAAACCCAGGGGCCGAAGCTCAATTTCGCACGGCCACGGGGCTTGAGCCAGGCAACGCGCGAGCCCATCTGGCACTGGCCAAGCTATTAAGCAGGGAACCCGACCGGCGGGCTGACGCGGACGCCGAATTTGCCGAGGTGCGGGCGCTTGACCCCAGCCTGATACCCGCGTCCGTCGCGCCCGTGTCGTCGCCCGCGATGTCGCCCACATCCGCGAGCACCGCCGCGCCGGCCAGGTTTGAACGTCCCCGAGTGCGTGCCACTAATCGTAGATTTCTTCTGACGCGCGACTCGGCGGTTTATCAAACCACCAACGAGGCGAGCCAGGTGCTGGCGCAGGTTCATCACGGCAAATGGATTCACGTGACCGGCATCAGCGGCAATTGGTTCAGAATCCGCATGAGAAACGGTACAGTGGGATTTGTTCCGGTAAGCGTGGCCGAATAGAGGCGGCGTACGGCCGCTCAATACTCGTATGCGAAAGCCGCCGTCCGCAGTGCCGCAAGCATCGTCAGCCGGTGGCGGCGTTTACTCCCGTTGGAGGCATAACCATGGCCAGTCAGGACTTAACCACTCAGGACGTAAGCTATCCCGGCGAGAGTTGCGCGCTTAAGGCGTATGTCGCCCGCCCGAGCGACTGCGGGCCCCATCCCGCGGTAATCGTGGTGCAGGAATGGTGGGGGCTCGATGATCATATCAAGGATGTGGCCCGACGTTTCGCTTCGGAGGGCTACTACGCCGTGGCGCCGGACCTTTATTCACGCCAAGGCAACAAAGTGACCAAAGACCCGAACGTCGCGGGCGAGTTGATGGGCCATTTGAAGATGAACGACGGCATCGACGACCTGCTTTCCACGATCGATTGGATCAAGCGGCAAGCCAGTGCCAATGGCGCCAAAATCGGCGTGATCGGTTTCTGTATGGGCGGCAGCTACGCGACTTTATTGCCGTGCGTCAGTGGGGATATCAAAGCGGCGGCGCCCTTTTATGGTGAAATCCCGCCCAACGACGAGCTGCGAAATTTGCACTGCCCGATGTTCTACGCATACGGCGAGAACGACGGCTGGATTCAGCGCAAAGACGTTGACCGTCTCGCGGCCGCGCTTAAGGAGCACGGCAAATCCGGCGAGGTCAAGGTCTACGCGGGATGCCAGCATGGATTTTTCAATGACACGCGTGCCGACGTGCACAGCCCCAAGGATGCGCAAGACGCCTGGGAGCATACGCTCAAGCTGTTCAATGAAAATCTGAGGGATTGATCCCTCGCGCGTCAATCCGGCCGCGCCCCTCATTTTTTCTGCTATACCCGATGCCGACGCACCGCGCAGCATTCGCTGCCTGGGGACCTGTTGTTGCGATCCTAATCACGGCTCTCGGATGGTTAATCGTATATGTGCTAAGCGTTCGAAGAGATCGCGCGGCGAAGCGTCGCGAATTAAGAATTCAGTATTTGATCGACTCATGGTTAGCCATTGAACACGTATGTAACCGCAGGTGTCTGAGCGCGGATTACTCGGAAAAGCTAGAACAAGCGATAGCTAACATCCAGCTATTCGGAACCCTGAGGCAAATTGAGCTTTCGGCGCATTTTGCCGGCGAGTTCGCGTCCAGAAAAGCGGCTGAGCTTGACGAACTGCTAAACGATCTCCGCGACGAGTTGCGGAGTGAGCTTGGCTTGGGTGCCGTGCATGACAGGGTCTTGCATCTTCGTTGGTACGTCAGCGGGTAAACGGGCGTTGATTATTCGGGCCGCACGATTTCAATTCGCGGTGGCCTGATTGCGCCTTCTGTAACTTTTCGAACCGGCAAGACAAAATCCTGGTTGATATTGGTGGCTTTCCGGCGGGGACCCGGCGGCACACGTCGCCCCGACACAACCGAGTGAGCTGGTCGAATTCACCACCGGCGGCAGCTTTGTCCGGCAATTCTCGATTGATCCAAATAACGGCAGTGCCTTCGCGATTCTGAACGTGGGTAGCGGACACGTTAATCAGTTCGCCTACGTGGATGACTTTTCATCGATCGTGAATATACTCAGGCTCTCGGCCAGATAGTCAGTTGCAATGGCTTGTTTGCCAGACTCGCCGCCGCGCTTTTATCCGCAAGCCGGCGGCGAGATCATGCGAACGCATTGCCAGGCGACTATTCTCAAGCCCCGACCGGTTCAGGCGCGGGCCACCTGATTGCCCCACGACTGCAGATGGTACAGGTGGCTGAAGAAGCCGCCGCGCGAGAGCAATTCAGCAAAACCGCCCTGTTCAGTGATTACGCCGTCGCGCAGTACCAATATGCGATCGGCATTTTGAATTGTGGCCAGACGATGGGCGATGATCAGCGTGGTGCGCCCGCGCATCGCCTCGCGCGCGGCCGCCAGCACCCTCGATTCGGTTTCGGCATCGAGCGCGCTGGTCGGCTCATCCATGATCAGAATTGGCGCGTTCTTGAGCAGCGCGCGTGCGATCGTGACGCGCTGGGCTTCGCCCTCGGACAGGCTCTGGCCGCCTTGCCCGACGATCTCATCGAAGCCGCCCGGCAATTTGGCGACGACCTGGTCAAGCCGCGCCATGTGGACGGCGGCGGCAATTTCACGCTCGCTTGCGGCGGGCCGTCCCAGCGCGATATTCGCGCGCAGCGTGCCCGCGAGCACCAGCGGTGGCTGCAGCACGATGCCGATATTGCGACGAACCGAATTCAGCGTCAGCTCGCGCGTGTCGTGGCCGTCGATGCGCACCACACCCTCATCCGGCTCGTAAAAACGCGCGAGCAGGCTGGCCAGCGTGGTCTTGCCGGCGCCACTGGGACCGACAATCGCCACGATTTCGCCGGCTTGGGCGCTGAAGCTGATGTTCGTTAGTACTGGACGACCGTTTTCGTAAGCGAAAGCAACGTGATCGAAATCGATTTGTCCGCGCGCGTTCGCCAGCACTCGCGCGCCCGGCCGGTCACGAATCTCAGGCTCAAGCTCCAACAGTTCGAGACATCGGCGCAAACCGGCCTTGGCCCCTTCGATTTGGCCATAGGTCTGAAACATCTGATTGATCGGCGCATAAAGCGAGGCGAGATAAGTGGCGAACACCACCAGGTCGCCGATAGTCAGTTTGCCGCTCATCACGTGCCTGGCGCCCACGTAGATCACGGCGGCGGTGCCTAACGCGATCATGATATTGACGCCGCCGGTGTAGATCGTTTGGAAGGTGTAAAGCTTGAGGGTTTCGCCGAGACTCTCGCTGCTCGATTGCACGAATTCGCGGTAGGATTCGGGTTCCCGCGTGAACGCCTGCACGACGTGGATCGCGGCCAAGGCCTGATGCGCGACGGTGTAAAGCCGGCTTTCCTTTACACGCGCCCGGCTGGCAAGCTTATCGATGCGGCCGCTGACGGAAGCGATCAGGACGAACAGGGCCGGTACCACCGCGAGCGCGATCACGGTCAGGGTCGCATCCATCCGGATCATGACGACGAACATCCCGATCAGGAGCAGGCTCGATGACAGAACCGGAAACAGTCCGTTCATCGCGATGGTCTGCAGCGAGAAACTGTCGTAAGCGATGCGCACCATCAGATCGCCGACCTCGCGCCGGCGATGGAACGACAGCGAGAGGCGCTGCAGATGCTCGAACATGCGCGCGCGCAGCTCATTGACCATCCGCTGGCCGATCGAAATAGTGATGTAGTTGCTGGTTATGTTGAAGGCGGCGAGCGCCGTGTAAAGCACGACCAGCGCGAGACACGCCGCCACCAGCAGGCTCCCGGGGGCCGTCGGCAGCCAGCGGCTCTTGAACGGCGCGCCGCGCAGCACGTTGTCGATCACGATCTTGAGCGGCCATGGCTTCAGCACTTCCATCAGCGTCGCGCTTGCAACCGCCGCGATCGCGATGAGCAAACGCCCGAGATGCGCGCGAGTGCGGCGCACGACCTGGCCGTAAAGCCTTAGGCTATCCATCAGGCCTCGGCGGCCATGCGAACCACCGAGTCACGCGGATTGAGCGCGCTTGCGGTGTCAGCGCAGGCGGCGGCGATGAGGCGCGGGACTTTGCTTGCCCGGACGACGCCAATCGCGCCCGCCAGGACGGTCACAATCGCGATCACGATGATCGCGATTGGAATCGTATAACCGGCCAGAAGTATCGCGATAAATATGATCAAAGCGGGAACGAGCACGCGCATCGTTTCGATTCGTATGCGCCAGCCCACGGCGACTTCATTGGATCCTTGCAAAAGCAGAATCTGCACGCGCAGTGCCGGCACGATGTTCACTTCGAGATCGTAGGTTTGATAGCCGTCGGTCGGGGTCACGCTCACGCCGCGCCGCACCAGCGCTTCGCGCATCACGGCAATGGCGCGTTCGACATCGATCGCGGCGTTGGCGTCCGCCAATAGAACGGTCTTGCCACCCAGTCTACCCGCCGTGGCGGGCGCGCCGCCGACATTCGGAGTGAAACTAATGCAAACCCGCGCGCGCTCGTAACTGCGCACCACCGGACCCAACAACCACAGTAAAGCGAGAGTCAAGCGGCCACGCGCTCCGCGCACGGTGCTGGTGCCCGCCATCATCGC
>JBOHWL010000273.1:0-14418 GCA_050736615.1 Binataceae bacterium (SeqCode) | reverse complement strand
TCGACGTACGCCGCGCGTTGGAAGCCGGGATGATGACGCCGGCCGGCGACTATGTGCGTTCACAGCGGGCGCGGCCGCTGGTGCTGGCGCAAGCGCTCGACGCGATGGAGGGGCGGATGGCGCTGCTCGCTCCCACCGCGGCGATTGCCGCACCGCGCATCGACAAGGGCGGCCGGGCGCTGGCGCCCACCGGCGAAGTAGTCAACATGCTGACAGCGGTGTTGCGCTTTACCGCGCCGTTCAACGTTACCGGACAGCCCGCGCTCGCGTTGCCGATCGGGATGTCAGCCGACGGTTTGCCGCTTTCAATGCAGGTAATCGGACGGCCATTTGACGAAGCTTCGGTCTTCACCGTTGCGGCGGCCTATGAACGGGCGCGCGGTCCTTTGCCTGAACCGGGAATATAGCTGCCGCGCGCCGAGAGCAATCATCGGAGTTTGCGAATTCGCTGAAGCGCATCCCCGACCTTTACTCAGTCGGGCTCCGGAAATCGAGGGGGTAATCTCCATGGCCAAATCGGAAGATCTGCTGAGCTTTGACGTCGCGGCGCTGGCGCACAAACTGCGTGATCGCGAAATCTCGCCGGTCGAATTGGCCGACGCTTATCTTGCCCGGATTCGCGCGACCGATGACAAGTTGCACGCATATATCACGATAACCGAAGAAGCGGCGCTTGCCGCCGCGCGCGCGGCGGAAACTGAAATAACCGCGGGACGCTGGCGTGGGCCGTTTCACGGCGTGCCCGTCGCGCTCAAGGACCTGTGTTACACCACGGGAATCCGCACCACCGGCGGCTCGAAGATCCTGGCTGATTTTGTCCCCGCTTACGACGCGACTGTGTGGGCGCGGCTCAAAGAGCAGGGCGCGGTGTTGCTCGGCAAACTGAACCTGCACGAATTCGCTTACGGTGTGACCTCGAGCAATCCCCATTACGGCTTCGTGCGCAATCCGTACAACCTCGAACGCATTCCGGGCGGTTCGAGCGGGGGCTCGGCGGCGGCCATTGTCGCGCGCTCGGCGGCGGCCACTATCGGCAGTGACACCGGCGGGTCAATCCGATTTCCAGCAGCCTTCTGCGGGTGCGTCGGGTTGAAACAAACCTGGAGCCGGGTCAGCCGCCACGGCGTCATTCCGCTTTCCGATTCGCTGGACCATGCCGGCCCGATCACGCGCACCGTCCGCGATGCCGCGTTGATGCTGCAGGTTATCGCCGGCCACGATCCCGATGACGGCACCTCAAGTCGCGAGCCGGTGCCCGACTACACGCGCGAGCTTGGCCGCGAGATCAAGGGTGTGCGCATCGGCTTGATCAAAGAGTTGAATACGCGGCTGGGCCCCGATGTGACCCGCGGGTTAGCCGATGCCATCAAGCTGCTGGAAACCGCCGGCGCGATCGTCGAGGAGGTTTCCGCACCCGCGCTTGAGGCTGCCAATGCGACCTTTGCGGTGCTGGCGGCTGAGGCGCTCGAATATCACGAAAAATGGTTGAAGCAACGCCCCGGCGATTACGGGGAAGACGTACGCGCCCGGCTGGAAGCGGCATTAGTAACGCGCGTGACGGATTATATTCGCGGACAACGTGCGCGTGGGCTGATGTTGGCGGACGCGATGCGTGCGCTGGAAAATCACGACGTGCTGCTGGCGCCGGTCGCGGCGAGCACGGCCCCGCGCATTCAAAGTTCCGGCGTTTGCCTGGATGAACGCGGCGAGCCATTCGACCTGATGGAAGCGGGGGTGCGCTTCACTCTGCCGTTCGACGCCACCGGGCAGCCGGTCCTCGCGCTGCCGATTGGATTAGGCGCTGACGGACTGCCGCTTTCGATGCAATTCGTGGGGCGGCCCTTCGACGAGGTGACCGTGCTCCGCGTCGCCGAGGCTTACGAGCGCGCGCGCGGCCAACTCCCCGAACCGAAACTCTGAGCCGCTTGCGCCAAGCTTTAGGGAGTCCCTGCACAAGTCCGTTGCTGTCATTGCGAGAGTGTGTGATTTCTTCGATCGCGCACTCCGCTGGTAATCGGGACCTCGCATTTTTTTGTCACTCGGAGCGAAGGCTGCCGGAGCCGAGGAATCTACGCGGAGCGATTTGTCCGAGGTAAAACGGCCAGAAAATAACAGAAAATCGCTCCGCGTAGATCCTTCGACTCCGCCCTCACGCCGCTCGGGCGGGCTCAGGATGACAAGAGGTGGCTGGCCGATCGTTTATCGCTCGTCCTTCCGGATTCGAAAAATTCACAAATCCCGAGCGTAGCGAGGAATCCCGGATTTCCTGTATCTTCTTTGGCTTTTTTCCGGATTATTCACTCATCTGAACGCACGTCGCAGACTGGTGGTGCTGAACGCGACTCGCGGACTCGTTCGCTCGGCTCCGCTTCGCTCCGCCTGGCGTGCTCGCTCCGCTTGCCGCTCCGTTGGTGGCAGAATCCGTTCAGCATCAGTGGAGCCGTGGGCGGAACGAGCGGGCGAGTCTGCGAGTCGCGTTCAAAGATTGACAAATGAGCTTGTGCAAAGCTTGCTTAGCGGAGATCCGGAAAAGCGGACGCGGCTATTCCGTAAATTTCCACGTGTTGGCGGCGGTTCCCGAAATGCGCCAACGCGGCATCACGATATTCGGGTCGTTGGTATTCTCGTAAGTCACCTGGCAGGGCAAACCAATGGCTACTTCCGCTTCGTCGTTGGTCATTACTCCGGCGACTCGCGTGACGGTACCGTCGGCCTCCTTACAGTCGTCGAGTTCGATGACGCCAACCACATACGGCACCGTGCCGATGAAGGCGCCGACGATCGGCTGCACCACCACCACGTAGCTATAAAGCACGCCCGTGCCAATGGTTTCGAACCAGCCCACGTCCATTGAGGCGCATTTGGCGCAAGCGGGGAAAGTCGGCGGAAACCATTTATGACCGCACGCATGGCATTGGCGCACCAGGTATTTGTGTTGTTTGGTCGCCGCCCACCATTCGCGAGTATCAAAATCTGGCAGGATTCTAAGCTTGGAATAATCAATTGGTCCGGGCATCGTGATTCTCGTTATCTTTTGCCGTTGCGCGCGATGGCGCGTCAGCGGCGGTTGCATCAGCGGCGGATTTTCTAGGCGCTGATACCGCGCAGGATAAGGCCGCTCGCCATGTTCTCCCACCCCCACGCCATTCCGCAGCAAATGCGCGCCTTCTTAAGTTGGCGACAGCCAGCTTTGCGGTCGTAGGTGTGGACACCTTCGGCCCACCTTG
The DNA here is from genome assembly GCA_050736615.1 of Binataceae bacterium (SeqCode). GTDB lineage: Bacteria > Desulfobacterota > Binatia > Binatales > Binataceae > JBOHWJ01. The sequence continues at coordinate 11,191 of JBOHWL010000273.1, read as the reverse complement.
GACAGGTGTCATCGGCGCGATGGCGCAATTGCCTGACGTTCTCGATCACCATCTGGACGCCATGCGTGTAGCCCTCGGAGAGATGGCCGCCCGACAGATTGCTCGGCAACTCGTGATCAATCTGCAGCCGGCCGCCTTTGACGAATTGTCCAGCTTCGCCTTTGCCGCAGAAGCCGTTGGCTTCGAGCTGAATCAAAGTGGTGAAGGTGAAGGCGTCATAGCACGAGATGAAATCGACGTCGCTATGGCTGATGCCGGCCATCCCGAACGCGCGCTTCCAACCGTAATTGCCGGCGACGTAATGAATTTCCGCGCGCGAATAATTCCATTGTGGGCTGTCGGTCAGCGTGCGGCCGTAACCGCCCATGATGAAGACGGGCGGCTGGCGCAAATCGTAGGCGCGTTCGCGCGAGGTGACCACGATCGCGGCGGAAACGTCGGTTTCCTGACAGCAATCGAGCAGCCGAAACGGTTTCACCACCCAGCGCGAACGCTGATGGTCTTCGAGCGTGATCGGGCTGCGATGGATCGCTTTCGGATTGAGGCTCGCGTGCAGCCGATGAGCCACGGCTATCTCGCCGAAAGCCCGCGTGGTGCATCCGGTATCGCGCAGATAGCGCATCGCGCTCATGCCAAAGCGCTGCGCCGGAGTGGTCCATCCCCATCCCATGTTGAACTGCCCGTCACCTTCGGCGAGCGCTACCGGAATTGGTCCGCCGGGCACCTGGCCGCCCATCCGGCGGCCTGAGCGCCCGTTCATGGAACGGAAGATCACGATCGTCTTGCAGTAGCCCGCTTCGATTAATCCGATTGCGTGCGCCACCAGTACTTCGGTGCTGGAGCCACCACCCTGGATGTCGACCGCGTAATTGAGGCGCATCCCCAGCGCGGTGGCGACGTGCGGCGAGGTGGTCGAATCGCCCACCTGGTAGCTGGTCAGACCGTCAATATCGGCGGGCTTGAGACCGGCGTCTGCGATAGCCTTGCTAACCGCCTCGCACGCCATCGACAAAGTGGTGCGATTGGACGGCCGCATATGCGGTGTTTCGCCGACGCCAACGATACAGTACTTATCCGTGAGCGCGCCCATCTGGTGACTCCGTTGCCGCACACGCGGCTTAAAAGCGAGGTGGTTTCCGTGCCGCGTGCCGCCTTGTCGTGCGCGGTGCGCGGAGGTGGAAGCCAGCCTCGTCCCGCGCAAGCCTTAACCCGCCCGACCGCGAATGGTCAAGCCAAACGCTGAGCCAAATTGATAGGTTGCGGGTTCGATTTCGCAATCCCAACCACGCTGGCGGCGATGATCGCTGCGCCGGGCTGTCTAGCCTAACGGTGCGGCGCGCCGCATGGCCGTATCTCTTCAGCGAGTGCCATCATAAACTGGCCGAAGCCGTAAACGCTTGGTGCTGCCGCCGGAAGGGAGCTGCTTCGAATAGATGGACGTTGAGCCCGACAAGCTGCGCGAATTCACCACCAAGGTTTCTCGCTATTTCCTCAACTTTCTTGAGACCGACTTCCACCGCCAGCAGGCGCCGCGCCGCCGCATTCAGCTCAAGTCCGACATCAATCAAACAACCGGCATCCCATTACGCAAGTACGAGACGCTCTACCGCGCGATTGTCGGCCTGCTGAGCAAGGACGTTTCCGCGACCGGCGCCCGGGTGCTGAACGTCCAGCGCGGACGGTACAAGGCGGCGCTCAACCCGATTCTTCGTAACTTGATCAATCAGCGGATTGACGCGATTGAACCCGAAAAGTTCAAAGCGATAGCAAATAGCGTTCTTGAGGCGGCGCGCGAAAAACGGGCTCAGGCTGCCGACGATCCGGAGGCTTACCACGACAGGATCATTTCTGTTCTTGAGCAGGACACGGCCGGCCGCCTTGTCCATCCGCTCTTGGCACTGCTCGACCAACCGCTTCGAGCCAGCGCCTATTCGGCGATTGAATCGGCGTTCGAGATCGAAACGGACCTGACTGCGATATTAACACACCCGTTGGTGGAACAGCTTCCAGCCGCTCTTAATACCCTGGCGATTAAGGGTGACGACGGCGCCCTTCAAAAGGCGATCGGCGACTTTTTCAATGAGGCGCCGGCGCGCGAGCAACTGAAGAGCTTCTTTGACGGCTTTGCCGCGGCGGATGCTTGGCAGGAAATCAAGGACCTCTATGGCCTCACCCGCCTCGGCGACAACCTTCAGCTCTATCTGTACCTGTGCGATCTGCGATTCGGCGGTTCCCTTTATCCAGTGATTTATCTGCCGGTGACCGTGACCCAGCAGGAACAATCGACTGAATTTCACCTCGAACTCGATTCCCACCTCTACGTCAACAAGCGTGCGGTGGATTACGCTGCCCAGGAAGTGGAACTGCCGCCGCCGCACTGCACGATGTACGGTGTTGATGACCGCATCGTCTATCTTGAGCCAGGTGCCTCGCCCGTAGGTCAGATCGATAAAATTCTGGCGAAGCTTCAGTCGCTGTTCGATCTCGACCGCCGGCTCACACTCACCGAGCAGGTTGGGATGGCGCAATCGTCGCGCGTGCGGCTAAGCACCGCCGCCTATTTCGCGATATTCGACCGCTCCGATGAGGCGCTGCTGAATGACTACGAGGCTTTGCTGACAGAGCTGAATTCGGGGCAGCCGGAGGTCGGCGCGCTGTTCGAAAAGATCGTTCATGGCTTGCTAATCGATGAACCGGTAGACGCTAGCCACGAGATTCGGCAGCTTTGGGACAATATGCCGATTCCAGACAGGCTGTTGACCGAATCGCCGATTCCCCTCAACGAGGAGCAGCGAAAAATTCTCGCCGCGCTTAATAATCCGAAAGTCAATTACGTCGCTGTTCAGGGCCCACCCGGAACTGGAAAGTCTCATACGATCACAGCGATAGCGTTTGAGGCGATTCTCAGTGGAAAGACCGTGTTGATCCTGTCGGATAAAACCGAGGCGCTCGACGTGGTCGAGGACAAGCTGACCACGGTTATCAACCGGGTCAGGCCCGACGCAAAGTTTCGAAACCCCATATTGCGGCTCGGCCGCACCGCCGGCACCTACGCGAAACTGCTCAGTCACGCCGCTATCGGCGCGATTGAAGACCAGCTTCATGCGGCCCGGGCGAAGCAGAAAGAGCTGGACGAAAACATTCACGGCATCAAAGAGCGGCTGGCCGAGAATATCGGCGGCACCATCGAGCAACTGACGAGCATCAAACTGGCGGATATCGAAGCCTTTCAGAAGTTGGAGGCTGCCGTCGGAAGGCACGTGCCAGAACTGGTCGCGGCCATCGAAAAAGGGCCCCGTCCCGACTTGAAAGAACAGCTCGATGGTGCGCGAGCCTGGCGCAAAACACCGCAAGCCGACGCTGCCGTGGCATTCCTTGAGAACGCGAATCCGACGACGGCCGGCGCAGCAATCCGGCTCATGCGCAAGGCGAGCCTGGGCTCGGATTTAAGCCTTCTGGCTGAACATCGGAACGCTTGCTCGTTGTTTCGAACGCTGCGTCCATCGGATGCGCGTACGCTGCAACAGTTCGTGCTTCGGTACGACGCCCTGCGCATGCCCTTGTTCGGATACCTGTTTCGGCGGGGCAAAGTGCGTGCGCTCAATGCCGAGGTGGGCCAGACGCTCGAGGTCGTGAATTTTATTGACCTGCACCAGCATCTGAAGGACCTGCGGCTTTTATGCGAACTCGTGCCCAAGGCCGAAGCCGTCATGCGGGCGCATGGAGCCGCAGAAGACGAATTCGCCGAACTGTACGAAGAAATCATTCACTACAACCGCCCGTACCCTGATTACGCGCCATTGCTGCAATTGATCCGAGGCCTGGGAAAAGCCGTGGCACAGTGGGAGCTGCCGGGTATGGCGAGCTGGACCATTGGTAAAGATGGTCGCTTCGTCCACGTCGGCGAATTCGTCGGGTTCTGTATGCTGGTGGCCAGCTTGATCGAGTTATGGCGCGCGCTCACGGCGCATGAAGCCCAGGTGCCAGTGTTCGATCTCGTGGCGGAACGAGACGAATTGGAACAACTGTGCGCGGCAAAAATGACGTTCGTCATGGACGACCGCTTTCTCAACTTCGTCAAGCAGTCAGCGGCCACGGCGACGACGCTCAATACGGTGATACGCACCAGGCAGAAATTTCCGACCGACACATTCGAGCGGCTGCGCGACGCCTTTCCGTGCATCATTGCGGGCATCCGTGAATTCGCGGAATACATTCCGCTGCAGCAAGACATTTTCGACCTGGTGGTCATCGATGAAGCTAGCCAGGTTTCGGTGGCACAGGCGTTTCCGGCCCTGTTGCGCGCGAAGAAGGCCGTAGTGTTAGGAGACAAGCAGCAATTCTCCAACGTGAAATCCGCATACGCGAGCAACGAACGTAATACCGCCTATGTTAGTGACATCAAGGACTATTTTCGCAGGAGCATAAGCAGCCGAGCGGAACTGTTGGTGCGCGCGTCCCAATTCGACGTCAAGAAATCCATCCTGGAATTTTTCGAGCTGATTCGAAATTTCGACATCATGCTCCGCAAGCATTTCCGCGGCTACCAGGAGCTGATCTCGTTCAGTTCAGAATATTTCTACCGCGGCCGGCTGCAGGCGGTGAAATTTCGCGGCAAGCCGCTCGGCGAGGTAATCAAGTTTACAATTCTCGACCATGGTGGGCGCACGGAGAAATATCGTAACGCCAATTCGGTCGAAGCCGAATTCATCCTCAAGCAATTAGACCAGTTCCTCGAAGAAGAGCATCCGCCAACGGTCGGTGTGATCACGCCTTTTCGCGAACAGGTGGTGCTCCTCTCTAAAATGGTGCTGGAGCAGCCCAACGCACGCGACTACCAGGATGTGCTCAAGCTCAAAATCATGACGTTCGACACCTGTCAAGGCGAAGAGCGCGAAGTGATCTTGTACAGCATGGTCGCGACCAAAACTCAGGATGCACTGAATTACGTCTTGCCAGTCAGTTTAACAGATGCCGATGAGCAGGTAGCGGAACAGATCAAATTTCAACGTTTGAACGTCGGTTTGTCGCGCGCCCAGGAATGCATGCATTTCGTGCTGTCAAAGCCGATCGAAGAATACAGCGGCTCCGCCCGCACCGTGCTCCAACATTATCACAGGGTGCGTGAAGACAAATCGAGGGTGGACCCAAGCGGGACGGATCCCGCTTCGCCGATGGAGCGAAAACTATTGGGCTGGCTCGAAGCGACGCAGTTTTACCAGCGGAATCGTGAAGAGATCGAGTTGCGCACCCAATTTCGAATCGGTGAGTATCTGCGCCAATTGGATCCGACTTATCACCATCCGAAATACCGCACTGATTTTCTGCTGATCTATCGCAACGGCGACCAAACCTTGAACATTGTCATTGAATACGACGGCTTCGAATTTCACTTCATCGAACGCCAGCAGGTGAATCAGGCGAATTGGGCTTTTTACTATCGGCCGGAGGATATCGAACGGCAGGCTACGCTCGAGACCTATGGCTATAAGTTCCTGCGGGTAAATCGCTTTAATCTTGGCGCGGACCCACCGGCCACCTTGTCGGAGAGGCTCTACAAGCTGGTCGAATCGGCGAGAAAAAACGGCACAACGAATCACCACGCGGTGGTCAAACAGATTCAGAAAGACGCCCAGGCGCTGGCCAATGGCGACAAGCAGTATTGCGCCAAATGTGAGCGCACGAGGCCGCGCAAGGATTTCTTCGACCGCACGCTCAAGGGAGGAACCGGCGGCTATGGAAGATATTGCCTGGCGTGCAAGGGCGGAAAACTGGCGAGAGTGACCTGAGAATCCGGCCTGGCAAGGCTCGCCAGCGCGGCGCCTCAGTCTGTCGCAGTTGCAAAACAGGGGAAAATCCGGGATTCTCCCGCTCGCTCCGCAGACTCAATCTTGAACGCAGTTCCGCGGGCGAGTCCGCGATCCGCCGGCCAAGCCAGGACTCGCCTGCTTCGCTACGCCTGAGGCTGCGCTGCTCCGCTCGGAATGGCAGAAAGGTTGAGCGGAGCTTTTCTTTAGTGATTGCCGTGACACGAAACAAACGCGCTCGTAAAGAGTTCCCGCATAGTGCTTCTTCGCGGATCATTATCTCCTCGTGTCAAACGGAAGCCGCCGCGCCACTAATCCCGACAGAAAAACCTGGTGTGAACGAAAGTGCTTGATGATCGGAGGCGATTTGTTGGAGAAATAAGCGCTTACAGGTTTCCGTGGCGGAACCGTGGAGCGGACGGGAAGCGGGTTAGCGTGGAAGGCGCGCCGGCCTCCCGAGGATCGGTGGTTTTCATTTGGACATGAAGGTGCAAGATGAAGTTCGCGGCAGGTATGTTGGTGGGAATCTTTGCGGCGGTGTTGATGGGCGGAATGGCGTGCGCGGCGGATACGATTGCGCCGGGAACCGAAATCAATATTCAAAATTGGCGGCAGTACAAACAGTTCATGCCGGATGGGATGGTCGCGCTGTTCGCGGGCTCGTCTTACTGGAAGATGCCGGACGATATTCGGATCGACGTCGGCCCAACCATTGTTCATCCGCTGCCGAAAGGCTATCTCGAGGCCACGGAAAAATACGCTTCGCAGGTAACCCTGGTTAAGCTGCCGGACGGCGGCTTGACGATGCGCAATTATGTGGCCGGAGCGCCGTTTCCGACCCCCAGCGGACCACATAAGGGCTGGGAGATGCTCGCCGACATGTGGTATCGCTACGTGCCGCATCTGATCGCCGCCACTCCGGAAAACCTTCTCACCGAATGCACCATGGATGCGTATGGCAACGTCTCGTGCGAGCGCGAGGTCTTCATCGCGCGCGTGCTCAAGCACATCACCGATCCGGGTCAGGCGATGAACAATCCGTACGCGGACGAGCATGACGAGACACGCTTTAGCATGGTCATCGAACCCGAGGAGCGCCGCTATGCGAGCGTGCTCAGCATTTATTACAGCGATTTGAGCAAGCTGCCTTCGTCGTATGAATTCAAGCCGTCGGAACGCCGGGTGATTCCGCTTTCTTCAGCGGCGCGCTGCATTCAAAGCGGCGGCAGCGACATGACCGAAGACGACTATCGCTACGGTTTCGCGGGCAATATCCCGACCTTCAGCGCCTCGTTCATTGGAAGCAGAAAAATTCTGGCGCTGCTCGACTACCAGACCCCGATAGGGACTTTCCCGGCCAACTACGACATGCCGCTGGGCTTCCCCAAGCCGGACTGGGGCAAATGGGCATTGCGCGATACGTATGTGCTTGATGTGCGCAAGATTCCCGCGCATCAGTTCGGGTACTGCTACGGCAAACGCATCATGTATCTCGACCAGCAATTTTACGGACCGCTCTGGGAAGATCTCTACGACCGCGGCATGAAGCTGTGGAAAGTCGCACATCTTTCGCCCCAGGCGATGGCCGTGCCGGAAATCGGGGTGGTCAACAACAACGGCTCGTTCTCAGAGCAGTTCTGGGACGTGCGGAATCATCACGCTACTTTCGATAGCAGCTTCGATAACCACGGCCATACGGTCATGGTGAATCAACAGGTGCCGCACCAATACAATGACTACAAGAAGTACTCGACCGTTGAAGGCTTGAGTGAAATCATGCGATAGCCAAATGGGCCACTTCATACGGGCGATCGCTCCGTCGGTTGTGGATCAGGCTTGAGCTTTGCTTTCACGCACCTCCGCCAGAACTTGAAACACGCGGCGCCGCGTACAGCCGAGCGCCCGTGCAATCGCGTCCACGCTAAGGCCGCTTGAGCGCAGTTCAACTATGCGCAAGCGGCGCGGCGTTGGGTTGGGCACATCGACGCGGTCGCCGCCGTAAACGGCCGCCAATTTGCGCGCCGCCTCAATGCCGATGGCTTGTGCCAGCGCGTCATCTTCTTGCGGTATTTGGGGAATGTAGAGCCGGGTACCCGCGAACGCCGCGACCAGCTTGAAAGCCACTTCTTCGCCGATCACACTGGCTAACTCTCGCAGCATCGAGGAACGGGCGTTGTGGCGGGGCGTGAAGAGGCCGGCGGCTTCGACGCGCACGCGTTGGGCGTGAAGCGCGAATACTTGCGAAGTTCCCTCCGGCATCGCATCGGCGAGTGGTCCGGAAATTCGCGTGAACGGCTTCCCTGAATCGTCATTGGAATACATCAGAGGGCCACCCCCCGCGCGTCAGTCGCGGCGGCGCGCCGGCGCACTTCCCGCGCCACGGCCGCGACCAGATCGGCAAAGCCTGCGTCGCACCCGCGCATCCGTTCGACCTCGGCGCACGCATACATAACGCTGGTGTGATCACGGTCGAAGGCCAATCCGATGCGAGGAAAGGAAACACCGCGGTTTCTGATGCGCTCGCCGCCGTGATCGTTCGCACCGATTCCCGCGAGTTCCCGGCTGAGATACATCGCCAGATGACGCGCCTTGGCGACGCGTTGGGTGCGGTCGTGAGAGAGCAATTCATCGCGGCGCAAATTGAACGCCGCCGCGACCGCCTCCTGCACTAATCGAATCGAAATCGTGGAATGACCGCTCATGCACACATCCCCCTTTCTCAAGGCTTGAAACCATGGTGGAAGACGAGGCGCGCGTGTATACGTCTTGCGCCAGTTGAGCCGTTGAAGCGGAACGCGGAAATTCGCGAGACTTCGGCGAAGTGCATCCGGTTATTATGATGTCGTGAACTTCGAGAGACTTCCGTGCTTAGCATGCCAGCCCGGGAACCATTGCGGCCCCGCTGGCTCGACAGCCTCGCTGGAGATGCTTGGCAGTACCTAGCGGGTGCAGAGTTGTCGCTCCCCTAGAGTCTCTCGCGCACACGTCCCCGCGGCACCCTCATCCATCCGCCAGACGTTGCCGAGTACCACCCATGGCTTTGACGATTGAGGCATCAAGTGCTGGCCTGTCCAACTGTGGTTAATATCCGCAATCGTCAAAAACGGGACCATTTTATCGCAAATTGAAGTCAAAGAATGCGTTAAACTGCGTTCAATCTGTGATCGCGAAAGTTTCTAAATACAGTGCTTAAAAACGTAGTCGAACAATGATTACCTCCTCTTGACGTGCGTTCTAATGTATTCCACAGTAGGAAAGTAATGTCAACATCAAACTCCGGCGAGGAGTTCCAGCGTAGGCTGCGTCTGATCATGCAGCAATTCGGCTCAGTCGCCGATCTGGCGCGCGCCGTCGGAGTCTCTGACAACGCGATTTATAAGTGGGTCACCGGACGCGGCCAGCCAAGCATGGCCAGTCTGGTGAATCTGGCCACCGCGGCCGGCGTTTCCGTCGAATGGCTCGCCACCGGCCGCGGCGTCCAGCTAAAAAGCAAACTTGTCCTTCACGAGCCCGGCGCCGGCACGCTGGGACAAGACGACACGGACGAATATCTCGCGGCGGTGCGACGCGTGCCGCACGCGCTGGGCCAACCCCCGTTCGCGCATTCGCAGGTCGTTGATTATCTCGGCTTCAAAGCGAATTGGTTGCACCGCGCGCTCAACGCGGATGTGCGCAACCTGGTGCTGGTCGAGGTGCTGGGCGATTCGATGGCGCCGACCATCAAGGAAGGCGATTTGATTTTGGCCGATCTGCGCGAGAACCGCTTTCGATTCGACGGCGTTTACCTGCTGCGTGCCGGGGAAGAACTCGTGATCAAGCGGCTGCAGCGCCGTCCCGATGACACCCTGTCAGTGCGCGGCGATAACCCAGCTTACGAACCGCAAGACGTATCACCCGAGGCCATTGCAGTCATCGGACGCGTCATATGGGTTGGGGGGCGCGCTTAAAAACAGACTTATTCGGAGTGACGCGGAAAGCTCGCGCGATAGATGCTTAGCTGAGCGTTGGCTCTGACGATCACTCGGGTGAGGGGCTCCGTGGCGGGCTAGAACTTGCCGTGGCGGCCGCCGCCCTGCGCAAAGCGGCGCGCCCCGCTGACGGTTTCCCCCGACTCGATCGTCGCAATCCCATGGCGATATTCGTTGAGCAACGCCTGATCCAGAGGAAAGGGCGCTTGTTGATAGGCCGAGAGCCGGTCCGAGCGCAAACATTTCTGCGGAAAGGCGGCGATTTGCCGCGCCAATTCACGCGCGGCGGTAAGCGCCCCGCCACTTTCGGTCAAACGGTTAACCAGACCCATCCTGAAGGCCTCTTCGCCGCCGACGCCGCGGCCCGTGAGGATCATGTCGAGGGCATAGCTCAGGCCGATGAGCCGCGGCAGGCGGATGGTACCGCCGTCAACCAGCGGCACGCCGAAGCGACGGCAATAAACCCCGAAGGTCGCATCGCGCGCGGCCACGCGCAGATCACACCACAGCGCGAGTTCGAGTCCTCCCGCGACGGCGAAGCCCTCGACCGCGGCAAGCACGGGTTTGCCGAGCAGCATCCGAGTGCATCCGAGCGGACCGTCGCCCTCGGCGGCGACGCGGTTCCCCTCTCCGCCAGCCACCGCTTTGAGGTCGGCGCCCGCGCAGAAAGTGCCATCGGCGCCGGTCAGAATCGCGACGCTGAGAACGGGGTCGTTATCAAAGCGTCTGAACGTTTCGGCGAGCTCCTCCGCAGTTGCGCGATCGATCGCATTTCTCGCCGCCGGCCGATTGATTGTGATGATTACGAGGTCATCTTCGATCGCGTAGCCGAGCGGATTCATCTTATGCAATTCTCCCTATTGGTCTGATTCCATTTTTGCTCACTAACAGTTAGCGCATGTAATCAATTTGTTGACACCGCGACGGCGCCGCGATAGGGTCAAAATGCGCAAATGGCTGCGATAACTGCTTCGCACTGGCACCATATCAAAGTTTCCGCTTGGAAGATCGTTCCGAGGTGGGGTCGCTCGTTTGTCTACCACACTACCACTTACCTGATGAAGGAGGGGGGCGACCCCGCCCCATTGTCGCGCGTTCCCATTCGACGCTATTTAAAAATGGAGCGCCCGCCTCGCCTTTATGACGCGTGAGGGTCACGCCGTGACGTGGAGTTCGTTCGTCATTGCCGCGTGTCAGCGCATGATCCGCGCAGGCCGGCCGAGGTGGAAAATCGGGCGTAATCCTGGTGCTCGTGGGCGCGTCCCGGTTAAACGGGCGTCATGATCCCGTCTGCGGATTATGTGTCGAGCGTCGCGTGGGTGTGACTAGCCCGGCCAAGGCGCTCGGTGTCGGTCGCGGAAACCCAAATCGCCAAAAAACGGATGAGGCGCGGGCGCGCCGCCCTTTTTGAAGGAC
>JBOHWL010000272.1:0-4201 GCA_050736615.1 Binataceae bacterium (SeqCode) | reverse complement strand
CTCGACGCTCAGGTAGGCGCTGCCGTCATTGACGACCACAGCCGGACCACGAAACCGCAATGATCCGCTTCGCCCGAGATGAAACTTAAGTGGTCCCAACGCGATCGTTCCATTTTTCGAATGCGCTTTGCCTTCGGCGGTGAACAGTGCCACCCGACCACCGTCGTACAACAGCATGATGCGTCCACCCGCGGCTTTCGGCCCGAAATCGAAACTGACCATCCCGCCCACGCGCGCGGCGGCGTCATAGAATTCAACCCCCACCCGCACCGGCGGGCTCACGACGGCCTCCGGTTTACGCTTGGTCGGTCGCGGCAACGCCTGGCGCACGATCGCCGGCCCTTCGAACAACTCCGGCCAGTCAGCCTGGGTAGCATGGTGAACCACAAAGATCGTCGCGATCGCATCGAGCGCGCGCGCCCTGAGACTTCCCGGCAGTCGCAACGCCACTGACAATTCCAATTGGAGTGCCTCGATTTGCCCGCGTTGCGCCAGCTCGGCCAAGTTCCTTAGCGCAATGACAGGACTGCGAAGGTGCCGGGGGGTGAAGGCTTGCAGCAGATTTTGCACGCCGCCGCCGGGATAGCGCAGGCCGTAGCTTGGGATGATCCCGTTTTTGCGCAGTAACGCGGCCAGCTCCGCCACCTGTCCATGGATAAAAGCGTCGCTGGCCGAAACGTGCGCGCCCGGTGGTGGGATGAGCCTGCCATTTGACTCGCGCAATCCAAGGCCCAGGTCGATGCGCGGCTCGATGATGTTCCACCCGTGGACCAGCAGCACCGTTACATGCCGATGGCGTGCGATAGCGGCTTCAAGCCTTTCGGCGATCACCGCCAGCATCCAGGGCGCGCCGGTGGCGAGCTGCGGCACGCGATTACAGTCGAGTTGATTACGATCCATGCCGGTGTTGATCAGCGCGCTGGCACCCAGCCGCCGGGCCAGTTCACGCGTGATTGCGGCGGTTTCGAGATCGTTGACCTTGGGATGAAGCTTCGCGAATGCGGCGGGGCCGGCGCGCCCGCCATGCGGTGCGATCAGCACAGTCGGTGCGTCGCCTTCGATAATTTCGAGCCATCGCGCGACTCGTGAAGGTCTAATGTCGTGAGGCTTCGCGTCCATCGCGTCACAACGCCCGCCGAGCGTCCGCGATGGACGAACGTACATGCAGGACAAAGGAGGTAATCAGGTAGTAGGCGATGAAGGCGAGCGAAATATAGAGCATGACCGGATGATGCTCCGGCAGCATCGGAATCATCGCGATCGTGACCGCCGCCCAGATTACTCCAAGCGTGATCGTCAGCGCGCGCAGGCTGCGGGTACGGTTCGGATAAATGTATTTGATCGGAACGAACACCATCACGGCAAGGACCGCCACGACGATTTCGTTGGCTAGCAGCGGCAGCCCCAGATAGAAAAGATAGAACGCGACCAGATTCCAATAAGACGGAAACCCGCGAAAGTAATGGTCCTCGGTTTTCGCATCAGTCCGGCAAAACCCGTACGCGCTCGCCAACATCACGAATCCAGCCAGCGCCAGTCCGCTGATTCCTTGGGGCAGCAGTCCCGCGCGCAGCATCAGGAATGCCGGGGCCAGAACGTAATTGACGTAATCGATGACGTTGTCGAGCAGCGCGCCATCAAAGACGGGAATGCGCTCGCGAATCCGCACCGCCCGGGCTATCGGGCCATCGCTCGAATCGATAAAAACCGCCGCCGCCATCACCAGAAACGCCACACGAAAATCATCCAGCGCGGTGAAGTAAACCGTTAGCAGGCCCGCTATCGCGCCGAGCCCCGTATAAAAATGCACGGCCCAGGCGCAGGCCGTCAGGAGCTTCTCTCTGCCGATCCGGCCGCCGGGTTTGTCAACCGGTGGGTTCGGGCTTGAAGTCGCGCGGCCCAAAATAGCCCTCGAGCACGGTCATGAACGGACCGCACGCACGCCGCTGTTTAACGTAAGCCATCGCCTCGTTGAGCGACATTCCGCAATGAGCGCGCATATAGGCGATGGCGAGCGTCGGCGCCCGATTCAGGCCGGCATTACAATGCACATACACGCGCTCGCCCGCCTGCATCAGCGCGGCGAGGTCGGTGAGCGCGGCGGCCAGCCGCCCGGCCATGTCATCGGCGCTGCCGTCCTGAATCGGCGTGCGCACCAGTTTGATCCCATTCTGATCGCACGTTTGTCTGAGCGCCGCGATGTCGAGTCCGTTGATGCGCAGATCGACATCGTCCTGCAGATTCTGAATCGCGCTCACGCGATGCTCCCGCTTAAGCCATTCGATATCGCTCAGGCGGAGGTATTCGCCAATCAGCAGGCTCTCACAAATTTCGGTTACCGACGGGCGCGCGTTGCCGCGCGTCGGGCGTGCTTCGTTATTGGAATTGCGAGTCCACCAGTCCATGGATAGCAAGTTAAACCGTAAAAGCGGCGCTGCGCCAAGCGCCGCTGAGATGCGGGTCGGCTGCGCTGAATGAGGATACGTTCATTAAGTCAGAAATTATATGGTTTCGCCGCTTCATCGTAGCGCCGCCGCGCCCGCGCCCGGGCGGATTGAATCCACCTCCCGCGGCACGTCTCACCAATCGGGCCATGAGTTTGAAGACGCCGCACAGGCGTTTGGGCTACCCGCGGACTGCCATTCGAACAGCCAAATGGACCCGAGTACGGAGGCCGCGCGTGCGACCTGCTCCGCCATCAGCCCGCCCTCGCGCTGGAGCAAGGCTCGGTCGTAGGCACGTTTCGAATAGCCATGTTCGAAGCGCACGGCGCGGTCGGCTTGCAATACCTGCGGAATCAGCATGTGTGCGTCCTTGAGTTCCATGATCACCGGCGGCCATACGGAAGTTATATGCTGAATCGCAATCGCGCCACGCGCCGATGGTGTAATAGCTCGATTCGCGCGATCAGTCGCGTATTCAAAGCGGCTATGGACACCGCGGTCGCCCGCATAGCCGTCGTAATAGCGGGTGGTATGAAGCGGCTGGCTGGCATCGCCAATGTAATGGCTGACGTAGCCGGACAAGGTTAGAGCTTCGGCACAATTGTCGTCGCGCCAGGCTTGATTTAATTCTCCCGCGACTTTTTCGATATGCCAAGGCAGCGTGCCTGACTTCCTGAGGGTGGGAGCGCCAAACTCACGGCGCATCACCGCGATATCAGGGTTCAAGGCAGCAAACGGGTCGGTGCCGAAGTACTCGAGGTCAATATAATGGTGACGCGCTTCGGCTTGCCCGTATTCGCGACGCAAGACCGTATCAGGATAAGTCGCGTAGCGTTGCAGCGCGGTCGAGTTGCGGGCCAGATATGATTTAAGGGCGGAATCCGGCAACGCGCCAACCGCCAGCCGCGTGATCAGCCGATGCGTGCCCGAATCCCATGCCGACGCGGGCGCGGCGCAAAACAAGCACAGGGCCACCGCCGATAACCACTGCGCAAGGCGCAAGAAACGCTTCGTTTCCAAATCACTTCATGGTTGCCAACCGGCGGCGTTGTTGGAACAGTTTTATTCGCACGTTAGCGCATTTATCCACAGCCGCAGATACTCCGGCTTGCGTTCATCGCAGTCCCGGTTTAGGTTTTTTCAGAGGTATAGCAGGCGATGGCGGTTAACAAGGCTATTTTAATCGGCAATCTCGGCCGCGACCCCGAAGTGCGCTATCTCCCTTCGGGGCAGACGGTGGCGAACTTCACGCTTGCCACCAGCGACAGCTATACCGATCGTAGCGGAGCGCGCCAGGAGCGTACCGACTGGCACAATATTGTCGTTTACGGCAAGCAGGCCGAATTGTGCGGTCAGTACCTCAAAAAGGGCCGTCAGGTTTATATCGAAGGGCGGATTTCCAACCGCCAGTACGAAGCCAAGGACGGCAGCGGCAAACGCTATCGCAGCGAAATCGTCGCACAGCGTGTGCAATTCCTCGGCGGCCGCGCGGGCGCTGGGGGGGCTGGCGCGGGAATGGAAGATCAGCAGCCCGATTTCGCGGGTGAACCGCCCCCGCCCATGGATGACGAAGACATCCCGTTCTAGGAGAA
The DNA here is from genome assembly GCA_050736615.1 of Binataceae bacterium (SeqCode). Taxonomy (GTDB): domain Bacteria; phylum Desulfobacterota; class Binatia; order Binatales; family Binataceae; genus JBOHWJ01. Next base: position 165 of record JBOHWL010000272.1, on the reverse strand, counting down.
ATTCCGCTAGGGAACCTCGGCGCAAGACTTAATCGGTCATTCCGAGCGGAGCGAGGAATCCCGGATCTTTTTGTCTTTTCCGGATTTTTCCCGGATTCTTCACTTCCTAAAACGCATGTAGCAGACTCCTTTGCTCGCTCCGCCTGCGGCTACGCTAATGGCGGA
>JBOHWL010000271.1:0-6301 GCA_050736615.1 Binataceae bacterium (SeqCode) | reverse complement strand
TCGCCGTACCGCCCGCAAAGCGTCGGCGGCGCGACGCTGCTCGAGGGTTTGCGCGCAAGCGGATGAACGCGGCTCGTCTTTGGTCTCACTCACGATTTCCCCCGAGTATCGAAACGGCGACCCAGCCGTGCCCGACGGTTTCATTGCCGCCGATCTGAAGATACGGATCGGCGTCCGGAAACAGCTCGCGGATCACTGCGGTTTCGTCATCACGGGGAATCACCATGGCGTACAGAACCGTATCTGGCGGCAGACTCTCTTCATACCAGAGCTTTTCGCTCTGTTTGGTTTTGTTGTTTAGACCATTGCGGGCTTGGATTGGCAGCGCGTTGCGGCAGAACCAGGCGAAGTCGTCGTCGTTCACGATGGCAAGTTGATGCGCCAGACGCTCGCGTGCCTCCGGATGCCTGATCAACGATTTGATTCCCTCTACGACTTCCGGCGGACAGGCGCCGGTGATCGCGAACTCACGTTCTTCAAGCAGCAACCGTTCGTTATTCGCCCCTTCGGTCAGCACGCCCGGCATTCCATCGCCGCCCGCTATCGGCGGGATGGTTAGCGTCGCGCCGATACCGCAGCGGGTCAGATCGCGCCGATAACGCTCCAACAGCAGCGGACAGGTGAGCCAGCGATAGGCGCCGGTCAGGCTGCGCACCGGCAGCAGCATCAAGCGCACGTCGGAAAACAGCAACCTGCCCGCGCTATCAGGTTTGCCGAATACGCGGTCGAGGCCACCATTGAGCCATTTACGCTCCCGTGCCCGGTCACGTAGCGAACCTTTCAGCCCCGAACCCGGTATGAACGGATAGTCGGTGGCCGCTTCGCGCGCGACCGGCAAATCGATCACGCCTGAACTCCGCCCCGCGCCACAATGGATTGCGGTTTCCGCGATCAACCCCAGCATCACCGCCTTCATGCGCCCTCCTTGGGCATTACGCCTATGGCAAACAGTCCGAAGCCAAGCGGTTGTCGGGACCCAAGACGGAGCAGCCCACGACGCTTATAGTCATCGTCCGGCGGCTCCTCACCTTTGCAGAACAGCACGCTGCCGGGAGCAAGTGCGTTTTTCAGCCGCAACGGCGCGCGCTTAAGCGAATCCCACCCGCCGATTCGCAGCGGACGATCGGCGCATGCGCAGACCACGTGCGCGGGCCATTGCTCTGAGAGTGGCGCGCGTCCGCACAGCACGTCGGCGTGGATCAACGCTGGCGTCAACGCAATCAGCGCGAACGATTGGCGGTCCATCGGCGCTTGGACAAGCTTCAAATCAATTTCGCAGTCCCACTCCTCACATGCCGCGCAACGGCTCTCGCCGCCGAACGGAATTATCGAATTCGGCAAGGCCCAATTTTCCGGAACGCCGGTGACTTCGACGGCAATGCCGATCGATGCTTCAGGCCGCGCGTGCCGGGTACTGTAAAGCGCGCCTTCGTCAGTGGTACGTGTGTCCGGATTGCGTCTAATGCCGACGCGCGATTCCTCATGCCACACTTTTTCGCTTGCAACAATTTGTTTTTCCTCGGGCAATTCGCCCGCGAGAATTCGCCGCAGGCCCCCGAGCGTTATCCAGTTGCCCGCGACGTGCTCGACCCTCTCCGCATTGGCTGAATCCGTGCCGCTCAACTCAGGAAGTCGGACCGTTTCGCCCAAATCGCATGCGACGCCGTCCGTGCCCGCGCGAATCATCGTGGACGCCGTCCAGGTTCCGTTCGCATCGCGCCGTCCGGCAACATGCCGCGGCAAAGAAAAAATCGGCTCACCATTACGCACTACAAACGGACCGGTAAGCGCCAGACATCCCAAGTCGTCGGGACCGTCACCCAATATCGCTTTCAACTCATCGTTCCAGTCGCCCCGTCCGTTCCAGCCATTAACGCGTGCGAGCGCCGCCCGCACGGTGCCGGTCACTGTTGCCGGAGATGGCGGAAAGACCCCGCGTACACCGGCTTGTGGCGCCGCCTCCATGTCGAACGGAGTGGAGTCGCGGAAAAACCAGGTATCAATTGGCGTGACCAGAAGCTTCATCACGACTCTTCCTCGAAGCCGCCCTTAGCGAGCAGGCGCGCGATCCACAGCGCATCGACGCCGATTTGCGAAGACTTCTCGGTGGTATGCGCGCGCCGCAGCAGCGCGTCGAGCTTTGATGCTAGCGCCGCCGCCCGTTCCACTTTTCCATCGCCGCGAGCGGTCATGCTATGCGCGATTTCACCTTGCAGGAGCGCCCGGCAATCAAGTTCGGCGGGAAAATCGGCAAAGCCACCGGTCTTGAGTGGTCCGCACAGCGTCCCCAGCATCACCGCGAGACGATGCAGCAGCGCATTTGACAATTCTCCGTTGCGCAGGTCATTCGCGATCTCACCGGCCGCTTCAGCCGCCGTAAGCTCAATGGCATCCGGACCGCCGCGCCACCACCTCGTGACCCATTGCGCGACACATTCGTCCCGGAAAATACCGACCGCCAGTGAACTGCGGCCGTTTTCCTCTTTGGCAACGTCGTCGAGTAGCCGATGCGCCTCGTTCAGGACGAGGGCCAGAGGCGAACGGATATGTGCAAAAACGATGGCGGCCGACAACGTCGCGCGCTCAACGCCCACGGCGCCGGATTTATTAAAAGCGGCGCGATAGGCCGCTTCGATTTCGTGAGCGCATTCAAGCGCGCTTTCAACCGGCAGTATCGCCAACAGGTCGTCGCCGCCGGCATAGATTGCTTTTCCGTGATACCTTCCCACTATCGTGGGAGCACCGCGCGTGAACTCCGCCAACGCCTGCGAAACGATTTCGCTGCCGAGCGAGCCGGCTAACTGTCCCAGCCGATCGCCGTCTGCAAGCAGCAGGGCGAAATAGATGGGCGGCGCTCCGTGTGCGTTGTAGAGCTCTTCGAGCCGCTTCACCAGGCCTTCACGATCACTTTCCGTCGTAAGCGGAGCCAATTTCGAATTGGACAAAAACGATTGGTGAAGCCAGTTCGCGTCAAGGCGCGCGAACTTTCCCGTCGAAGTGCTATCGAGCAAGTCGCGCATGCCGCCACTGAGCGCGCGTTGGTCGCTGGCTCGCTCGACGGCCGAGGCGAACTCGTCAGCTTGGCGCGCGGCGCTCGCGATGACCTTACCCGCCCATGGGGCCGCAGCCATATCAACGGTGGATGGCCAATGGACCACGTCGACCGGCCAGCCCAGCGCTTTTTCCGCGACACGCGGGTACAGCCGCTTGACCATCGCGATCGCGCACAGCCGTTCCCGCTCATCCAGATCGAGCGCCGGCATGCGGCTGCGGACGCGATTCCAAAAATCCTCCTGCGCTTGACGCTGGGTCGCGCGAACGTAGCCGGAAAGCTCCTGAAAATCTGGCATCAGGGAACACTTGTCGCCTGGCTCCTCAGACAACCAATGTGTCCGCCAGAGCTTGCGCCGCGCCAGCAAGCCGGTCTCGTCCGCGCTGCCGGCCACCCACATGAACTCCCAAAAGCCGTTAATCTGCAGGTCCCAGATCGTTCGGGTCTCATTGCCGAGCGCGGCAGCATCTTCCATAAAGCGCGCCCACACCGCCTCGCAGACATGCCGCCAGGCCGCGTCGAATGCTTGGCGCGCCGCTTTCGCCACGGCCCCAGGCATTGTATTCGCGGGCAGTTCGAGCGTGAATTGGTTGGGCAGCGAACCCATCAGCGGCGCTTCGTTGGCTGGGTTTTCCAAGCGCAACAGCATCGGATCGTTATCGGTCCGCGGACTGATGACGGTTGCTCCCGCCGTCTTGGCTCCGCACAGGGCGTGTCCAGTCAGAAACGACAGCAGATACGAACTGGCCCACAAGTCGCGCGTGCGGCGCGATTGTTTGACGAACGCCTGCACCGGTCCGATAGACAGATGCAAGTGCCGCGTCACGGCCGTGCCTCTGGCAGGCTTCGCGACGCGCCAAACGGTTCTATGCGCTTATATTTTTGCGACTGCTGGAGGAAACGATCGAGCAGGTCGTTGATTGGCTCCCAGAGGGAAGCATTATCTGCGAGCGGCACTTTCTGGCCGCCGACATTGATAAGCGGCTGCTTGCCGTTGTGCTCCGGCAGGAATTGCGCCGGCAAAAACGATAGCACCGCGATCGGTTTGTTCGCGCATTCGTGCAGATGAATCAGGAGCGGACTTGCCCGCCGATCGAGCCCATCATCGGCCGGTTCGACTTCATTCTCAGGTCCCTTGCCGTAATTATGTGGAAGCCCAAAGGCGATTCGCTGCGGATGATCTTTCCGCTGTGAAGGCCGCAATTCTCTCATCAAATAATGGTCGTGGGTGAAATTTTCCTCCCTTTTCCCGTCGAGCACCTTGCCGTCATGACCCCAGCTACGATACCGCATCATCTCGCGCCCGACGCGGTCCAATAGTCCGAGCGCGTCTTCACCATCGCCCGCCGATAGAAAGACGTGGCGGGATTGCGCGGAAAAGGCGGTATACGGCGGCAATTTCGCCGGGCTTGCTTCCCTGTAGAGCTTCCTAACCTCATCAACCAGGTCGTTGAGCGTCCGCGGCGCCGTCCAGCACGAGGCGCCGTTCAGCCGTACCTCCTTCAATACCAGGCTGCCGTAACCTTTGCGGCTCTTGGCCCCGATGCCGCCGAGCAAGCCGAGCGCACGCAGTGCCTCAAGCAGCGAAGTCATGGCCGCTTCATCCAAATCGCGGCAGCGCAACTCAACGGTGAAATGCAGCGGTGCGGCCACACACCCGCGCGTCAGTTTGTTTCGTCCGGTCTCCATCACGCCATAGCCCAGATAGCGCGCGCCCTCGCCGAACCTGTTCCCGTCACCGAGCTTACCTTCGAGGGCCCCGCCAACTTTCAAAGAAGGAGGTTCGGCAACAACCTCCAGGCGCATCATGGTTGCGCTTTGGCGCGCGACGCTGCCGAACAGTAATTCCTCGGCATGCTGAATCTTGTCGAGATGCTGAATCTTGTCGAGATTGCCATAACGCGGCCATGCCAGCGCTCGCCACCACCAGCGCAGGACCCCTTTAAAACTCGGCAGCCGCAACTCCGGTTTTCGTGGATCCGCGCCACCACAGAACGCCGGTGTGACGAGGCGATAGTTTGCCTCGATCACCTCAATCGCCATCGCTACTCTCCTCGTCGAGCCAAAACGCTTCGCTTACTTTAAAAGGGTCCGCCTGCTGTTCCGCCGGCGTCCTCCGATCGATGAGGCCGAAGCGACGCACGTCGCGGCCCAGACGTTTTGCCTTATCGGCCATCGCTGCCATCGCCAATCCCATCAGCGTGGTGCCCCCGGTCAGATTCACCAGCACCTCACGCGCATTGAGCAGATAGGTTCGGGTTTGTCGCTCGATTTGCATCAACACTTCGGCGCCGCCGTACGGGTCCGTGATTCGGATCGGTTTGACGGGGCCGGTGAATTCGGCCCCGCCGATGGCTTCGTCGAGCTTCGCGACAGTTTCATCGGAACACAGTACGAGACATTTGCTCGGAGCGATCCCTGCGCGCTCGCACGCTTTGATCGCGCTATTGATTACGCCGACTGAATGGCCGAGCGGAGTGACCATGAGCGTTTCAGTGGCGAACGGCGCCAGTTCGATTTCCGGTACTTGCTTCAACCGCAGCCAGAACTCTTGAACGCTTTTCAATTCGCTCCGCGCCTTCGAACCGAACAGTTGCTCGGGCCGCATGCCCTGATGAGCGAAGCCGTTGCGCAATTCCGTCAGCTCGCTCCAAAATTTTCCCAGACGGCACTGTTCTTCCGTCAGGCCATGGCGCCCGTTGGGCTCCCTGGCCAGCTCGGCGAGCGAATTGAGTATGGCTCCGGCCGGGCGCCGTGTTTTTTTGTAGTCCAGCCACGATTGCGAATGACCCTTGAGCCATACCGCCCACGAAACCGTCCATTCATCCATCAGGCCTAGCGCCATCGGGATATTGCCATGATCGAGCAAGTCATCGATCAGCTTCGTTTGCCGAGCTAATTCCTGCTTAGTCAATGGAATATTGGATTTGAGGGTTTGTGCGGGTAGCGAGAAGATCGCGAACTCCGCCAGCGGCGCTTCGAGACGCTGCCACAGTTCGTCTTCCAACGAGATGCCAAGATTTCGGACGGTTCTTTTAAATATCCGTCCTCGCTTGGTGGAAAAACGTTGGCTGAGCAGACCCAATTCGAGCGGCAGCCCGGCGATCCGCGCCTGCGAAATCTCCCGCAATTCGTCACTCATCCGCTGCGGTTCATGAGGCTGGCTTCGGTCGCGCTTTAAGAGTTCGCCGAGCGGCCGGGCGTCGGCGGCTTCGTCGAACACGCGCAAGGCATAAAGCCATTCGGAGA
>JBOHWL010000270.1:0-17450 GCA_050736615.1 Binataceae bacterium (SeqCode) | reverse complement strand
GTCGTAGATTGCGGAGATGGCGAAAATCAGCCAGCGACCATCTGATGGGGACACGGCACATGGAACCCCTCGGCATCGCGCTCGGATCGGGCCTCCCCCCAGCCGATATAGTCGAATCAGTCAAACTCGCCGAGGAGATCGGTTATGACTCGGCCTGGATAATCGAGGGGCACGGCGGCGACCAATTCTCGCTCCTCACGGCGTGCGCATTGGCCACGCGACGGATGCGGCTTGGCACGGCGATAAGCAGTGTATTCCTACGCACCGCGCCGACCATCGCGATGGCGGCTGCATGCCTGGACCATTTTTCCAGCGGGCGCTTCGTGCTCGGCCTGGGCTCCAGCCATAAGGTGCAAGTCGAGGCTGAACATGGCGTCCATTACGCCGATCCGGTAGCGCGTGTACGCGAGACAGTCGAGGTGATTCGCGCACTGCTGCGCGACGGTGTGATCTCCTATCGGGGAAAGACCATCACGATCGAGAAATTCGAATTGTGGTTCAAGCCGGCGCACAGCTCCGTACCGGTTTTCCTCTCGGCGCGCTTTCCGCAGATGCTCGCACTCTGCGGCGAGGTCGCGGACGGGCTGCTCATGGTCTTCAGTACAATCGGTTCCGCGCGCAATGCCCGCGAGTATCTTTCAGTGGGGACCGCACGCGCTGGGCGATCAGTGGAGCAACTGGAAATATGTTCGCTCCTTCCCGCCACCGTCGCCGCCGATCGCAAGACGGCCTACGATCGTATGCGCCCCGTGCTCGCTTTCTATGTGGGATTTTTCCCACGCTATCGGCGGCTCGCGCGAGCAGCGGGTTTTGTCAGCGCCGTTGATGCGACGGCCGAAGCTTTCAAGCGAGGCGGGGTGGAAGCCGCATCACCTGCGGTCAGTGATGAAATGGTCGCGACTCTCACCGTTGCGGGCACCGCTCATGATGTGCGCACCAGAATCGCCGAATTTCGGCGCTCCGGGATCGCGCTCCCAATCATCATGCCGGTTACGGACGCAGGCGATGATGCTGCTGGCAAAGCGGAGATAATCCAGGAATGCGCCGGCTGATTTGCCGCTCACCATGGTAACACAGATTCGATGATGAATACTACTTCGATCATGCCTTAATACACATCGATTTCATTCGAACCGTCGCCAATTGCAAGGAGCGACCCGAATGAGGCTCACTATACACAGACGGGCAGCTTGGTTTGACTGTCGCCACGGTATCGGCAGGACCGCGAAGTTTGGTCAATGCTTCCGTCCGGTATTGTGCGTAATCGCGGCGTTCTGTATTGCCGTGAGCTATTCACACCCGGCGTGGGCACAGACCTGGCCCACGCTCCAGAGGTCCAGTCGTGGCTCTCCACGAGTGCCAGCAGCGGCGGTATTCCGTCGGGTACCACCATCACGATGGAGAACTGGCAGCAGTACAAACAGTACATGCCGCTCGGGATGCAGGTTCTTTTTGAAGGTAGATATTTCTGGAAGATGCCGACGGACATACAAATGCCGGTTGGTCCGACCGTGATGCACGACCTGCCGCCGTGGGTTGCGAGTGCCACCGAGAAATACAGTGGACAGGTCAGGGTGGTGCATCTGCCGAACGGGCACATGGATGTGCAAAATTTGGGGACTATGTTTCAATTGACAGCGATGGTATGATGAGCGGGGCGCGACAGGTCGGTTTCCAGCGTTCGAGTTAGTCAACATCCTGTATGTGGGTTTTCCACAGGCGTATGTACACAACATGTTGTAGTCGAGGATTGACAAAGAGCTTATCGAGCTATAACTAGAAAAGTAGCCGTTCAGGTTTTTCGGGAGGCGGGCCTGAACCGGTCGTGGGATGTGGCAGGGGAAGATGTGTGGAGCACCCTTGCGTGCACGGTCGGTTGAGGCCCGCTGTTTTTGAGTGGTTAGTTAAATGGACGAACTAGTAAAAGAAACGGAAGCCGCTGAGTATCTGAAGTTGAGTACGGCGTGCCTCCAAGCGTGGCGCTCGAAACGTATCGGGCCGCCCTTTGTGGCGCTGTCCCGAAAGGCTGTGCGATACCGACTTGCGGACCTGGAGGAATATGTCAGACAGAGAGAAGTAGTTACGGAGAAATAAGCTCGAAAAAGAAAAAGGGCCAGATGGCGCTGGCCCTCAGATTTCGGACGCCTGATATAGGCGACACTTGCGACGACGCAAATCACCCTATCTCACACAGAGCCGTCCGTCAACAGGATTCACAAGATCGGGTTGTGAATCGAAGGGATGGTTATGTCTATGCGGTGCGGCGACCGCTGCTCATAGCGTGTGCTTGCCTGATGGAAGGAAGAAAATTCAATTTCCCAACAACGAGAGAAGGAATTATATGCCGGATCGAGCTTCACAAACTTTGCGAGATGACATGTATCGAAGGGCGAATGGCCGTTGCGAGCGCACGATGGTCAGCTGCGGCCATACTGGAAGATGTACGGCAATAATTGCGTGGTCCGTGGGAAGTACATCGTTTGACAGCGGGCGGCGCTTACGCCCTAAACAATGTCAAGGGCCTTTGCCAGACATGCCATCGCAATACGCCTAGTTATGGTCGCGGATAAACTCTTCGGCCAGCGTCATGATTGCAGCTTGAACTGACTCTAAAACCTCCGGTCGCACTATCATGTCCGCTAAGACTTCTCCACCAACAGTGGGCCGGAGGTCAATACTCACTGCGTCCCCGACTGTTTCAAACAGCTTCGGAGCGAGGAATCCCAGCGTAAATTCCGCTATTGGTTTCCACGAACGACCGTTGCTACACGAGAAACAGACCCAGGGTGCGCCCCTTGATGCCTCGCAGCTTTCTATCGTTTGTAATTGAGGGAAAAGGCTAAGAGCACTTACGATGCCAGCAATGCCAGCATCAACTTGAACATTAACCTTCGTCCATACTTGCTGGTGCATAAAAGGAGAAAACCACGCAAGCAGCGTGCCCTGTCGATTTGTATAGAATTAATCTTTTCTGTGCGCTTTTGTTGGGCGAACTAATTTCCGAACAAACTTATCGAACTCGCCCATGTCCGCATGCTCAAGATTTTCGCTGGCTTCGCGCTCGAAAGCTTCCTGCTTTGCGGACTTTTCCTTTTTCTTCAAAGAGGGTGATTTGGACACGCCTGAATTTTAGCGCGTCCAGATCGCTCCTCGCAACGTCAGTTCTAATGCACCGATGAAATCAGTTGGCGGAACTGATCCGGCTCATTGCGGAAATTGTGGCGGAACGTGAACTCGTTCAGGTAAAGCGGCAGGTAATCGGCGCTAACCTGATGGAACGTGCCGACGATTCCACGTTTCAGCAAGCTCCAGAACGATTCGATGTTGTTGGTATGGACTTCACCACGCACATATTCGAGCGCCTTGTGATCGACCATTTCATGCGGCAGGTTAAGCCGGATCCAGTCGTTTGTAGCCCGCGCCAGTATCGGTTGCAACCAGACTAACGCGACGCGATACCACTTCGTGTATAAACGCATTCGTCTCAGCCGCCGTGGTATTCTCCATCACCCGCGCGACCACGTTGCCCTTGCGCGCGATTGCCCCAATCACGGCAGTCTTGCCGATGGCGCCGCGTCCGCCCAAGTCAAAGCGCTTGCTCAAGGGCCGGTTGGCGTTCTTGCCGCCAACATAGGTTTCGTCAACCTCGACCTTACCGCTGAGCGGCCATTCCTCATTCTTCATCGCAGCGCGGAGCCGATGGCACATAAACCAGTAAGTGCGATAATCCGCGCCATGCGTGCGCGCCATCATGCGATAGACCTGTAAGGCGCTGATGCCTTTTTTGCTCGACAGGATCAGGTAAGCAACCTTGAACCACGCCTTGAGCGGCATCTTGGTATCTTTGAAGATCGTGCCCGTGAGTATCGAGAAGCTATAGCCTTTCTTGTTGCAGGCTTTGCACTGCCACGTCCAGGGGCGGCGCGAAATCTTGTAAACCTTGGCGTTGTCGCAACGCGGGCAATGCACTACGCCATCCGGCCAGCGTACCTCGAATAGATACTGCTTGCAGGCTTCCTCATCGGCGAAGCGACGGTCGAACGCGTCAAGCGAAAGAGCCGGAAGCGTGGTCGTGGTGCGGGGCTTGCGTGCTTGCTTCTTCATACCGAAAGACTAGCGCTTTGCGCGTTAGCTGTCAATATCAACATAGTCCCCAAAGTATTCACCACCATCGAGGTTAGCCACAATGTGATACTGGCCCATTTCTCCTGCTCCTTCCGCGCCCGCTCCCGTTAGGGCAGGGCGTCCGTTTTCTATGAACCAGCATTTGATCCGCCGGCCCTTGTATCTATGGTGAAGAACCAACTTTCCCCCTCGCGCCCTCACTCGGGCCGGGGTGCGAGGGGAAAAGTTGATAGGGTGTGGGGCGGATGCGGTCAGTGAATCCGAGATGCGACGCCGCGACGGTCTGCGGAGGGCGGTCAGGTTGTTTCGCCTAGCCAACGACGCCAGTCAAGGCGAGCCACCTGGAAGGCGGTCGCGTTAGGATGGCGTGTGTGTTGACGAGGTGCCAGACCGCTCGCCGGCCTGGTCCACAAAGACCGTGTGAGAGCTGGCCTGGTCGTCGCCACGTCCCAAATTTTATTGCAAGCTCGAACGGTTGCGAGGACGTAAGTCCGCATCGTGCAAGGTGGGGCTGCGAGACCGGAGATTAAAGTGGAAGAAGAAATTTTCGTTGGAATTGACGTATCCAGAGATCGGCTGGATGCGGCTTTCCGGCCCGGTGGCGAGCACGTGCAAGTTGCCAATGACCGGGACGCATCGCTCGCTTGGCCAGGATGGTCGAGCGTCTGCGGCCCGCACTGGTGGTGCTGGAGCCGAGCGGCGGATACGAGAAGGCGGTGCTGGAGAGGTTGGCAGTGAGCGCGATACCGCTGGCCCTGCTCAATCCGCGGCACGTCCGTGCCTTTGCCCGTGCGAGCGGGCGATTGGCCAAGACCGACACGATCGACGCGGAGATGCTCGCACACTTCGCCGACGTGATGCGGCCCGCTCCGAGACGGCTTGCGGATGCGGAAACGCGCACGCTTGGTGCGCTGGCCACTCGACGGCATCAATTAGCCCAAATGGTAACCGCTGAACTGAATCGGCCCTGCGCTGGACCTCGTGCGCGGAGGCTTTGCGGTAACCATCGCTTGTTGCAAAAAAAAGATTGCGGCTATCGATAAGCGCTTGACGACTTTGATCGAACAGACGCCCGCGTTCCGGCGGAAGGTCCAGTTGCCGCGTAGCGCGCCCGGAATTGGCAAAATTGCCTCGGCGACCTTGCTCACGTGGCTGCCCGAGCTCGGCTCGGCACACTCATCGAAAGACCATCGCCGCTCTCGTTGGGGTCGCGCCGTACAACCGCGACAGCGGGACGCTGAAGGGCAAACGCGCAATTTGAGGCGGCCGGGCGGACGTGCGTGCCGTGCTCTACATGGGCACCCTGGTGGCGATTCGCCTGAATCCGCTCTTGCGCGCGTTCCGCGAGCGGCTACGCCGGTCCGGAAAATCACGCAAGCTGGTAGTAACAGCCTGCATGCGAAAACTTATTGTTATCTTGAACGCCATGCTCAAAAGCGAACTGCCGTTTGAGGAAAACCGGTTCACCACTCTCGGCACGGCTCCAAGTTGACTCTTGAGACGGTTGCTCTCACCCAAGCGGAGGGCCGGCGCCAATTTCCGAGTTCGCGACGGCGGCGCCTGCAAGCGTGACCAGCGTTAAGCGGCCGCCACAGGCCCGGGCGCGCTTGCGCGAGAGCATCCGCGCACCTCTTCTTCGGTTGACTCGTCGGTGTCGGTGCCGAACGCGCGCCAAGAACCCGCGCCGACGTATATCCGCTTACCCATGCGGCAGCTAATCTGATCATGCTATGTGGTGAGCTACGTCTTTATCGCGATCGTGTGGGTGAACCATCATCACGTGCTCCAGTATGCAGAGGCTCCAACTGCAAGGCTGATTTGGAGAAATTTCGCGCACCTGTTCTCAGTTTCGCCCGTGCCGTGATGATGACCGAGAAGACTCCGTCCGAAAACGCACTCAACCGCTCCAGAGCCGCCTTTCGCTGAGCCACTTGCTTACCTCTGGGACGAGGTCGAAATTCCCGCTTCGAATCACTCCCGACCGGAGGCTTAATGCGAATCGCCGCAAGGACCCCTACAAGCACCGATCGGGAGCGGCCTTGGTCCAGGTTTGCGCCTTTTCAGGAGGTTTTCGGGAATCGACTCACAGCTTTATGCACTGTGAACACATAACCAGTCAAGTGACTGTATGTAGGTTATTATGAAACTGTCGAGTCGCCAAAGAAAACCGCGGTTAACTCATGTCCCGCGGTTTGCAGCCTTTCTGTCGCGATGAGCGGGGCGCTTCTGCCGCTTTAAGCGGGCCCGATGGAGAGCTTGTTTAGCGCGATTCCCACACAGACTCATGCTGCACCAACGGCGGGCTTGTCCCCGGGTCCGGTCAAGGAAGAAAAACGTGCAGGGCGATTTTTCGCATGATTTTACCCGAGAAAGATCCTCGGACGTAATGAAGTTGGCCATCGCATGCGCGATCGGCAAAAGCAGTGAGGCTGGCGTACGCCAGCGACGCAGGGTATGCCTCTCAAGTCCAGCCGTAGCCGATTGATCGGTCCCGTCGACCGGCTTAGCCACTATTGCCCAGTACGCATCGTCGCGCTCCAGTATCCGATTCAGAGGCTCAAGTTCGTGAACGGAATCAGTCCCCAAGGAATGGCCCCTGTGTACGAGAACGAACGCGCGAAACCATTCCCTAAGCGCGCGGGCTTGCGCGGCGACAGCGTCGAGTTCTCCTGGAAAGCAATTGGCGCATATCGTTGCGGCCACCTCGGGGGGCACCAACTCGGCTTGCTCGAGCCAAGCCATAAGGTCCTCTCCGTTCGCCAGCCATTCGACCACCGTGTCGGCGGGCGTGCCAATTGAATTAAGGAAGTCGAGGCTTGGGTCCCCGGCGATGAGCAGCGCGGGGGGACGCGTATCATTCATGGTCATTCAGCCTTAAATCCTGCCCCCTGCAGGTCAGTCTAGCAGTCTGAGGTTCTCCACATAACCGGTCATTCGCGGCTTGACAGGTTATGGGTTAAATGGTAACCACATAAAATCCCTCAGTTTGGTTACCAGCAGTCTTTTATAGGAGCATTCTCATGCCAACGATCCACTATCGCGCCGCCAATATCGGTAGCCTCAAGATCTCGTATCGCGAAGCCGGCCAGCCGGACGCTCCAACATTGTTGTTGTTGCATGGCTTTCCGACGGCCGGCCATATGTTCCGCGATCTGATTCCATTACTCGCCGACAGCTTTCACCTTGTAGCGCCTGACCTGCCAGGCTTCGGTCAGTCGGACATGCCTCCACCCCATGCGTTCAAATACACGTTCAAGAACCTTGCCGAGACGATCGACCATTTCACCGACAATATCGGGCTCAAACGCTTCGCCATCTACATCTTCGATTACGGCGCTCCCGTGGGCTTGAGGATTGCGCTAAAGCACCCCGAGCGCATCACCGCAATTGTCTCCCAGAACGGCAATGCCTACGAGGAAGGGCTGAGCGACGGCTGGAACCCGATCCGAACGTATTGGCGTGAGCCCACTCAGGCGAACCGCGATGCCCTGCGGAGTTTCCTGTCCCCCGAAACCACGCTTTTTCAATACACCCAAGGGGTTGCAGATCCGTCGGTCGTATCGCCCGATGGCCGCTCGCTTGACGACTACTATCTGGCGCGCCCCGGAGCGCATGAGGCGCAGCTCGATCTGCTTCTCGATTATGCCAGCAATGTCGCTCTCTATCCTCAATTCCAGGCTTACTTCCGAAAGCATAAGCCGCCGCTGCTGGCGGTTTGGGGCAAGAATGATCCTTTTTTTCTACCTGCCGGAGCCGAGGCATTCAGGCGCGATAATCCACAAGCGGAGGTCCACTTTTATCCAACCGGCCACTTCGCTTTAGAAACGCATTGCGAGGAAATTGCGGTCACTATCCGCGGCTTCCTCGATCTAATTCTCGGTCCGCGGTCCACTTCGGCCCAGCGCAGTTAGGTCCCGTAGTTTCGTTTCGCGGTTTAAATATAAGTTGGAGGGTTTTTATGCGCGCGATTGTCATAGGATTTGGCGGCGTGGAACATCTGGTAATCAAAGAGATTCCGGAACCTGAGCCGAAGCCCGGCCACGTGGTGATCGAAGTCAAGGCCTTCGGCATCAACCACGCCGATATGCACATACGAAGAGGGGAATGGGCCGAAGCTGCGCCGGTAAGCGGTATCGAATGTGTCGGCGTCGTGAAGTCTTGCCCCCGAAGGTGAATTCGCGGTCGGAATCAACACTGATGGGCAGCCTGGGGCGAACGATCAACGGCAGCTACGCCGAGTATACGCGGGCTCCCGTGACTAACGTTGCGGAACCTAACCAGGCCGCCGGCAAGATGGTGGTGCGGGTTTGAAGCGTACGCAAAGACGAAGCCGTGTGGCGGAGTCAGGTTTTATGCGAAAACTGTTTTGCGGTAATCGAAACTATCGTATCCGCCAACAGTTCCCTCGCGTAAGTCGATGTTGAAGACGGTCTTCCCGCGCCGCGCATCCGCAGTCCTCGGGGACAGCCGTCGCGCCAACGCTTTCCGGGAGCCATCCGCTGACGTACTCTCCCAGACGAAACACGACGGTTTGCAGCGGAAGAACGGAATCTGCAGCGGTAAAAAGGCGAATTTTGGGGCGGCAGTAATCCCGAAACAGTCAAACAAATTGGGGGGCGTAATCAGATGGCCCCACTTCCTCTACTTGTTTTCGGCGTTAATGAGACGCTACTCGATCTCACAACCATGGAGCCGACGTTCGAGCTTATCTTCCGCGACAAAGGCACCATGCGCTTTTGGTTCGCTAATCTCATTATGTATTCCTCAGCTCTGACGGTAGCCGGATGCTATGTGCCTTTTGCGGATATCGGTTCAGCCGTAATGAAGATGCTGGCCGACACGCGCGATATAAGGATCGAGGACGCGGATAAGAAGCAACTGGTTGAAAATTTTTCGACGATGCCTCCCCACCCGGAGGTGCCGGCAGCTCTTCAGAAGCTCCGCGAGGCAGGATTCCGGCTATTTACGTTGACAGACAATTTGCTGGAGGTGCAGACGCGTCGGCTCGAACACGGTGGGATTGCCGATTTCTTCGAGCGGCGTTTTAGCGCGGCCGCCGTTAAGCATCACAAGCCCTCGCGACAGGCCTACGCCTATGTTGAAAGGGAACTCGGGGTTCAACCCTCTGAGCTCTGTCTTATCGCTTGCCATACAGGAGACCCCCTCGGCGCCGCCTCCGCAGGCTGGGAGGCTGCCTTGCTCAAGCGGATGGGAACGACGTCTTGGGAGTCGGCCCGCAGCCGCAGATCGTCGGTGCAGACTTGGACGACATCGCCGATCAATTGATCGCGCAGCACGAGGAGAGAACCAATGCGTGAGAATGTGAGTGTTGTGCTGGTGCTCGGTGCCTGGGCTGACGGATCGAATTGGACCAAAGTCATCGGCCGCTGGCTGCCGAAGGCGTCAGGGTGCTCGCGGCTCCGTTGCCCCTGACGTCGTTTGCTGAGGATACGGCGGCGGTTGAGCGCACGCTGGAGCGAGCTTCGGGGCCGGTCGTTCTTGCCGTCACGCCTACGCTGGGGCCGTGATCGCGGCTACACGCAATGAGAATGTTAAGGCGCTTGTTTACAGCGTCGCGCTTGCTGCTGACAAGGGAGACTGTCGCGGATGTCTTCTATCGTGCCGAGCCTCATCCGCTGGCACTAAAGTTGGCACCGGACAATCATGGGCTGATCTATCTGCCGCACGAGGCATTCGCGCAGGATGCCTCCGCCGATGAATTGACGCCGCTCTCAGCGGTTCAGCGGCCGATTTCGCCCGCATGCATCATGGTGCCGGTGAATCGTCCACTCTGGAAAGACCGCCCAACCTGGTTTCTGATGGCGGAGCAGGACCGCATGATCGCCCCCGACACGCAGCGCTTTATGGCGGAGCGGATGCACGCCAGGGTACGGTCGCATCCGGCAGACCACGCGCCAATCGTTACTGCGGCCGGTCTCGTCGCCGACATCATACGCGAGGCCATTGGGGAAGCTTGATAAAGCTCGGACCAACCCATGGTCACTATTAAGGAGATGGGCCAATGGTTGACGAAGAAAAATACGAAACTCTAGTTCTAGGAAGCGGAGAAGCCGGTAAATGGACAGCCTGGACGATGGCCGATGAGGGTCATCGCACTGCGATGGTCGAGCGGAAATGGCTCGGTGGTTCGTGCCCGAATATTGCGTGCCTGCCGAGCAAGAACGTGATCTACTCCGCGCGAGTAGCATCGCTGGTGCGGCGTGGCGCTGAATTCGGACTGGAGATGGATCAACTCCGAATCAACATGGCCGGCGTTCAGCAGCGCAAACGCAAGATGGTGGAAGCGGAACATCAGTTCCACGCCAAGCGTACCGCGGACGCCGGACTAGAATTGATCATGGGTGAAGGCCGCTTCGTCGCTCCGAAAACGATTGAGGTCGCGCTCAACGATGGCGGCACTCGACGGATTATCGGCGAACGTATCTTCCTCGACCTGGGTTCGCATTCGACGATGCCCAATGTTCCCGGACTGGCCGCGTCGAATCCAATGACCCATATCGAGGTGCTCGATCTCGATCGTCTGCCACGTCATCTCATAGTGATTGGCGGAGGCTATATTGGCCTTGAACTCGCGCAGGCGGTGCGGCGGTTCGGATCGGATGTGACCGTGATCGAACGAGGCCCGCAGCTCGCCGAGCGGGAAGATGCAGACGTCGGCGCCGCTCTGCTTGATTTGTTTCACGACGAGGGAATCGAGGTGTTGCTCGGCACTCAGGTCTCTCAGGTTGAGGGACATTCAGGAAAGGAGGTTCGGGTCTACGCAAAAGACGGTCCCGGTGAACGGATCATCGAAGGTACCGATCTTCTCGTCTCCGTCGGTCGGACGCCGAATACGAAAGGAATCGGACTGGAGCAAGCCGGCGTCGAGCTCGACGCGCGTGGCTATATCAAGGTCAATCATCGGCTTGAGACGACCGCATCCAACGTGTGGGCGATGGGCGATTGCGCGGGCAGTCCGCAATTCACGCACGTCGCGTACCACGATTTCCGCGTAGTGCGTGACAACTTAAAGGGCGGCAATCGAACCACGAAGGATCGCCTCGTGCCGTTCTGCATGTTCACCGATCCGGAACTGGCGCGCGTCGGCCGCAACGAGACCGAGGCCAAGCGCGACAAAATCCAATATCGCGTCGCGAAACTGCCGATGGCAAATGTGCTCCGCACCCACACAATTGCCGAGCCGCGCGGCTTTATGAAGATGCTGATCGGCAAAGAGAGCGACGAAATTGTCGGCTTCACCGCGTTTGGTATCGAGGCAAGCGAGCTGATGGCGGCGGTTCAGACCGCGATGGTTGGGCGACTGCCGTATGCCGTGTTGGGCGACGCTATCTTCGCTCACCCGACTATGTCCGAGGGGCTGGTCTATCTTTTAGGACAAGTCGACAAACGCAAGAGCTAATCGGGCACCGATCGCTTGCCGCCGGGCAGAATGAAAGACCTGTATTTTACGGGAATCTCGTATGCTTCGAATACGAATGGCACGATTCAGATGGCCGGAGGTCCACCAATTCCCAAGCTGGCGCCAGTAAGATGGCTGTAGGAGAACTTGTCGGAAGATGCTTCAGATTTTGATGCTGCCGATCTCGTCGACGAACATTTCTTCGCGGGTGCGGTCATAGAGTTTAGTGGTCTTGGGCGATTCGTGATTGGCGATAACCCGGGCGTGCTCGCGCGTGCCGCCGTTTTGCACGTAGGTGGTGATGCCGGTGGCGCGGAAGGTGTGGCAACAGGTTGAGTAGGGCAGGGCAGCGGCCTTGACCCGCCGCTTGATCATATGAAAAACGTCGAAACGCGACATCGCTTTGGCGCTCAACTCATCGCCTTTGCCGATACCACGAAATAGCGGACTCCTTTTATCGCGCCCAATTCTCGCCGCGACGATCCAGGCGTTGAGGTACTCCTCCAGTTGCGGATGACAGGGCGCCTCGTGGCGCTTGCCGCCTTTTTCGTGCAGCCGCAGCCACCAGCGCTGGCGGTGCTGAAAATAATCCCCCACCCGCATCGTCACAACCGTGCCGACTCGCGTGAAGCTAAAGACCATGGTCGCGATGAGCGCCCGGTCGCGCCGTCCAATTAAACTATCGCTTTCAATTGAATCGAGCAGGCGCGCGCCTCGGCGGCCGCCAGCACCAGGGTCTTGCCGCGCCGGACCACGTACTTGGGGCCGCGCACCGAGGCTGCCGGGTTGACCTCGAGCACGCCGCCGGTGGTGAGATAGTCGAGCAGCTTGCGGATGGCGGCCAGGTGCTGTTTGACGGTCGGCTTGGAGGCCTCGCCGCCGAGCTGCTCGATATAGGCCGCCACCATGATCGCTTCGATGTCGGCGAGCTTAAGCTGGCGCTTCTCGCACCAGTCGAAGAATTGTTTTACCGCGCGCGCGTAGGCCATGCGGGTGTTGCGGATGCGGATGCTGGCGGCAAAGAACTCGATGAAGCGGCGGCTGGTACGCTCGCCCTGGGCGCGGATAATGGCCAGCGCCTCCAGCCCGGCGCGGATCAGCGCCGGTGGCGGTACGATTTCGTCGGTCAGCAGGATCGGCTGGCTGGCCATTCCCGGACGCCCTCCCCTGCCGATTCTCCAGATAGCACATAAAGCAAGATAGCGGGACAGCAAAAGCGATTATTACCGAGGGCCGTTCAGGCGGCTTTGATAGTGCGAGTCTGAATCTGCACGCCAAGCTCCTTTCGCACCACATTGAGGATGGTCGCCAGATTGTCCATCGTGGGATTGCCTTGCTTGGAAAGCATCCGATGCAGGCTCTTTGTGGGTTTAGCGGTCTTGGCCGCAAGCTTCTCAAATCCGACGGTAGCATTGACGATGTCGCGCAGAATAAGTCGAGCGGTGTCGGGTTCACCGTTAAGGAAAAGCGTGGCTGCCTCATCGAGTAGCGCCCGCGCGAAATCCGGATCGCGTTGAATGCGCGCCACGATGGTTTCTTTGAAATCGCGGGTCAGCGCCATTGTTCTTTACCTCTTGCGCTTTGGCTGCGTGGCCGCCGCTTTGCGCGCCTTGTATTCGGCCCACAGTTCTTTCGCCCGCGCGATATCGGTGCGCTGGCGTTGCTTCGTGTCTCCACCGAGCAGGATCATCAGAGTGTCACCGTCTTTCGCCAGATAAATTCGGTAGCCGGGGCCCCAGTCAATGCGGCATTCGCCGATAGTGCCGATCCACTTCACCCGCGAAGTATTGTCCGCCTCCAGCCTGAGTACCGCGGTAGTCATTTTGGCGGCGGCCGGCGCGTCCAGGCTCTCGAACCAGCTCCGATAGGGGCTCGACCCGTCTTCGCGAACGTATTCGACGACTGTTATCGCGTCGCCCACATAATAGTCACATATACGTCACTATTATAGCAAGCGCCATAGTGCCGTCTCGAAGTCGAGCGGAAGCTGGCGCCGCGTGCTTTCCGTCACTCGCACCGGCGCGAATGAACGCCGATGGAGCGGAAGCGCTCCTAGCCGCTCGAGTGCCGCCAGATGAACGGCTGTGCAGTAGCCATTGTGGTGTTCGAAGCCGTAACCTGGGTGCAGCCGTGCATGTTCCTTCATCAGCCGATCGTGCGTCACCTTGGCCACGATTGACGCCGCCGCGATCGATCCGCTCAGCGCGTCGCCGTCAACGACCGGCGTCTGCAGGACATGGCAGCCGGCGATGCGGCGCTGGCCGTCGACCAAGACATGGTCCGGAGTAATCGGTAACGCCTTCACCGCGCGGCGGCGGGCCTCCATTGCCGCCCAGTAGACGTTCAGTCGATCCACCTCCTCCACCTTCGCCCGTCCGATCCCGATGGCCACCGCACGCGCCTTGATCGCGTCGAAAAGCGCCTCGCGGCGCCTGGGCGAGAGCAACTTTGAGTCGGCCAACCCGTCGAGCGCGGCATCTGGCGCGAGTACCATCGTGGCCGCGCCCCGGCTCCACAGTTCACGCTCCCGGGTGAAATCAGGCCGCACCCGCATGTCGCGCGCCTTCGCCGCCGGCGAAACCGATTCCGCAGGCGCCCAGCCCGATCGCGCGCGCGCCGAAGCGCGCACGGATTAGCGCGCTCAATGCTTCGACGATTTCCTGCGGCGGCCGGGACGCGGACGCCGTGCGTTGCGGCGGGCGGCGATGGCCTTCTTGCGGCTTTTGACCAGGCCGCCCTTGCGGCCGTTGGCGCGATTGGCCCGCCGCTTGGCCGCGCTGCGCACCAGTCCACCCAGCCGCCCAAGGGCCACCGCGTGCGGATTCTTGCGCCGCCGTCGTTTCATCAACTGACTCCATCATTCAACTTCCTCGCCCATCCTGCCGCGACACTATCTCCCAATCTTAGTATTTACGCTAAGCGCTTTGTTTCGCTAAGTCAAGCCGGTCAAATGATGCTGACGTACGCACGCCAACACCCCGCACTCGCAGCGGGATTTAAAGAATTTCTCTGTCGCAAACCGAGATTCGGTTAGAGCTAATGTCGAATGGATCAACACCGGGTAGGGATGATAACCGCCCTACTCCACTCTCTTAACCGGCAGGGCGACCACGGCTACACACCAAGGACCTTATGACAGATAAAAAGGGCAGGACGAGCGTCACTCACTTCCGTGCCAGCCGCGGGCGGCCGTAACGCAGGGTCTCCGCCTTGCGCTCGAACGCGGCCGCGATTGCCGCGGAAACAACACGAACCCTGGTCGCCCTCCGCAGATCCTGATGCGTTATCAGCCAGACTGGACGAAAGTTGGGAGGCTCCTCCGACCATACGCGCACCACCTCGGGATGACTGTCGCCAAAGAAGCACGCCAGCTCGCAGATGCCGAGGCCCTCGCAAGCAGCCGTCAATTGAACATGCTGGTCGTTGCTGCGGACCGCGTAGCGCGCGCCTTCCAGCGACTCTCCCAAGAAGAACGGGCGAACGAGCCGGGGCATACCGGGAAAGCTAATCAGGTCATGATTGGCAAGCCCCTGCCCCCTCACCGGAGTGCCACGCCGCGCCAAATATTGGCTTGATGCGTAGAGCGTGAAGCCAATTTCCCCGAGCTTTCGACAGACGAGCTGCGACTCGGTCGGTCGAACGGTGCTGACACGCACGGCTAAGTCGGCCTCCCGGCGCGCGATATCCAGCGAGCGAACCCCGGTGAGCAAGTCAATCTGAAGTTCGGGATGGCTTTTCCGAAGCGCGACAACCACCGGCATTAAAACGCGACAGCTCAGTACGTCAGTAGCCCTCATACGGACGGCCCCCGCGGTGCGGGTGTCCTGGCCCGCGATCATCCTCTCCAACTCCAGCGCGGCCCCTTGCATGGTTTCACATTGCTTCAGAATTGTCTGACCGGCCGAAGTCGGGGCGAGGCCATCAGGAGTTCGGCTCAACAGTTTCGTGCGGAGTTGGTCTTCGAGGGCTGCGATGCGGCGTCCCACAGTGACGTGATCAACGCCGAGCGCTCTGGCCGCGCCCAAAAGGCTCCCCTCGCGCGCCGCCGCCAGAAAGAAACGAATGTCGTCCCACCGCCAGCTGGCAGCCATTTGTGTTCACTTTTGTACATCAAATGTGAAGAGAAAACTATGTTCGCCGTCGGCTTCCAAGCGTACCGTTTTGATGGGAAACCGATGAGCACAGAAGGCCCAGAGCACCCACCCGTCCCAGCCACACCTCAACGGCTTGTGGCGCCACTCTCGGACGAACAATGCCGAACGGACGCAATTGTCTGCTCGGCTAAAAACATACCCGCTGCTTCTGTCTGATTAGGAAATACCGATACATGGAGGTTGACATGCTTGACGCGATGGGAACGATATTGGCGGCAACGGCAATCGCCGTTGTTCTCACTGGTGTCGTCACTACGATGCCCATTCAACTTCCCGGACGGCTCGCGCTGGCGGCCGGAGTCGGGGCTTGGGTTGGCTTGGCCGCGGCGGTTGCCGGAGCCGGCGATCTTGCAGACCCGCGTACAATCCTAGCCTTATTCGCCTTCCCACTCGCGACCACGGCCGCCTTGGCTCTCGCCTACCCCGCGGCACGAAAGTCGTTGCGCGCAATCCCCATGCCGCTGCTGATCGGCATGAACCTTATCCGCGTCGGTGGTGTGCTGTTTGTGTTGCTGGCACTTGCCGGTAGGCTTGCTGGACCGTTCCCGTACTCCGCAGGTTTGGGCGACTTCTTGACCGGTGCGCTGGCGATCCCTGTTGCGTGGCTGGCGACGAAAGGCTCGCCCAACCATAATCGCTTCATTGCGCCGTGGAATGCGTTTGGCGCTCTGGAGTTGATCGTCGCGGTAGTACTTGGGATTACGTCGAGAAATGGCTCCCCAATCCAGCTCATTCACGCCGGGGTCGGCACAGCGGCGATGACGGCGCTACCTTGGGCATTAGTTCCAACGGTGCTGGTGCCGTTCTTCCTCATCGCGCACTCAATCGTGTTCGCTCAGCTTCGCGTGCAAATGGCCCGCGAGACCGCCGCAAGGTCGATCTCAACAGGGATGTTCGAGCCTCGTCTGGTGAGACCATGAGGTTATGCCGTGGAAGCCGTGGGACTCGTGAGCACCTTTCATTACGCATTTCCCGCCGCGGATGGTTGAATGCCGGGGATGAGACCAGAGGAGGCGACAATTTGTTCGACTTCCACGGCGGCCAAGGAGGGCCCGGTCCGCCTCCTGGTAGCGCGCAGCGTGTCGATGCAGGGGGCACCTCAAGAAAGGTAAATTTACGTACGCTAAGGGGCGGGGAAGACGGTTGCGGGGTTTCGGAGAGGCCTAAAGCCGCCTTTGGCCACGCCTTTATGGGAGCGCCAAGTGTAATCGCCGGTGAGATTGATGTGCTCCCAGCCGAGCGGAGAGACATGCTGCAGCAGGGCGGAGTCGAAGGCCGGCGATTTGGTGGGCAGGGTGGCGGCGCGGTCCAGATAGACCGTATTCCATAGCGTGATAGCGGCGACAACCAAATTGAGCCCGCTTGCGCGGTGTTGCTGATTTTCAAAGGAGCGGTCACGGATCTCGCCAAGGCGATTGAAGAACACCGCTCTGGCGAGCGAGTTCCTTAGCTTCGCCCTTGTTGAGCCCCGCCGTGACGCGACGGCGTAGAGCCGGATCTTCAAGCCAGGCGAGCGTGAACAGCGTCCGTTCGATTCTGCCGATTTCGCGTAGCGCCAGAGCAAGGCTATTCTGGCGGGGATAGGCTCCCAGCTTGCGCAGAATCAGCGATGCTGTGACGGTCCCTTGCTGGATTGACGCGGCCAGGCGCAAGACCTCGCTGAACTGCTGCTCGATGAGCCTGTTGTGGATGGAGCCGATCAATGGGCGGAGGGCAAGCCATTGGGCCGCTTTACCTGGGACGTAGAGACG
>JBOHWL010000269.1:0-2927 GCA_050736615.1 Binataceae bacterium (SeqCode) | reverse complement strand
CGCTCGGCTCCGCTTCGCTCCGCCTGGTGTGCTCGCTCCGCCTGCGGCTGCGCTGGAGGCGGGCTCCGTTCGGAATGACAACAACCGCTTGCGCGGAGCTTCCTTGGAGGAGCTTCGCCATACGCGGCTCATGGCGGATTTGGTCCCGAGGCCCCACGCCCGACGCCGAGCGCTTCCCGCCGCTGACATTACGGGGAATGTTGCGCGACGAGATTGAACAATTCCTGCAAGGTTTGATTGAAGCGGTAGAATTTATCCTCGCGCAATTGATCGCTCGATTCGAGCCACAATTCGTCGCCCATGAGCGCTAGCGAGTTGAGCGTGTGGCGCGGTTCCGGCCGTCCGTTGCGCGCGATCTCGTCGATCATCCGCTGCCAGATTGCGCGGCGCGCGCAGATCACGAAATCCGGGTCGAAGCCGGCGACATCATCGAGCGCGACGGCGCGCGCCAACTGATAGCCGGCAATTTCCACTCCCGTGGCGCGCTCGAAGGTTTCGCCCTCATCGGACATTACCCCAACCGCGAAGCGTACTTCAGCATAGCCGAGCCGCCGGAATCGCTCGCCCTCGGCCTCCATCAGGCGGCCCAGGGCGAGAAACCAATCCGGTTGCGGAAACGCCGGGCTCATGCGCCAAGCAGCTTGGAGAAGTCGGTCGGCAAAAGACAGCGCGGACGCCGATCCAGACCTGCAGAGTCGCAGCGCTGCAGGTATTCGCTCACCACCCGTCGCCAGAGTAACGCCTGCAACTCCATGCCCTTGTCGAAATGAGCAAGACCGCCGCCCATCAGGATCGCCATCGGTTCAACCTGCTCGGGTACGCTGAAGAGCTGCAAAAGGATGCTCTCGGCGTCGTCAAGCTCCCGATGAATCTCCTCCGCCAGATCGGGACGCTCCTTCAGTTGGCTGCGCAAATGCATGGTGCCGTAGCCGACGTGGCGCGATTCGTCCTGCAGGCAGCGGCGGAAGATTTCCTGGTCGACGCGGGTGGGCGCGATGAATTCGCCCTGGCGGAACATGGTCAGGACGAAGCCTTCGCCGAGCAGATGAAGACGACCGGTCTGCGCGGAAAAGCTCGGCGCATCGAAAATTCTTTTGAGGCTCAATTGGCTCAGCACACTTGCGGTGCCCAGCCCGCCACCATTGGCCAGTGCGCGCTTGCGGAAGACATCGGTATGACGCGCCTCGTCCATCGCCTGAGTGGCGAGGAAAAGCTTGACCTCCAGAAAATCCTGGTTCATGCGCCCCATCCAACGAGTCGGCGCATCGGCCGCAATGAATTCAACCTCCGTTAGAAACGTGCAAAGCTGGCACATCGCGCGCTCAAGGTCATCCGGCAACGGCTCGAGTTCATGCCAGGGGATGTCGCGAGCGGAACTCCATTGCCGTGCAACCGCCTCCTCGTAGAGTTCGGCGGCGTTGTCC
Source organism: Binataceae bacterium (SeqCode) (assembly GCA_050736615.1). Taxonomy (GTDB): domain Bacteria; phylum Desulfobacterota; class Binatia; order Binatales; family Binataceae; genus JBOHWJ01. Next base: position 1,503 of record JBOHWL010000269.1, on the reverse strand, counting down.
GCCCAACATTCATGCTTCTCATTGAGCGTGAAGCCCAGCGACGGCAGGCCTTCCGGTATCACTGAACCCCGCGCCGCCATTGAGCGATGCTCGCCGCCGCGCTCGGGCACGACGCCGTAGCTGCCGATTTCTATATCTTTGAGCCGCAGACCAAGGTTGCCCGGCTTGGCTCGCACGCCCCATTCACCATGATGATTCATCCAGCCAAGGTCGGGCGTGCCGGTCTCGTAGAGCTTTTGTAGATAAACCGAAGGCTCCAGTTTGGCCGTGGCGGCAGACCCCACCCGCTCTTCATCTTTGATTTGTACTGTCGGCATCGTGTTGTCCCCGATTAGATTCAGATGCGTGAGCGATTTTTTCTAATTACGTTCGCGGCGTTTAGGATGACGCGTCCACCATTTTCGCCTTAACTGCCGGCCGCGGCCAGCGAAATATCCTCACTGGCGATCGTCCGATGCGGGTTGAAATGCGGTAATACGTGTTTGCCAATACGCCGCAGTGACCTCATGATGGTCTGGTGCGGAATCCGGCCGGCCTGCTTGAAGAAGATGATCTGGTCGATACCGGCTTTCTGAAACTGCTCCAGCTTACGCACGACATGGTCGGGATCGCCGACGACAATCATGTCATGCGCCTTGAGCTGCGCGTCGGTGGCTTGCGCTGGATTTTGTTCCATGGCGAAGAGGTTGCGCAGGTATTCGTAGGAATAAATCTGATTCTTCGCCATCAACGGCTCGAACAGTTTCGCGACGTTCTGGAAAAACCAGCGCGCGCCCGCGAGACCGGTCTCTTCTTCTTCCTTGTTCTCGCAAACGGTGCATAAAACCAGCGCCGCGAACTGTTCGTTGGGAATCTTCGGCACCAGGTCGGTGCGGTGTTCGCCGGCCTTGCGGTATGATTCCATCGACTTGCGCACTTGCTCCCAGTTGAAATTGAAGCTGAGGACGCCGAGGCCGCGATCACCCGCCATCGCGTAACTCTCCGGCGCGGTACACGCCATCCACATCGGCGGATGCGGTTTTTGAATCGGTTTGGGCACCACGCGCCGGGGCGGCACTTTGATCAGCTTGCCGTCGTATTCGAGTATATCATCAGTCCAGGCTTTGACGATGACGTCGAGCGCTTCACGCACCTCGGCGCGGGTGCGATCGTAATCAACGCCGAAGCCGTCCAGCTCCTGGGCTGTGGTCGACCGCCCGGTGCCGAGCTCCATCCGCCCGTTGCTCATGATATCGAGCACCGCGGCCTGCTCGGCGACTTTAATTGGATTGTTGAAGTTGAAGGGCAGCAAGCGCACGCCATGCGCGATCCGGATATTTTTGGTGCGCTGACTGACTGCGCCGTAAAACACCTCGGGCGCGGAGCTATGCGAATACTCTTCGAGAAAATGATGTTCGACTTCCCACACGTAATCGATGCCGATATGATCGGCCAGCTCGATCTGGGCCAGCGCCTGCCAGTAAATGTTGTACTCGCTCATCGCAGTCCACGGGCGCGGCGTTT
>JBOHWL010000268.1:0-13489 GCA_050736615.1 Binataceae bacterium (SeqCode) | reverse complement strand
ACGACCAGATTTTGCCCCATGATCTCGACGTTGACGCCTTTCATAGGGAACTTAGCCGAGGTCGATGCCATCGAACCGGGTCAGGATATGTTCGATCCGGTTCTTGATTTCCTCGCGTTCGTTTTCGCGTTCTTTCAATTGCGCGGCCGCTTCGTTATAGCGTTGTTCGCTTTCGGCCAAACGTTGCGCCAATTGCTCATTTTCGTGCTGCAATTGTTGAATCCGGCTGACCGATCGTTGAATTCGCTGGTCGAGTTCGTTCAGAACCTCAATCGCCATAGTAGCTAAAATTCCACCTTAACTTTAATTTTTGACCAACAGCAATGTCAAGCCGCATAGGAGCCGCTGGCGGCCTGACCTTCACCCTCCGCTTCCGTAAACAGAGCTTCGACAAATTCGTGCGGCTCAAAGGGACGCAGATCATCGAGATCCTCTCCCAAGCCGACAAAACGCACGGGCAAATGTAGCCGTTCGGCGATCCCCACGACCACGCCGCCTTTAGCCGTGCTATCGAGTTTCGCCAGAATCACTCCGGTCAGCTTGATCGCGTCGCCGAATATTTTCGCCTGGCTCAAAGCATTCTGGCCGGTAGTGGCGTCCAGCACTAGCCAGGTTTCATGTGGAGCGCCGGGAAGTTCGCGGCCAACCACGCGCGCAATCTTCTTGAGCTCATCCATCAAGTTTACTTTGGTTTGCAAGCGTCCGGCGGTATCAATCAATAGCGCCTTGGCTTTGCGCGCCATGGCGGCCTTGACCGCGTCGAACGCCACGGCTGCGGGATCGGAACCTTGCTTTTGTTTGATCAGGTCGACCCCGACGCGATCACACCACACTTGAAGCTGGTCAATCGCGGCGGCACGGAAAGTATCGCCGGCGGCCACCAGCACATCGCCATGCTCATTTTTGAGCAGGGCCGCGAGCTTGGCGATCGTGGTGGTTTTGCCGACCCCATTGACCCCCGCCAGCAAAATCACCAGCGGCTTATCGCCGCTGTCGGCCGGCGGACGCTCAGCCGCAACCAGCATTTGTTCGATTTCGCTCTTGAGGGTGTCGCGGACGATTTCCGCGCGCGCATCATTTTTGAGTTTTGCACGCACCCCCTCGACCAGCTTCATGCTCGCATCGACACCGACATCGGCGCTGATTAACGCCTCCTCGAGGCCTTCGTAAATTTCGTCAAGCCGCGCGGCGCCCGTCATCGCGGCGCGAATACGTGCCAAGAAGTTTTCACGCGTCTTGCGCAAGCCGAGCCCGATCCGCTTGGGCTCTTTGCGCACAGGCACCGGCTCCGGTAAAGCCGGTTCTGGTTCAAGCACCGGCGGCGCGATTTCACCCGGTGTGACTACGCGCGGCGGCAGCTCAGCTTCAGGCTCGGCTGGAGTTGAGAGCGCAGCCGGCGGAGCCGGCGCCGGCGGGCGCTCAGGTTCGGCTTCCGAGGGGGCGGACGGTTCTTCAATCGATGGAGTTTCGTTTACGGGAACGGGCGGTAATGGTGGCGGCGTGGCCGCCTCGGGCGTTACCGATGGACGCTCGGGTGCGACCCGCGCTTGAGCGGGCGGTCTTTGCGCTTCGATAGGCTCGACGCGAGGCTCGGTTGAGGGGAATTGTGGTCGCGGTCTTTTTTTGCGCAGGCTGAATTCCACGAGAATCGCGGTGCCAAGCAGCGGAAACTGCACGACAACCGCGATCAGCATTAAAAGATGGAGGGTCACCGCCCTAAAGCCTCGCTACAAAGCTTCCTGTTCATTGGGACTTCGTCGCGTCGTGAACCGGCGAGGTTGGTCGCCCTGGTCCCGCGATTCAGCGCCAACAACAATAACAGCACCAGTCGAAATCGGAAACGGTTTAATCATCAAAGCGCACAAATCCGCGCATTATCTTGATTTTCGCCAAGCTGCCGATCATGCGAAGGCGGCGGCCCAGCCGCTGGCGACGCTAGGCGGCGGCTGGAATCTTGAGCGAGATGATCCGTGAGACGCCCGGACGCTCCATGGTTACGCCATGAATATTATCCGCCGCCTGCATGGTGCGTTGATTATGCGTGATGATGATAAATTGGGAGCGCTGTTTGAGCTCACGCACCAAAGCGGTGAAGGCGGCCAGGCTGAATTCGTCGAGCGGTGCGTCAACTTCGTCCATAACGCAGAACGGGCTCGGATTGAGCAGAAACAGCGAAAAGATCAGGGCCATCGCCGACAAGGCCTTCTCGCCGCCCGAGAGCAGGCCAATTTCTTTGACCTTTTTGCCCGCCGGCTGCACCAGGATATTCACGCCGGCTTCCAGGACATCGTCGGCTTCGGTCAATTCCAGGCGTCCCTTGCCGCCGCGTAAGAGCTTAGGGAAGAGTTCGGCGAAATTTTTGGCGGCGCCCTCAAAGGTTTCGGCAAAACGCTTGCGCGCCTCGCGATTGAGTTTTTGGATCGTTTGAGTCAGGTCGGTCACGGCCGCATGCAAATCCGCGCGTTCAGCGGTAAGCCCTTCCGCCCGTTGCTCAAGCTCTTTGACCTCGCTCTCGGCGGCAAGATTCACCTCGCCCAGCCGTTCAGCCTTGGCGCGCAATTCGCCTAACCGTGCGTCGTCGCGCGCGATGTCACGACTGTCCATCATGCTTTCCAGTTCCGCCGCCTGGCTGGCGAAATCGGCTTGAAATTTCTCGGTGAAACTGTGCTCGAGCTCCTCGATCAGGGTGCGTGCGCGCTCACACCTGAGATTGCACTCGAGTGCTTCGCTATCGAGTGCGGCCAGGGTCTCGCGAGCGGCTTTCAGGATAGCGCGCCCGCTATCCACTTCACCCCTCAACTCGGCGCATCGCGCCTCCAAAGTTGTCACGGATTGTTCCAGCTCGTGATGACGCGCCATGGTGGTCTCATCCTGACTTGCGAGGGTCGCGAGCTCACGCTCGAACTCCAAGCCTTCACTGTGGGCACGATCCAGTTGCGCGTGCGTCTCGTCGAGCTGCGTCTCGACCTCGGCAGCCATCCGGCGAATATGGCGCAACTCTTGTTCGAGTTGGTTTATTTTCGCTTTTCGCGCCGCGACCCTGGCCCCCGCCTCCAGCATCACGTCCCCGAGCTGCATGACCACGCGCTTATGCTCAGCCACCTGCGCGGCATCCTCATTAAGACGAGCGCGGGTTTCGGCTTCGCGCCGGGCCAGCTCTTCAAGGCGCGCATTGGAAGCGCTCACCGACTCCGCCAGTTCCTCCAGACGGCGCCGCGCGTTGGCGCGGCTCGCCTCCACCAACGCCAGCCGTTGCTCCATCCTGGGCAGAGCGCCACGAGCCTCATTGGCCGAGCGTTCAGCCTGCTGAACGTTGGCGCGGGCGGTTTCCAGCGCTTGGCGGGCCTTGCGATGAGCCTCGCGCGCTGCTTCGTGGTCGCGCACAAGTTGATCGTGTGTCGCCTCAACCTCGGCGAGCTTGTTGGCGGCGTCCGGATTAAGCGCGATTTCAAATCCTGCCGCCGTGATAACGTCGAGCCCGGAAGGCGAGCTGCCGCCCCTCATCATGCGGCCCGGATGCATCACGTCGCCTTCACGCGTGACAAAAATAGTGCCGTGGCCATTCAGATGGGATGCGCCAAGTGCCGCATGCAGATTGTCCGCCAGCATCACATGTCCGATCACCGCTTCGGCCAGCGCATGGTAGCGTGGCTCGACCTCGACCATGTCGAGTAAACGGCCAAGTATTCCGGGCGCATCGATTGGCTCGTGGATATCAGCCGTAGTGACGGATTCGGGAATAAAGCAAAGGCGCCCGGCTTGCTTGTCCTTGAGTACGTCAATCGCTTGCAAGGCGAAGTGCGGCGACTCCACGATCACGGCGTCAAGCTCATCGCCAAGCACCGCGCGCAAGGCCGGTTCGAGCGCGGCGGGCGCCTTTATCACCTCTAACAGCATCATCGGATCGACTGCGGGGCGGTTGCCGTTGAGCGAATCGAGCACGCTACGCAAGCGTTCGCCAGCACCGTTCGGCAGGATCCGTTCGGCGCGAGCCTGAGCCAGAGCGAGCGCGTCTCTGGCAGCGGCAACATCGCCGCGGTGGTGCTCAGCGCCGCTGCGCGTTTCAATTTCCCGTTCGCTGGCCTCGCGGCGGGACTCCTCGCGGCGATGAAGTTCCTCGCGTGTGGAAGCGAGCAGCGCGTCCGCGGCGGCCAGATTGGCGCGTCCCTGCTCGATGGCCGCCATGAGTTGCGGCAACTCCCCGCCCTGGTTTTCCAGCTTCGCTTCGAGGTCGGCGCGCTCGCCCGAAAGATCCGCCAGACGCCCGCGCAGCACGGCCGCCTCCCGGATAACTTCGGAAACGGCATCTTTCATATGTTCGGCGCGCTTTTCAGCTTCGCGCAGGGCCCGCTCAGCCGCGCTATGCTGGTCGCGCAGGGCGGCCAGCGCCGCCTCGCTGACGCCGTCATCCGCATTGACGGCGCGTGCCAGGCGTGCGCCGGCTTCCGCGCGTCCGGCGCGGGAAGCGGTGGCGCGGGTGCCGAGTTCGATTAGCCGGGCCTCGAGTCCGGGTTGCACTTCGGCCATGGAATCGCGGCGTCGTTGAAGGAAGGCGCGTGTACGCGCGCGTTCCTCCAATGCTGTGCGCAAGGTTTCCAGTTCGCGGCCGGCTGCCGCAAGTTCGTCATGCTGAGTGGTCAGCGCCGCCGCCGCGCCTTCAGCCGCGTTTTGCGCCGTCGCCACGGCTGTGCGCGCCGCTTCGCGCCGCTCAGTCAATTCACGCTCGCGCGCCGATTGTGCCGATAGTTCGTGATGCTGCTCAAGCAGGCGGCGGGCCGCCGCAAGCCGTTCCAGTTCGAAGAGTTCGGCGCGAATAACCTTGTAGGTTTCGGCTTTCTTAGCCTGACGGCGGGCATAGTTGAGCTGGCGCTCGATCTCGCTCAGCACGTCGTCCACGCGCGCCAGGTTCTCCTTGACGCGTTCAAGCTTGCGCTCGCTCATCTCTCGCCGGCCTTTGAACAACGCCAGGCCGGCCGCCTCTTCGACCATCGCACGCAGTTCGTTGGGCTTGGCCTGAATAATTTCCTCAACCCGGCCTTGCTCTATAAGCGCGTAGCCGCGGCTGTGGATTTGCGCCGCCATGAAGAATTCCGTGATGTCTTTGAGGCGGCAGGAGAGCTTGTTGATAAGATATTCCGAGTCGCCGAGGCGATAGACCCGGCGCGTCACCGCAACCTCGCTCAGGGCCGAATAAGGCTCTGGCAGCGTGGCGCCTTCCTCGGCTTCAAGCAGCAAGGTGACTTCGGCCATTCCCGCCGGTGCATTGGAATCATTGCCAGCATGGATGAGGTCGTCGGCGCTTTTGCCTCTGAGCCGAGTTGCGGCCTGTTCGCCCAATACCCAGCGGATTGCATCTACGACGTTTGACTTGCCGCATCCGTTCGGCCCCACCACGGCCGTAATACCCGGGCTGAATCCGATCAGGGTCGCTTCGAGGAAGGATTTGAAGCCAATTAGTTCAAGGCTTTTAAGACGCATAAACCCACGCCTCCACCACTCCACCCATTGCGCAGCATAGCTCAGCACCACTGGGATGGGTCAAGAGCAATACTACTGGTCGTGGCCCTTGTTCCTCCACAGGCCCATCATCATGTGGTCAAGATTCTGTTAATTCAATCTTGGCGGGACCCAATCAACGCGCTGACATAAGCGGAGAGCGACGTTCGCGCTCAGTTCGGCAACAGTTCGGTATTCCAGTAAGCCGCGTCCACTGTGGTCAGAAACGGCATCCATTCGCGATAACGCTTGAGGTTGAACATCTCTGAACTGAACGGGGTCCATTGCGGACGGCGCGGTTTACGGATGAGCAGCATGCCGGCCTCTTCCGGCGTGCGTCCGCCCTTGCGCCGATTGCAGCCGTGGCATGAGCAAACCACGTTCTCCCAGGTGGAAAGGCCATTGCGGGAGCGTGGAATCACGTGATCGAGGTTTAGTTCGGTGCGTGGCAGCCGCCTGCCGCAATACTGACAGGTGTTATTGTCGCGGGCGTAGATATTGAAGCGCGAAAACCGCACATGACGCTTAGGTACGCGTTCGTAGGCGGTCAGGAGCAATACCCGCGGAACGCGCACCGCACCGCCGACCACGCCCACCCGTTCCTGGTTGACCTCGATCGCGAGCTCACGCCAGCTATCGAAATCGAATGTCCGATATCGTTCGTCGACCGCGCGCGCTACTCCTTGATAAAGGAGTGCGAAGGCGCGTTTGACCGAAGTGACATGAACCGGCAAATAGGAGCGGTTAAGCACCAACACCCTGCTATTGAGCAGGGCCGCACCTGAAGTGTGCGCCAGAGTATCGGCTGACGCGGACATTATTAAAACGACTAGCGGCGCACGAGCATACAAGTCAAGCCGGGCGTGCTAATTTAATGGATAAGAAAGCACCTGCGGCGCAGTTGTTGCCTTGCGGAGTCGGACCTTGCTCCGTATGATTCGGGCGGGGACGCTCGAACCGATAACGCAGCTCGCAGACTCGCCTGCTGGCTCCGGTCGCAGACCGCCTTCGCCAGAACGCCGGGAGACTTGGGTGAGTTGTGCCATTCTACTAGGTTCCAGCCCTCCGATGCAGCCGGGCGCCGAAGCACAATCCGCCGGGACGCTGGAAAGAGCGACGTGGGTGGCTGAGAATACCTGCCAGTGAAGCGCGAAATCATAATCAATGCGGCCACTTTGGAGGTGCGAATCGCACTGCTCGAAGATGGTGCGCTCGCCGAGTTTTATCTGGAACGCAATCAGCGCCGCGGCTTGGTTGGCAACGTTTACAAGGGCAAGGTCACGCGCGTGCTGCCCGGCATGCAGGCGGCCTTTGTAGATATCGGTCTGGAAAAGGCCGGCTTTCTGCACGTCTCCGATTTTCAGAACGATGTGGAGGGCTTCGGTTCAGTGGCTGAAGTGATCGGCGAGGAAGATGTCGAAACCGAGCCCATCCATGTGGACAACGAACCACCGGCCGAGGACGCGAACGAGATCGTAACCGCCGAGGAAAGTGACGGCCAAAGTGATGCCGTTTCCCCCGCCGGACGCGCCCGGCGCGGCCGAAGCAACCTCAGACGGAGCCGGTTGCCCATCGAGCAGCAATTAAAGCGCAACCAGGAAATTATCGTCCAGATCGCCAAAGAACCGCTGGGCACCAAGGGCGCTCGTCTCACCTCGTTCATCTCCTTGCCGGGACGCCATCTGGTGTACACGCCAACCAGCAACCATATCGGTATCTCGCGCCGGATCGAAAGTGCCGACGAGCGCGGACGGCTGCGCGGCGCGGTCAACGAATTGAGGCCGCCGCAGGGCGGCTTCATCGTACGTACCGCGTGCGAGGGCGTCACTCGGCGTGAAATTCAACGCGACGTGTCGTTTCTGACCAAGTTATGGTCTTCGATTGTAAAGTTGGCTGAGACCAGCCCGCCCGCCACTCTGCTCTGTAATGATTTGGATATCGCACTCAGAATCGTGCGCGATCTCTTTTCCAGCGACGTCGAGCGGTTGTGGTGCGACGATGGCGCCACGCATGAGCGCGTCGTTGAATTCGTGCAGAGCTATATGCCGCGACTGCGTTCGCGCGTATCACTTTACGAAGCCGAAGAACCGATTTTCGATCATTTTCATGTCGAGCCGCAAATCGATCGCGCGCTCGAACGCAAGGTGTGGCTTAAATCGGGCGGCTATCTGGTCTTCGATCAGGCCGAGGCGCTAACCGCGATCGACGTGAATACCGGCCGCTTTGTCGGCAAGCGCAATCAGGACGAGACCGTGCTGCGCACCAATCTCGAGGCCGCCGAGGAAGTGGTAAAGCAGCTTCGCCTGCGCAATATCGGCGGCATCATCATCGTCGATTTCATCGACATGACGCGGGAGAGCGATCGCAAACGGGTCACCGACGCATTGGCGCAGGCGCTCAAGCGCGATAAGGCGCGCAGCTCGATGCTCAAGATTTCCGAGCTAGGGCTGGTCCAGATGACGCGCAAGCGCACGCGCGAAAGCCTTGAAGAGCTGCTGACGGAAACCTGTGCGCATTGCCACGGCCGCCGCGTGGTCAAATCGGTGCCGACGGTGGCGGCGGAAGTGCTGCGCGGGATTCATCGCGCGGTCGGACGTCATCGGCGCAGCGACGTGCTGGTGGTCAAAGTCAACCCCGGCGTCGCGCGCTATCTGTATGATGTTGGCGCCAAGGACCTCGATACGCTCGAGCGGCGGCTTGAGGTCAAAATCGCGCTGCGTTCAACCGAATCGATCGAACCGGGCGCCTTCGAGCTGGTGCAAGCCACCGCCGCCGCCTGAGTGGCGGTTCCTCCTCGGCTGTGTCCTCGTTTACGTTGCGGCGCTGTGCAAGACGCGATCGCCTACCAGCGACTTTACCTGCTCGCTCGTGTAGCCGAGGTGATTCGTCAGGATTTCCTCGTTGTGTTCACCCAGAAGGGGCGCGCGCAATTCGAGTGGTTCCGGAAAGGCGGAGAAGCGCAGCGGAAAGCCCGGCAGCAGTATCTCGCCCAGGATCGGATCCCGCACCGGCGCCACGGTCCCGCGCTCGCGCATATGCGGATGATTGATGGCCTCTTCAACCGACAGCACCGGCGCGGCCGGCACGCGGAACTGGTTCAGCCGCTTCATGATCGCATCGTCGTCTGGCAACGAGATAAGCCAGCCCTGAATAATTTCGTAGAGCTGCTCCTGATGCCGGACGCGGTTGGCATTGTTGGAAAAACGCGGATCATCAGCCAGCTCCGGCCTCCCCATCGCGTCGCATAACTGGCGCCACTGATGCTCCACGGCGCCGATGATGACGATGTAGTGTTCGTGCCCGCGATAGATACTGGCGGGCGCGCCGTACGAAATATGTTTTCCCGATCGCGTCAGCTTTATCTTGCCATTACTCAGACTATACATTTGCACGGCGGTATGATGGCAGTGGAAATAAGCGTCGAGCAGTGACACGTCGAGGTATTGGCCCTGGCCGGTGCGCGAGCGATGGAGCAGGGCGGCAACGATTGCCAAGGCGGCATGCACGCCGGTCGAAACGTCACCTAAAGCGGCGGTGGGAAAATACGGCGTGCCGTCGGCCTCGCCAATCATCGAGGTGATGCCGGCATAAGCCTGCGCGATAAAATCGTAACCCGGCAAGGGTGCAAGCGGTCCATTTTGGCCGAAGCTCGAAATCGAGCACATGATGATGGACGGGTTGATCGCGCGCACGACTTCATAGGCGAGCCCGGTGCGCGCGATCACACCGGGTGCGAAGTTTTCAATGAATACGTCCACCTTGCCGATCAATTGCTTGATCAAGTCGAGCGCGACGGGTTTTTTAATGTCCAGGCATATGCTCTTTTTGCCGATATTCTGCTGGACGTAATAGCCACTCCGGTGATCCTTTATATAAGGCAGATCGCGGGTGCGATCACCGTTGGGTGCAAGCTCAAGCTTGATTACCTCGGCGCCCATCGCCGCCATCATTCTGCTGGCGGTAGGCCCGGCGATATACTGGGTGAAATCGAGAACCTTAAAGCCATCGAGCACGTGGATGGGCGTGTGTTCGTTCATCCGGATCCTTATGGCGGAGAGCGTGGCGCCGCCGGTTCAGTTTACCCTGTGACGCGCGCACATTAAGCACGCGCGCCACCTCGTTCGATTGCCGCTACGAGTAGGCGGTGCGGCGCCGCTTTGTCAAGTTGATGCGCATCGCGGAACCGCCCGTATCGCAGTTGAAGGCCGGCAGGAGCCGCCGGGATTGGTGTGGCCCCCGGTATGGCGCGATATAATTTCCGGCCGGATGCGGCATCATCGCCGCGCCGCTCACTCGCGGGAGTAATCTGTATGTGTGCCGACCAGATCGGTGACCCGTCCATCTACAGCGCCGATGAGATTCTGCGCGATGGCGGTTCGATCCATATCCGTGCGATCCGGCCCGAGGACAGCGCGCTGTTGCTGGAGCATTTCTCCAATCTCAGCCAGCAATCCGTCTATTATCGCTTCTTCGGGATCAAACGTTCACTTACCGAGGCCGAACTCGCGCGTCTGACCCAACTGGATTTCAAGCAACATGTGGCGATAGTTGCGACCCTGCGCGAAGACGGGCGTGAACGCTTCATCGGGGTGGGCCGTTATGTGCGTGGCGCCGATCCGGCGCGCGCCGAAGTGGCGTTCGCCGTTCTTGACCAACATCAGGGCCGCGGAATCGGCACGATCCTGCTCGAACATCTCGGCCGGCTTGCCCGCGCCGCGGGAATTACCGAGTTTGAAGCCGACGTTCTCGGCGAAAACAACCGCATGCTCGAGGTGTTCGCGCGCAGCGGCTTCAAAGTGCGCCGCGCGGCGCGCGCGGGCGTCATTCACGTCATCTTTCCCACCGCGGAGACCGAGGAATTCGAGCAGGCCAGCCATGATCGCGAGCGCCATGGTCTGGTGCGGAGCATTGCGCCAATTCTCAAGCCGCGCGCGGTTGCGGTGATTGGCGCGTCGCGCGACGCGGGCAAAATCGGCGGGGCCGTCATTGCCAATTTGAAGAGCTATGGGTTTCGCGGGGCCATTTACCCCGTCAATCATCGCGCCAGCGAGGTATGCGGCCTCAAGTGTTATCCCTCGATTGGCGCGATCGGGGCGCCAATGGATCTGGCCGTGATCGCGGTGCCGGCCGCGGCGGTCGAGCGGGAAGTCGCTGAATGCGCGCGCGCGGGCGTGCACGCGGTGGCGGTGATCACGTCGGGTTTCGCCGAGGTGTCGGCGGCGGGCCGCGCGGCGGAAGAACGGCTGTTTCGCTTGGTGCGCGGCTCCGGGATGCGGATGATCGGGCCGAACTGCATGGGCGTGTGCAATACCGCTCCCGAGGTGCGCCTGAACGCGACTTTCGCACCAATCGAGCCGCCGGCTGGACGTTTCGCGATGTTCACGCAGAGCGGAGCATTGGGGATCGCCATTCTCGACCACGCACGTGCGCGCAATCTGGGTGTGTCGAGTTTCGTTTCCGCCGGCAATCGCGCCGACGTCTCCAACAATGACCTGATTGCTTATTGGGCCGAAGATCCGAACACGGACGTCATCCTGCTGTACTTAGAAAGCGTTGGCAATCCAAGGCATTTCGCGCGGCTGGCGCGCGAAGTGGCGCTGCTCAAGCCGATCGTCGCGGTCAAGTCCGGACGTTCAGCCGCCGGAACCCGTGCCGCGATCAGTCACTCGGGTGCGCTCGCCAATTACGACGTGGCGGTCGACGCGTTATTTGAACAAGCGGGTGTGATTCGCACCAACACCTTGACCGAACTGTTCGATGTGGGCGCGTTGCTCGCGCTGCAACCGGTACCCGCCGGGCCGGGAGTGGGCGTGGTGTCGAACGCCGGTGGCCCCGGCATCCTGCTCGCCGACGCATGCGAGGCAAGCGGGCTCAAACTACCGGTGCTGACGCCTGCGACGATCGCGCGGCTGCGTGAATTTCTGCCGGAGCGATGCGGTTTCGGCAATCCCGTCGATATGAGCGCCTCCGCCACCCCCATGGATTTCGAACGGGCGATCGCGGCTGTTGGCGCGGACCCGCGGGTTGATTCGCTGGTCGCGGTGTATATTCCGCCGATTATGACCAGCGCGGCGGAAATAGCGGCCGCAATCGCGCGCGGCGCGGCTGCGATGCCGGCGGGCAAGCCGTTGCTAACGGTGTTTCTGTCGTCGCAAAGACCACCCGCGCAATTGCACGAAGGAGGGCGTGGCAAGTTGCCGGTCTACGGTTTCCCGGAAGACGCCGCCAATGCGTTGGCCGCCGCCTATCGTTACGGGTTGTGGCGTAAGCGTCCGCTTGGAGCCGCCCATTCGCTGGGCCGCTTCACGCGTGAGACCGTGCGCGCGATTGTTGATCGGGTGCTGGCCGAGGCCGACGGCCTTATCTGGGTCGAGCCGGATGATTTAGCGACCGTGCTGCGCGCGGCGGGCATCCGTGTGGCGCAGGCCGAGCGCGCCACCGTCGCATCGGCGCCCGCTGTCGCCGAGTCACTTGGCGCTCCGCTGGTGGCCAAGGTTATCGCGCCGGAGGCCGTGCGCGAACGCGATTCGGTCGAAGTGATTGCGGATTTGACACCGGCGGCGGTGGCCGACGCGGTGCGCCGGCTGAGCGAGCGCATGGGAGCGATCGGCGCTCATCTCGAAGGCGTGTGGCTGCAGCGTCAGATCAAGGATGGCATCGACGCGATGGTCGCGGTGAGCAGTGACCCGACCTTCGGACCGCTGTTGATTTGCGGTGTCGGCGGCGCGATGAGTGAATTGCTCAAGGATGCGTCGTTTCGGCTTAATCCGGTGACCGATATCGACGCCGCCGAAATGGTCAAGAGCCTCAAGGCGAGTCCATTGCTGGATGGTTATCGTGGTGCGCCGCCCGCCGATCGTGACGCACTCATCTCGATCCTCACGCGGGTTTCGGCGCTCGTCGAGTTGATTCCCGAATTGGCCGAGCTTGAGCTCAATCCGGTCAAGGTGATGGCGCGCGGCGCAGGTGCAATCGTGATTGACGGCCGCATGCTGCTGCGCTCGCCGGCGGCTCGTCCGCGCATCGGGAATGCCGGTGAAAAATAAGTTCCGCCGTTTGACATCCAATCGGAAATGTTGCGCTATGCCCACACATTCCGCTCGGGATTGGAGGTGCCTATGCCGCTGGCGAGAATCAACGGAATCGAGCTTTATTACGAGACTCACGGCGGCGGCCCGGCGCTGGTACTGGCGCATGGCGCGGGCGGCAATCATCTCAGCTGGTGGCAGCAGGTGCCAGCGCTTTCGCAACGTTTCCGGTGCGTGACGTTCGACCATCGCGGTTTTGGCTATTCGGGCGACGTTGCGGATGGGCCCGGTCCCAACGCTTTCGCGGATGATCTGTTGGCTCTGCTGGACCATTTGGAGATAGAAAAAGCGGCGCTGGCGGGACAGTCGATGGGCGGATGGACCGTGCTCGGGTTCGCCAGCGCACATCCGGAGCGGGTCAGCGCCCTGGTGCTGTGCGACACCTTTGGCGGAATGGATGATCCTGACGTTATCCGCGCGCAGGGCAAACTGCGGGAGAACGTCAGCGGCAGCCTCTCGATTGTCCTGGCGCGCGCCTATGCGGCGGAGTTTCCGAAACGCGAACCGCCGCGCTGTTTTCTTTATCAACAGATCTCCGGAATCAACTTGCATGTGGCGCCGAATTTGATTCAGGTAATGGGCGCGTTGCGGCATTCGGTCGAACCTATCGTGTCCAAGCGCATCCCGACCATGCTGATCGTTGGTGAAGAGGACGTACTGACCCCGGCGAACGTGATGGAATTGATGGCGCGGCGGCTGCCGCATGCGCGATTTGTCAAGGTTGCGGGCGCGGGCCATTCGGTTTATTTCGAGCGGCCGGACGAGTTCAACCGTCTGCTAATCGATTTCCTGGGTAAAGCGCCATCCTAACGGCCCGTTGATAAATCACAGCCCGCACCCCCTCTCTTATCTCCCCCGCACAAAAGAGCGGGGTAGAAGACTGAGGAAAGAAGCCAACGTTCACG
>JBOHWL010000267.1:0-2234 GCA_050736615.1 Binataceae bacterium (SeqCode) | reverse complement strand
AAAGCAGCCATCTTTTACGCAGGGCGTCGAGGGCACTGGGTGCAACTTGCGCTAAGAACGCCTTTATCAACACCCTGCTAGGGAGTCATCCTGAACGAAGGCTGCCGAAGCGAAGGATCTCGCGCGGCGGTCCTCCGCGCGTAATCTTTCATCTCCGGGCTTTGATCGCGGTTGCCGTCAAGGCTCGCGGTGTATTACAGCTTGGTTAATTGCTACGTGTCGGAGGGTTCGGAAAAATGGATCAAGGCTTGCTCTCAGGCATACGCGTCATCGATTGTGGAACCTACGTGGCAGGTCCCGCCGCGGCTACCGTAATGTCCGATTTCGGCGCCGAGGTAATCAAGATTGAACGGCCCGGCGGCGGTGATCTTTGGCGGCTCTATTCGAAACTTCCCGGCGTGGCCAAAGCCGAATTGGATTGGTGCTGGGTACTCACCAGCCGCAATAAGAAAAGCGTCGCGTTGGACCTCGCCCAACCCGCCGGGCGCGAAGCCTTGATTCGGCTGGTGCGCACCGCCGACGTGTTCGTGACCAATTATCAGAGAACCCTGCTTGAGAAATTCCGTTTGACCTGGGATGACTTGGCTCCGATCAACGACCGCCTGGTCTATGCGCATCTGACCGGTTATGGCGACGCCGGCGAGGACGCCGACGATCCCGCTTTCGATGCGCTCGCCTATTGGGCGCGCTCCGGCCTGATGATGGGCGTGACCGGCACCGACGGCTCGCCCGGCGCGCCGCGCCCCGGGATCGGCGACCATCCCACCTCGATGTCGATGTTTGGCGCAATCATGCTGGGGCTGTACCGGCGCGAGCGCACCGGGCGCGGTTCGCGCGTCACCACCTCATTGTTGGCCAGCGGCGCGTGGGCCAACGCGTGCGATATCCAGGCCAAGTTGCTGAACGCGGCGTTTCCCAAGCGCGGCGAGGGCAAGCATCCGCCGAACCCGCTGACCGCGGTTTATTCCACTCGCGACGGCAAGCTGTTCCTCCTGGTCCTGATTGATCCGGATAACGAATTCCCACGCCTGTGCGCTTTGCTCGGTCAGCAAGAGTTGGCCCATGGCGATTTGTTCGCCACCAACGATGGCCGCAAGGAAAACGCGGCGGCCTTGCACGCGATCCTGGCTTCCCAATTCGAAGCCCGCGATCTCGCCGAATGGCGCGACCTGTTCCGCCGCAACGATATTAAGTTCGCGCCGCTGCCGGTACTCGATGACGTCGTGCGTGATCCACAGTTGCGCGCGGCCGATGCGGTGGTGCCGCTGGAATATCCGGGAGTTGGCCGTTTGGAGACCGTCAACAGTCCGGTCTTTGTCTCCGGCGTGCAAAAGCGTGCGCCGTCGCCCGCGCCGGAAGTCGGCGCGCATACGCGCGAAATTCTCGAACAACTCGGCTACAGCGGTGACGAAATTCGCTCGTTGTTGCGCTCCTGCGCCGATGGCGCGTCCGGGCTTTCGGGAACGGCGAAATGAAATTCGGCATCCTGGCGTGGGTTGCGGCTCATACGGCTGGTGTCGCTGAGGTGGCTCGATTATGCGAAGCGGCCGGCTTTGAATCCTTCTTCATGGCCGAACATCCCGTAATGCCGTCTGCAATCAGCACACAGTTGCCGCGCGGCGACGGCAAAATCCCCGACGTCTATGCGCATATGATGGACCCGTTCGTCGGCCTGGCGGTAGCCGCGGCCGTAACCACGCGCATGAAGCTCGGCACCGGTATCTGCCTGGTGCCCGAGCGCGACCCCAAGGTGCTGGCAAAGGAGGTCGCCACGCTTGACCTGGTGTCGGGCGGACGTTTCATTTTCGGCATCGGCGCCGGATGGCTGCGCGAGGAGAGTCGCGTTATGGGTGTCGATTTCCCCCGCCGTTGGGATATCACGCTCGAATGTATCCGTGCGATGAAGCAGCTATGGATCCGTGACGGGGCGGAATTTCACGGCAAGTTCGTCAACTTTCCCCCGTTGCGCTCGAACCCCAAACCAATCCAGCTGCCCCATCCGCCGATTCACGTCGGCGCCGGTGGCGAACGCGCGTTGCGTAACACGGTTGCGATCGGTGACGGTTGGGCGCCAATCGCGCTAACCCCCGCCCGAGTGATCACCGACCTCGCCAAGCTGCGCCGGATGTGCGATGAGGCCGGGCGTGATTTCAATCAGCTTGAAATCACGATTTACGGACCGCTGGGCGGCGAGGCGAAACGTGCGGTTGAAGAGTACGCGCAGGCGGGCGTTC
>JBOHWL010000266.1:0-2127 GCA_050736615.1 Binataceae bacterium (SeqCode) | reverse complement strand
CTGAAAGAATATCGAGCAGCGCAATTTCCTCGGCCAGGCGCAGCGGATGATAAAAGGCGGCCAGCGTGACTCCCGTGCCGATGCGCAGGTGCCTGGTCTGCGCCGCCGTATACGCGCCCATCACGGGAATCGATGGGCATACGCTGTAGTCGCTGAAATGATGCTCCGTCAGCCATACCGCGTCATAGCCGGACTGATCCATGATTTGGATTCGTTCGAGCGCGCGTTGATAAACTGACGGCAAGGCGATGCGGCGCTCGGGCCAACTGAAGAATTGCAGGATGCCAAATTTCACTCAAATCGTCCCCAAACCAATGCTGTGGCGTGGCCTATTCCGCTCTTTTGTTCGCATGCGCGCCGATGGCGGTCAAGATGAGGGCGCGCCATGCGTGATAATGGCCGCTCGCGATCGCCGGCGGGCAATCTCAGTTTCCCTGATGAGCCACATGATGAGAAGTCCCATGCTCCCGGCTCTGGCTGGAATGATCGCCCTGGCGTTGACGGGTGCGCCGACCGTGCGGGCACAAGGCTCCAAGCTGCTGACCGGCCGCGCGGCCATGACGGGATGGCGCGGTGACGCGCCGGGCGTGCGGCGTAAAATCATCAGCGCGGATCTACCGCCGCCGTTCGCCACATCGTCCGCAGTGGACACTGCTGAAATCGTCGCGCGCCCGCCGCAGGCGCGGCTGAAAGTGCCGCCCGGCTTCGTCGTGGACGAATTCGCCAGCGGCCTTGAGGATCCGCGCTTGCTCCGCGTCGCGCCCAACGGCGACATTTTCATAGCCGAGAGCCGCGCCGGCCGCATTCGCGTGTTGCGCGCTCCCGATGGCGCCAAGAGGCCCACCCGCGACCAGATTTTCGCCTCTGGTTTGAACCTGCCGTTCGGGATCAATTTCTGGCCTCCGGGCCCTAATCCGCGCTACGTGTACGTGGCCAATACCGATTCGGTCGTGCGCTATCCCTATCACAACGGTGATTTGAAGGCGCGCGGGCCCGCGCAAACGGTGGTGCGCGACATCCCCGGCGGCGGCCATCTGCGCGGCGGTGGCCATTGGACGCGCGATATCGTCTTTTCCCGTGACGGCTCCAGGATGTTCGTCTCGGTCGGGTCCTTGAGCAATGACGGCGGAGATTTGCCAAAACGCACGCTCGCGGAAGCCCGCGAATATGATCAACGCAATGGCCTGGGTGCGGCATGGGGCCCCGAAGCGCGCCGCGCCGATGTGCTGGAGTTCACGCCGGACGGCCGTGGCGGGCATATCTTCGCCACCGGCCTGCGCAATTGCGTCGGGATGGCGGTGAATCAGGTCACCGGCGACCTGTGGTGTTCCACCAATGAACGTGATGGCCTGGGTGACAATCTGCCACCCGATTACATCACGCGCGTGCACGCTGGAGAATTTTTCGGCTGGCCCTGGTATTACATCGGCGGTAATCAGGACCCGCATCATAAGGGCGAACGGCCGGATCTCAAGGACAAGGTGACCGTGCCCGACGTTCTCCTCGAAGCGCATTCGGCTTCGCTGGAGATGGCTTTCTATCACGGCAAGCAGTTCCCCAAGGAGTATCAGGGCGACGCCTTCGCCGCCGAACATGGCTCCTGGAACCGCGCGCCGAGGACGGGCTATAAGGTCATCCGCGCGATTGTGGACAACGGCAAGCCGACCGGCGAATACGACGATTTCATGACCGGCTTCGTGACCGCCGACGGTCAAGTCTGGGGACGGCCGGTGGGTGTCGCCGTGGCCCACGACGGCTCGTTGTTGGTGACCGAGGACGCGCGCGGCACCGTCTGGCGCATTTCATACAAAGGCGCCAGCCACGCAACGAAATGAATCAGCTTAGTAACATCGGTACAGGTGTCATTCCAGGCGAAACTGCCCCCAGCGAGGAATCTCGCATGGGTTTGGTGCGTCAAAAACGGGCCGCTTCGCGGAATAAAAACCGGTATCGGCTTCGCTTACGGAAGCGGTCCGAGATCCCTCGACAACATTCGTGTTGCTCACTGTGCTCGGGATGACAAGTTCGGTGTTCGTTTGGCGGCCGGCATGCGCGCCGCGACCGCAGCGCTCGTGGTTTCCGCTACCTCGTGGTGATTATCGAATTCGGGATGCTTCCCGCCGGGAA
>JBOHWL010000265.1:0-4242 GCA_050736615.1 Binataceae bacterium (SeqCode) | reverse complement strand
CGGTTGCGTCTCTCACAACCATCAAATATTCTTATATTAGAAGCAAGCAGTCATGCATATTGAAACGCTAAAGGTCTTCTGTGACATCATCGAAAGCGGCAGTGTTTCTTATGCCGCTTCGCAGAACTTCGTGACCCAGTCGGCAGTCAGCCAGCAGGTGCGAAGTCTCGAAGACAAGTATGAGTGTCGATTGTTAGAGAGGGCGCGGGCGGGAGTCAAACCGACGCCGGCCGGCCAGATTCTTTACAATTCAAGCAAGGAAATCGTCCGCAAATTTATCGAGCTTGAAAATCGGCTGCGCGAGATTGGCTCGATCGTGGCCGGCTCGATCCGGGTCGGCACCGTCTACAGCGTCGGTTTGCACGAACTGCCGCCTTATCTGACCGAGTTCCTGCGCACCTATCCGCAGGTCAACGTCCATCTTGAGTACTTACGCTCGAATAAAATTTACGAGGATTTGATCGAGGGCAAAATCGATTTGGGCGTAGTCGCCTATCCCTCCAAGCGCAGCCAGATCATCACCGTCGCCTTCCGTCACGACGAACTGGTGCTGGTGGTGCCGCCCGACGACGGGCTCGCCCGACTAGGCCGGGTCAACGTCGGCCAACTGGTCGGACAGCGCTTTGTCGGTTATGAACGCGACATCGCGACGCGCAAGGCTTCCGATCGTATTCTGCGCGAATACGGCGTCAAACCGCACTATACGATGGAATTCGATAATATCGAGACCATCAAGCGTGCGGTCGAAATTGGCCAAGGCATCGCGATCGTGCCGCGCTCAGCGGTTGAATTGGAAACCGCACGCGCCTCATTGAAAGTCCTGGAGTTCGCCGAAGGACCGTTCACGCGCCCCCTCGCGATCATCTATAAGCGCGGCCGCGAGCTTTCACCCGCCGTGCGCAAGTTTATCGAAGTGCTGACCACCAGTACGCCGCATGTTCCCGGCGATACCGAGCTGAGCAACAACCAGAAGCGGCAACGGCCCGCGACGCTGGAGAAGGTCGAAAAATCCGCCTGAGCCTGGAGCGGCCCGTTGCCTTACGGGCCTTTTTAATCTGTCATTCTGAGCGCAGCCAGCGGAGCCGCTCCGTGCGGCGAAGCGAGCAGGCAAGTCTGCGAGCTGCGTGTAAAAGCGAAGAATCCCGGATTTTTCTGTCTGTTAGAGGCTTCTGTCCGGGATTCCTCACTGACTTTAGATCGCGCATCGCGGAACTCGTGGTCCTGGACGCGACTCCATGGGGCGGGCGAGTCCGCGAGCCTTCGGCCAAGATAAAGAGTCGCCTGCTCGCTTTGCCTTGCTCCACTACGGCGGGCTCCATTCGGAATGACACCGACATAATTGTGCGAAGGTTCCCTAACGACCCGCCAAATCCGCGCGCAGGCGTGCGCGATCGAAGCCGGCGATGATCGCACCGTCCACAATCACCAACGGCCGTTTGATCAAGTTCGGTTCTTCAGCCATCAGTTTCAGCGCCTGCGCCGGCGTTAGCGGCCGGCCGCGCAGGCCCCTCGCCTTGAAAGCGGGGCTTTTCGGATTGATAAACTCGCGCGCATCCGCATTCTTGAAGACTTCTTTCAACTCAGCAAGCGTCAACGGCTCTTTGGCGTAATTGCGCTCGTCCAGCTCGAGATGCAGTTCATCGCGCAGAAACTGACGCGCATCGCGGCACGTGCTACAGGTCGATTTCCACAGGAATCTGACCTTCTTCATCGTCAATTCACGTCCGCCGACCCTCATCCCGGCATCGCCCAATTCCGCGCCAATTTTGAAATGAACGATTTCCTTCCGCCATTCGCCCGCTCATTCGATACTGGTCGAAGGCAGCGGCGCCGAACCTGATGAATTGGCCGGACCCGCGCCGTTGTCGAGCGGATGACCCGCGCCAGTGCTCCGCACGGCATTCCCGCCCGAGTTCGACGATGGAGTTGGATTGGCCGGCATGTTGTTGAACGCGGACGGCGCGGGATTCGCGGAGGCGGTGGTGTCGTTCAGGGGCTTGATCGGCGCAATGTTGGCTTGGGGCGCCGCCGTTTTGTTCGGACCGCTGAAATAGATCGGCTGTTCACCCTTCAGCATGTCCGGCGTCAGCACGTAATCACCACCCAGCGAACTGCGCCAGATCGTATTGGCAACTTGTTGATTGCCACCGGTCAGAGCGTAGCCCGCGCCGCCGGCGATTCCGCCCAGGATGCCGTAGGCAAGCTTGGCGGGTATGTACAGCAGATTCCCGGCGACAGTGCCAGCGCCTACCCCGATTCCCTTCCAGTTGACACCGCCGTTTTCGGGTTGCGGCACCTGCGTTTGCGTCTGCGCCGCCTGGGGCGATGCGATCTGCGCCACCGCTGGCCCGGCAAGGCCGATCGTCAATACCAGTGCCAAAGTAGCCGTGAAATAATTGAGCTTGGCCATTTGTTTCCTCCTCCCGTCCCGCATCCACCTGATGAACGTCATTCAGTTTTTACCACGATCTCGCGCGGCAGCAATGTGAGCAAATGGGCAAAGGCGCCCTCCAGATATTCCCGATCCTTGGATTCCAGCGTCAGCCGCACGCGGTACTCCGGATGGCCAATACGAGGATATGAGCCCAGCAGGAGTTCGGGAAAGCGCTCGAGACAGGCGTTCAGATGCTCGGCAATCGAGCTTTCGGGCGCGGCTGTGTAAATCGTGCGAAGATAGTACGGCGTGCTGGTAAAGCGGCTGGCGAGGGCGAGCAGCTTGCGCTCGAAAATCTGCGGAATGCCGGGCAAGATGTAGACGTTTTCGAGCTGCACGGTGGGAAAACGCAAATCTCCGGCCGCGTTCAACACCGCGCCTTCCGGAACTTCCGCCATCTTGAGTCCGGCGGCGTTTGCATTGCCGGCGAAATGTTCGTTGATGATGCGCAACAACTCCGGATGCTTAATCACGCTCCGGCCGAAGGCCATCGCGACGCCCTCAATGGTGATGTCGTCATGAGTGGGGCCGACGCCGCCGGAGGTCAGGACGAAATCAAACCGCCGCGAGCAATCCGCGACTTCATCGGCGATTGCTTGCAACTCGTCGGGCACCACCGCGATTCGCTTAAGTGCCACGCCCAGCTTGCGCAATTCGCGCGCGGCGAAATACGCATTGCTGTCCTGGACCTTGCCGGACAGAATTTCGTTGCCGACCACCACCAGCGCGCAAGTTCGTTCATGCATACGTGCGTCGCCGCCCCGTCTGGCTGATATTATCACAGCCTACGGCCGCAGACGGCAAGCCGCCACCCGAGGCTTAACAGGCAAATCTCGCCTGCGGGACCGCCTTCCGAAATTACCAAGCTGCTCCGCGTCAATAGTTGCATGAGGACAAAATCCAGCAGCTGAATGGGTCGCGCCACCGTTGCCCGTGCTTGGGGAGGCGGCATCGGCGCGGCTGATACAAATTCAGCCAAGTAATTGCGAGGGCAACGCCGGAAGGCCGATGGCTGCCGCGCGGTCCCATAGTTCCGCGTGGCAAGGCGGCGATCCCACTAAATGGTTCATCGCGATCGCGGTGATGCTGGCGACGATCATGGAGGTGCTCGAGACCACCATCGCCAACGTCGCCCTGCTGCATATCCGCGGCAGCCTGTCGGCGGGCGTTGACGAGGCGGCCTGGGTGCTCACTTCCTACATCGTCGCCAACGCCATCGTGATCCCGCTGACCGGATGGTGCGGCGCCTATTTCGGCAGAAAACGCTACTTTAATTTTTCAATTCTGCTATTCGTCGGCAGCTCGCTGATGGCGGGTGCCGCGCCCAATTTGCAAACCCTGGTGTTCTTCCGCGCCCTGCAGGGCATCGGCGGTGGCGCGCTAATGCCGATGTCGCAGGCGATCCTGATGGAGACTTTCCCGCCGCAGGAACAGGCGGTCGCAATGTCGGTATGGGGGCTGGGCATGATGCTGGGGCCGGTCATGGGTCCGATTATCGGCGGCTGGATCACCGATAATTACAGTTGGCGCTGGATTTTCTATATCAATGTGCCGGTGGGCGCCATGGCTTCCCTCATGGTCACGATTTTCGTCCACGATCCCGCCTATATCCGCCGCACGATTGGCAAGATTGACTGGTGGGGGCTCTCCTGGCTGGCGGTCGGCGTGGGCGCGTTGCAGGTGATGCTCGACAAGGACGAACGGCTCGACTGGTTCAGCTCCCACTTGATCATCGCGCTGGGCCTAGCCGGCGGGGTGGGACTCCTGTTGTTTGTCTATCAGGAATTGCGCACCCACGAGCCAATCGT